>NC_008260.1:1933750-2260000 GCF_000009365.1 Alcanivorax borkumensis SK2 | reverse complement strand
TCGGAGATAGCTGGTTCTCCCCGAAAGCTATTTAGGTAGCGCCTCGGACGAATACCACTGGGGGTAGAGCACTGTTTCGGCTAGGGGGTCATCCCGACTTACCAAACCGATGCAAACTCCGAATACCAGTGAGTACTATCCGGGAGACACACGGCGGGTGCTAACGTCCGTCGTGAAGAGGGAAACAACCCAGACCGCCAGCTAAGGTCCCCAAATTCCAGTTAAGTGGGAAACGATGTGGGAAGGCTCAGACAGCTAGGAGGTTGGCTTAGAAGCAGCCACCCTTTAAAGAAAGCGTAATAGCTCACTAGTCGAGTCGGCCTGCGCGGAAGATGTAACGGGGCTCAAACTGGATACCGAAGCTGCGGCTGCATACTATGTATGCGGGGTAGGGGAGCGTTGTGTAAGTCTGTGAAGGTGTGTTGAGAAGCATGCTGGAGATATCACAAGTGCGAATGCTGACGTGAGTAACGATAATGGGAGTGAAAAACTCCCACGCCGAAAGACCAAGGTTTCCTGCGCAACGCTAATCGGCGCAGGGTGAGTCGGCCCCTAAGGCGAGGCAGAAATGCGTAGCTGATGGGAAACGGGTTAATATTCCCGTACTTCTTATAACTGCGATGGAGAGACGGAGAAGGCTATGCCTACCGGGCGTTGGTTGTCCCGGGGAAAGGCTGTAGGCTGAGGTGTTAGGCAAATCCGGCACCTTAAGGCTGAGAGTCGAGACCACTGGTCCTTTGTGACCGGGAAGTGGTTGATGCCATGCTTCCAGGAAAATCTTCTAAGCTTCAGGTTATAAGGAACCGTACCCCAAACCGACACAGGTGGTTGGGATGAGTATTCTAAGGCGCTTGAGAGAACTCGGGTGAAGGAACTAGGCAAAGTGGTACCGTAACTTCGGGAGAAGGTACGCCGCTGAAGGTGATGAGACTTGCTCTCTGAGCTATCGGCGGTCGCAGTGAAAAGGCCCCTGCAACTGTTTATTAAAAACACAGCACTCTGCAAACGCGTAAGCGGACGTATAGGGTGTGACGCCTGCCCGGTGCCGGAAGGTTAATTGATGGGGTTAGCTTCGGCGAAGCTCTTGATCGAAGCCCCGGTAAACGGCGGCCGTAACTATAACGGTCCTAAGGTAGCGAAATTCCTTGTCGGGTAAGTTCCGACCTGCACGAATGGCGTAATGATGGGGGCGCTGTCTCCACCCGAGACTCAGTGAAATCGAAATCGCAGTGAAGATGCTGTGTACCCGCGGCTAGACGGAAAGACCCCGTGAACCTTTACTATAGCTTCACAGTGGACTTTGAACCTGTTTGTGTAGGATAGCTGGGAGACTTTGAAGCAGTGACGCTAGTTACTGTGGAGTCGTCCTTGAAATACCAGCCTGGCATGTTTGAGGTTCTAACCTAGGTCCCTTATCGGGATCGGGGACATTGTGTGGTGGGTAGTTTGACTGGGGCGGTCTCCTCCCAAAGAGTAACGGAGGAGCACAAAGGTACCCTCAGCACGGTCGGACATCGTGCAACGAGCGTAAAGGTAGAAGGGTGCTTGACTGCGAGACCTACAAGTCGAGCAGGTGCGAAAGCAGGTCTTAGTGATCCGGTGGTTCTGTATGGAAGGGCCATCGCTCAACGGATAAAAGGTACTCCGGGGATAACAGGCTGATACCGCCCAAGAGTTCATATCGACGGCGGTGTTTGGCACCTCGATGTCGGCTCATCTCATCCTGGGGCTGAAGCCGGTCCCAAGGGTATGGCTGTTCGCCATTTAAAGAGGTACGCGAGCTGGGTTTAGAACGTCGTGAGACAGTTCGGTCCCTATCTGCCGTGGGCGTTGGAGATTTGAGAGGAGCTGCTCCTAGTACGAGAGGACCGGAGTGGACGAACCTCTGGTGTTCCGGTTGTCACGCCAGTGGCATTGCCGGGTAGCTACGTTCGGACGGGATAACCGCTGAAAGCATCTAAGCGGGAAGCCTCCCTCAAGATGAGATCTCCCTGGGAACTTGATTCCCCTGAAGGGCCGTTGAAGACCACAACGTTGATAGGCTGGGTGTGGAAGCGTTGTAAGGCGTGAAGCTAACCAGTACTAATTGCCCGTGAGGCTTGACTATATAACACCAAAGCAGTTACTCGGCTTATCGCCAGGTAACGCAAAGATACGGTGTGAGAGATAACTAACCTTGCAGTTGAATAGCAAACTTCTCGTTACCCAATTTGGCTTTGCCGGTGTGCAGTATTTACCTAGGTAAAACACCGGGAAGGCAACCTATTTGGTCCTCCTGATTTAATCAGGAAAACCAAACCAGATTGCCTGACGACCATAGAGTATTGGAACCACCTGATCCCATGCCGAACTCAGAAGTGAAACAGTACATCGCCGATGGTAGTGTGGGGCTTCCCCATGCGAGAGTAGGTCATCGTCAGGCTCTTAAATACAGAAAAACCCTCGTCGCGTCAGTGGCGGGGGTTTTTTTATTGGCGCCTGTCCGGGCAGCCTAAAATCAAATTATAACCATCGATGCAAGCCCCACCCGAATCACTCAATCGTCACCAGTGCTTTAGGCGCTCCCCAACCGTTCTTGTCACGCTCTGTTTGTAGGCTATCCTCAGCGGAGGGCCCGCATACCTATAGATGCCATTCCTAGCGGGCTTTTATATCCTGCTTCATTAGTTTGTTAACAGCACACCTACGTCAAATGACGTAGGTGTGCTGTGCTATTAACTCATGGTTGTCCTTGGAGGTTTCATTAATAGTGATCGTGTTGATGCCCACTCGACCTAAATGATTCGCTAAGGAGCTTTGATTATGGCTGAAACGATTATCAAGATTGACCTGAAACAATCGCCTTACGAAAACGAAAACGTTCATAATCGTTGGCACCCGGATATCCCCATGGCGAAAATGGTGAAGCCTGGTGATGATTTTATCTTGGAATGTCATGACTGGACGGGTGGGCAGATCGAGAATAACGATAGTGCTGACGATGTTCGTGATGTCGACTTGACTCAGGTGCACTTTCTAACCGGACCTGTGGGTGTCGAAGGCGCCGAGCCCGGTGATCTTCTGGTGGTGGATATCCTTGATATCGGCACTTTTGATGAAAGCCAATGGGGCTTTAATGGTTTCTTTTCCAAGCAAAATGGCGGTGGCTTTCTTACCGAACATTTTCCTGAAGCTCAGAAATCCATCTGGGATTTCAATGGTATGTTCACCAAGTCCCGCCATATTCCCAACGTGGAGTTTGCCGGCCTGATTCACCCGGGTCTTATAGGTTGTTTGCCGTCGAAGGAAATGCTTGAAGAGTGGAACACCCGGGAAAAAGCACTTTACGATACCGAGCCTGATCGTGTTCCTGGGTTGGCTAACTTACCTTATGCTGATACGGCGCACATGGGTAAGTTAAGCGGTGACGCGAAAGCCCAAGCTGCTGCTGAAGGCGCCCGTACCGTACCGCCCCGTGAGCATGGTGGTAACTGTGACATTAAAGATTTGTCGAGGGGCTCGCAGGTTTATTTCCCCGTTTATGTGAAGGATGCGGGGCTGTCCGTGGGGGATCTGCATTTTAGCCAGGGTGATGGTGAGATTACGTTCTGTGGAGCCATTGAGATGGCTGGCTGGATCCATTTACGGGTGAACATCATTAAAGGAGGTATGGAAAAATACGGAATTAAGAATCCTATCTTTAAGCCCAGCCCTATGGCGCCCAAGTATGACGATTACTTAATATTTGAAGGTATCTCTGTAGATGAACAAGGCAAGCAGCATTATTTAGACGTGCATGTGGCGTATCGTCAGGCGTGCCTCAATGCGATTGAGTACCTAAAGAAATTCGGTTATACGGGTGCTCAAGCCTATGCTTTGCTCGGTTGTGCTCCTGTCCAGGGACATATTAGTGGCGTAGTGGATGTGCCCAATGCCTGTGCCACTCTTTGGTTGCCAACGGATATTTTCGACTTTGATATTAAGCCGGGTATGGATGGTCCACAGCATAGTGTGGCCGGCAGTGTTGACATCCCATTATCGAAAGATAAGTAATTTATACAGGAGTGATCATGCCCCTTTATGACTATAAATGTGTTGAGCACGGCTTGTTCCATGACCTCGTTCCCATGCAGGCTTCCGGTGATTGCGCCATGTGCCCGACCTGTGGTGCGTTGTCAGCGCGGGTGATTATGGTGCCCCCAGAGGTGCTGGATATGGCCCCGGAAAAACGCCAGGCCATTGCACGTAATGAGAAGGCGATGCATGAGCCTCGACAAGGCAATCAGCATTCAGAAAAAGATCAAGGCTGCTGTCATCACAAGCGCAAGTCCAAGCTATTCTATACCGCTGAAGGCAACAAGATGTTTCCGTCAGCCAGGCCATGGATGATTAGCCATTAAGGTTTGAAGGGTTTTACGGCAGTAAAACTTCTCTTAGCGGGTCGCGTTAGCGGCCCTTTTTTATGGTTGTGATAGAGGGAAAGCTTGAATGGGATTATTTTTACCGTGCTCAGACGGTCTCAGCGAAACAACCGCAAGGAGCTAGTTTGACGATGTTTCTTCTATCTATGTTGGCTATTGCATACGGTCTAACGCGGCTGCACGCTGTTGTTCACTGTGGGTAAATAATCTGCTACGCAAAGCCTGTAACTGCTTCTGTTTGTCCGCAATGTCTATGGCTGCGGAATTGATCTGGTCTCGCTGTCGCGCGTAATTCTGGTACTGACTTTGCCAAAGGGTACGTTGCTCATCTAACGCCTGCAGACGCAGGGCCGCAGCATCACCAAATTGGCGTTGGCGGAAAGCATAGAGATCGGCGGCATTAGCGCCTTGTTGTTTTATGGATTGCTCATGGGCTGTGAGGCGTTGCAAATCGTACTGCCGCTGGTGTTGTTTTGCCAAGGCTTCGGGTAGCGCCTTGCGAAGCTCTTGCAGGGCGTCAGCCTTTTCTTTCTCAGAACGACGCGATGTCAGGATCTGGTTGCGCTGCAAACTGACCCTATCGTAGCGGTCCTCATCTGCGAACAAAGCTGCAGCTATATCGGTCCCAAATGTGTCATTGCGCAGTTTTTGTCGTTGTTCAAGCTTGTTGCGAATATCCCCGCTGTTCTTATTCAAATAATGTGCGGCGTAATCGCTGTTAGCTAATCGGGACCGATAATAATGATATTGATCAAACAGTGTCAGCAAGTCAGCGGCGGCAAGTTGCCCCGCGTTGTGTCGGGCCCAGTGTTCCAGCAGTCTGCGGATTGACGCGTCAGGCATTTCTCCACTCAAAGATAAGAAATAATCCATGACAGCTTTGCTGTGGTTGTCTGGAATCAGGCGGCCCAGGGCATCGATCGTTAGACTTCCAGGGACTTGCGTGCCCGCTAACGAAGTATTTGTCAGCATTTGGGCTAGATTTAGCGTCTGCTTAGCTGCTCTTCCCGCTTCAATTGTGGCAGTGTAAGTGGTGCTGATTTGGGTGTTCGTGTTACTCGCTGTGGGTAGCGGAAGAGGGGAAGCAGTTAGGTGCTGAAAGCCCCAGAATAAGCTGCTAGCTGAGAGCACTATTGCGATAAGTAGAACAAATGTTCGTGTCATGACTCAGACTCAATGCAGAGGGTCCTGTAAAGAGCGACCCTCTGAGGGAATGCTTGTTAAAGTCCTGCATTTTTCAGGCGGTTAGCGTGGTTGCGATATAATGTTTTGGGATCAGTTTCCCAGCCAAGCAAACCAAACAGCTGGCGGATAGCATCCGCATGGTTATGGCGATAGTCATGTCGAATGGGTTTGCCAAGGTACATACCGCACAGGGGCAGCACGCCGTCATGTTCAACCCCAGATGAGAAGGCAAACTGGGTGACGGTGACCAATACACTATCGAAGGGATCGAGTAGGTTGGTGCGCACACCTGTGCCTCCCCAAGACCAGTAACGCACTCCGTTGACCGCATGTTCACCACTAGTGCCGCAGGCGGAGGTGGGCATGGCTTGAGGGTAGCGCTGGTTGAACGCGGCCATGCCTTCGGTGGTTGACGCCACGAGCACCGCTTTGGTGGATTGACTCTTTGCGTTGGGCCCCCCGGATGCTAACTCCCATAGGAACCCAAACCCGTTGGCAACCATGTCTGCGAGCTCTTCCGCTGCACTGCCTTGCGGTATCAACCCGCGAAGGATGTCAGCAACAGGAGTTCCACGATTTTCACCGTGCACTGAGGTGACCGATGCGATGATGTCCGGACGAACGGCGGCAACATATCGCGCCGTGCCCGCCCCTTGAGAATGGCCGACAAGATTCACTTTTGTTGCACCTGTGACGGCTAGATAATTTTCAATCTGGATGATTAATTCTTCACCGCGGTATTCATTGCTTTGTAGTGCGCTTACATTACTCTCGTAGACTTCGGCGCCGTAATCGCGCATATCATCAGCGATACCGTAGAAATAATCGATACCGGCAATATCATCAAAAGCAATGAGGCCGCCCACCAGAACAATGGGGTAGCGAGTGTTTGCATAGCTTGTGTCTTTGTCTTTTCCCAACCAGGACCAGGCTTGCGTCTGGCTGGTGCTGAATAGCAAAGCGGTGACCATGACCAGGCGTCGGAGGATGATCGACATGGCTGCCTCTTATTGTATTAGGTTATAGCCAGTGTAAAGGCTGAGTTTATATTTATATTTGTGATGGCGCACAGGAGTGTACTTGGACTCAACTAGAATGCAATTTTTTGACTGGAGGGATTCCAGTCATGATACCTTTCAGATCTTCGCGCATAGAGAGCAGCACTAACGACGGACTATTTTGTTTTCTCTTATTTATCCTGTGTCTTTTGGAAGGGGATGTTCGGCACCTTACGGTCCACCATGCTTGGATATATGCGGCAAAATTAGGAGCTGTTGCATTAGACAATAGGTTCAACAGGGATTAGACCGTGCTGGCACTTCACCTTGGGAGCCCTTGCCGTTATGGTGCAAGGAATCTAAATGTTGGCAGTTCCTTCTCATGCATATTCATATTCTCGGTATTTGCGGCACCTTTATGGGGTCGCTGGCGCAGCTGGCTAAAGCTCAGGGGCATCAGGTTACTGGCAGTGACCAAAACGTTTACCCGCCCATGAGCGATCAATTGGAAGCGGCGGGTATTGCCTTGACCCAAGGGTATGATCCGTCGCAACTGGAACCGGCGCCGGATCTAGTGGTTATCGGCAATGCGTTAAGCCGTGGCAACCCGGCAGTGGAAGCAGTACTGGATCGCGGCTTACCCTATACCTCAGGGGCGCAACTGCTCCAAGAGGTGGTGCTTCCCGGTCGCTGGGTGCTAGCTGTTGCCGGAACCCATGGTAAAACCACCACCAGTTCCATGCTGGCCTGGATCTTGGAATATGCGGGTTTAAAGCCTGGTTATTTGATTGGCGGTGTACCCGGCAATTTCGGAGTATCGGCCCGGTTGGGTGAGACGCCTTTCTTTGTGGTGGAAGCAGACGAATACGATACGGCGTTTTTTGACAAGCGCAGCAAGTTTGTCCACTACCGTCCGCGCACGGTAATTCTTAATAATTTGGAATTTGATCACGCGGATATTTTTGCGGATCTGGCCGCTATTCAAACCCAGTTCCATCACCTGATTCGTACTGTGCCGTCCACCGGTCGCTTGATTCTGCCCCATGGAGAAGCTGCGCTGGAGGAGACCCTGGAAAAAGGCTGCTGGAGTAACGTGGAGCGCTTTGGTAAAGAGGAAGCGCTGGGCTACCGCCTGGATCAGGCCGATGGCTCGAGCTTTACGGTGCTTGAAAGCGGTGAACCGGTGGCGCAGGTGCGTTGGGAGCAAACTGGCCGTCACAGTGTGAACAACGGAATGGCTGCGTTGCTGGCCGCCCGCCATGTGGGTGTGACTTTGGCGGATGGCGCGGCAGCGTTATCGGAGTTTGTGGGTGTGAAGCGGCGCATGGAATTGCGTGGTGAAGTGGGCGGGGTGCGGGTTTACGACGATTTTGCCCATCACCCCACGGCCATTGCCACCACGCTAGATGGACTGCGGCGCAAGGTGGGTAACGGCAAAATACTTGCCATTATTGAGCCTCGCTCTAATACCATGCGCCTAGGGAGCCACAAGGCCGCTTTGGCGGGCAGCACCGGATGCGCTGATGAGGTAATCTGGTATCAGCCGCCGGGCTTGAACTGGTCGCTGGATTCGGTGCTCAGTGAAGCTCCGGTGCCGGCAACGGTGACCGAATCGCTGGATGATATTATTGCCAAGGTAGCAAGTCACAAAGGCGAGCCACTGAGCGTGGTGGTGATGAGCAACGGCGGCTTTGGTGGCATTCACCAGAAGCTGCTGGATGCGTTGGCTGAGTAACAGCGACAGACAAGCCTCACGTTGCTGCAAATGATAGTAGTAAGCGTCTTGACGCGTCTGTGCCCGCGCTTTTGTCTTGAGTGCCGGGAGAAAATTGCAAACGTATTCATTTTGTCCGTGTTGAGGCTTGAAACGTGTCGCTCGTTTCGAGCGTTTAGGAGGTTGTCATGTTCTGGTCGGTACTTTGGGCATCGGTGCATTACCTAAGCATCCTGATGCTCTTTGCTTGCTTGTATGGCGAGTTGTTGCTGTGGCGAACCGGCATCAATGAACGCAATATTCGCACGCTCTTATGGCTGGATATTGGTTATGGCCTGTCGGCGCTAACGGTATTGATCAGTGGCTTGGCCCGGGCGGGCTGGACGGAAAAGGGCTGGGACTTTTATCTCACTAACCCTTGGTTTCATGGCAAGGTGACGCTCTTCGTGTTGATCGCCTTGTTGAGCTTGTATCCCACTAAGGTGCTTCTGGGTTGGCGAAAAACAGTTAAAGCAGGCCATGTCCCTGTGATTGATGACAAGCTGCAACGCAACCTGCGTGGCGTGCTGGTGGCAGAAATTCATTTGGTTATATTGATGCCGATTCTGGCAGTGATGATGGCCAGAGGTGTCGGGATGGGTTTATGACACATCGGGTGACGTTAGCTTTTACCGGTGCCTCCGGAGCACCTTACGGGTTACGTTTGCTGCAGTGTTTGCTGGAGGCGGACTGTGAGGTGTTCGTTCTACTTTCCAAGGCTGCGCGAGTGGTCATTGGCACTGAGACGGCATTGAAATTGCCTGCGGGTACCGGCAACGCTGAGCAGGCGTTGCGCGATTGGGTAAAGACAGAAAAGGGACAGCTGGTCGTTTGTGGGTTGGAACAATGGACGGCGCCGGTGGCTTCCGGCAGCGGAGCTCCTGCAGCCATGGTGGTCTGCCCCTGCTCTACGGGGACCTTGTCAGCCATTGCGATGGGGGCCAGTGATAATCTGATCGAGCGGGCTGCGGATGTGGCCATAAAGGAAGGTCGAAAATTGATTCTGGTCCCCCGGGAATCGCCTTTCTCCGCGATCCACCTGGAAAACATGCTTAAACTTTCCCGCCTTGGCGTCACCATCATGCCCGCCGCGCCTGGGTTTTATCATCAACCACAAAGCGTGGATGATCTGGTGGACTTTATGGTTGCCCGGCTACTGGATCATCTTGGTGTGGAACAAACCTTAGTGAAGCGTTGGGGGGAGTGAGTTGAACGTTAAAACGCGTGCTAGGCGTTAATGTTTAGTTGATGGTAGCTGCTGTCGCGTTTCAACTTTAGGCTTACTGCACTAGGAGGTGGCCAACTAGCCCCAGCGCAAAACCGGCTACAGCCCCTTGAGCTGGCATCCAGTGTTTTTCCAGTGGCACTTGCGGGGCGATATCCTGGAAGGTCAGATAGAGAATGCCACCGCTGGCAAACAGCATGATACCGCCGAGAATAAAGGGTTGATTCACCAGGATCTCAAAGCCGAGCCAGGCACTTAATGGGCCCAGCAGGGCCATGCAAGCGAAAGCCAGCACGATGCGGCTTTTAGACAGTGTGTTGCCCTTGCTATTGTAGATTTCCCGATAGGCATTGAACCCTTCCGGCATGTTTTGCATGCCAATCAGGAACGCCAGCAGGTAAGCCTGGCTACCGCCACTGGCCAGCGCCGCCCCTAGAGCGATGGCTTCCGGGACAAAATCTAGCAACATGGCTAACAATTGTGACAGAGCGCCACCGCGTTTCGCCAAGGCCCGGTCAATAAACATGAAGACCAGCCCGCCACTGGCGAACAAGACTGTGGCGGAGAAAGCACTATGGTGTTTGACCGCTTCTGGAACCAGCACTAATGCCACGGCCGCTAATAGAGCGCCGCCGCCAAAAGCGATAACGCCGTGGCGCACTTCCTGCTCAAGCCAGCTTTTGGCGATATGTTCCTGCACGCCAATGAGAGCTCCCGCCGCCATGCTGAGACCTGCTGCTAGGCTTAATAACAGTGCCAAAGTTAATGCGTTCACAGGCGTTTCCTTCAAAAGAGAGAGCAGGCAAACCCGCCCCGGCGGGCGGGTAATAGCGTGCCAGACAGCGTGATTGTTTAATCAAGCATTCAACAGTAAAGACAGGTGCGCAGGGGATCAACTCGGGACGGAGGAAGAGATCGCCGCCGAGGTAATGGCGTTAGCCATTGCTCAGATCGTAATTCACCGGTGCAATAACGTGTACAGGTAGGCTGCTATCCAGCTCTTTGGGGGGGGCGTCGAAGCGTAACCTTGAAACGAGCTCCTGGGTGGCGCGGTCCAGAATACGACTGCCGGAACTTTTCGTGATCTTTACCTGTTCGGCGCGCCCAGACGCATTGATTACAAAAGACACCTTAACGGTCCCTTGTTGGCGGCGCATTTTAGCCCGGTGCGGATACTGCTTGTTGTAATCGATGGTGTCGCGCACTTTTGCTAGGTATTTGTTGAGCGCATTTTCTGTATCACCGGATTGATGCACTCCTTTTCCTGGGGCGCCCGCCATGCCTTTGGCGCCTTGAGTCAGGGGCTGTGCCGAGGCTTCTTCGTGGGTGTCTTCATTCTCGGTTTTCGTGGCCGCAGTTTCTGCTACCTGAGGTTGTGGGGCTGGCTCTGGCTTGGGTTCCGGTTTCGGTTTTGCGACCGGTTTGGGCGTAGGCTTGGGTTTTGGTTTTGGTTTGACTCTCGGTTGCGGGGCGGGCTGGGCCTTTGGCGGTATCGCTTTCGGCGCAGCCTTTGGGGCTGGTGGAGCAGACAGGTTAATGGCAATTTCACTAACGCCCGGTTTTGCGGGGCGGCCACCGGCAAGCGTCATGGCGCCAACGGTAACCAGCACGCTGACGTGAATTAGAATGGAGACGATCCAAGCGGTGAGATTACGGGGTTTCATGGTGCCACCTTGCTGGCGCTTTCTGCTGCTGCGTCACTCTGCGTCACCAGCCGAACCTGTTCCACACCCATGCCTTGCAGGGTTTCCAAACGCCTGCGCAAGGCTTGCATGGTTACGCCTGCGTCGGCCAGCAGGCGGACTTCTGCATCTTCTGGCTTGTCGCCAAGTCGTGCCTGCAATGCCGCGTCGCTTAGCGGTTCGGCGCTGTCTTCAGCAAACCATTGCCCATCGTTCTGTATCACCAGTAGCAACTTATCCCGGGCTTCTTCGCCGTTTGCGGTCTGGCTCATCGGTGCTTCCACCGTCACGGTGGGGCGTTTGGCCAATTGTCCGGCTAACATGAAGAAGATCAACAGCAGGAAGACCACATTGATCAGCGGCAGCACCGGCTCCAGTGGCGGTCTGCGTGATGAGGTTTCCATGATCATCATGGCAACAGCTCCAGTTGAACATCGCGAACGCCGGCGGCCTTCATGGCGTCTACAGCGGTCAGTGCCTGTTGCAGAGTGGCCTCTGGATTCACTGTGACCCATACCTTGGTCTTGCTGGTATCCAGCCGGTCTGCAACC
This sequence comes from Alcanivorax borkumensis SK2, assembly GCF_000009365.1. Taxonomy (NCBI): domain Bacteria; kingdom Pseudomonadati; phylum Pseudomonadota; class Gammaproteobacteria; order Oceanospirillales; family Alcanivoracaceae; genus Alcanivorax; species Alcanivorax borkumensis. Next base: position 2,248,206 of record NC_008260.1, on the reverse strand, counting down.
GCGGCCGGGGTAAAGCTGACATCATTAAGGGTCAGCATACCGTTGGCCTGCACGTTGATGATTAACCATTGTTCGTCCGGTTGCTCGGTGCTGTCTGCGGGTTGCACGTTAACAGGCAGGTCATGGTATTGCCCGAAACGGGTGGCGAGCATGAAGAACACCAGCAGGATAAACACCACATCAATTAGTGGTGTCAGGCTGATAAAGGGCGTGCGATGACGCTCAGGTTCAATATGCATGCGACACCGACGGGTCGCGTTCCTCTTCCAGAGGCTCGGGAGCCGTGTGGTTGTTGCGCAATACTTTCAAACGCGACAGTCGATCCTGCATTTTCTCGCGGCATTGTTCGATGCTGCGGTCGGCCCAGTGGAATGCAGCCAAGGTTGGGATTGCCACGGTGAGGCCGGCGGCGGTGGTCAGCAGGGCTTCCCAGATACCCCCGGACAGAATGGAGGGGTCCACCTGTGAGCCGGCCATCTCCAGGGCTTGGAAGGCGCCAATCATGCCGAATACGGTGCCCAGAAGGCCTAGCAGCGGAGCAATGGCGCTAATCACTTCCAGCACACGCAAGCCGCCGCGTAACTCATCCAGGCCGCTGCGGGCCAAGCGTAGGCTTTCTTCCTGCCAAGCAGCCTCATCCAGGTTACGGTTTTCCCAGCACTGCCAGAGCACTCGGTCGATGGGACTGGTTAATTTGTCGGGTTTGCTGGTCGGTTTGCCTTGGCGTATTGCGCTAAGCAACTGGTCTGCCTGGCGACTATTGCCAGGGCGAATGCGGGCGAACTGCAAGATCTTGGAGATGAACGTTGCCAAGGCAATCACGGAGAGCAGGGCCAGAACCCACATAGTGGCGCCGCCACTAATAAACCATTCCGGTAACTGTAGGGAAATCTGGGGCATGGAAAACTCCAGCTATGGGCAAATAATTAGGTGCCCGGTATCGGGTAAAACAGGCCTTGCATATCGCCACTTAATAATAACCGCTTGATAACGCAGGGCTATGTGGCGGTGTGGCAATGACTCAGCGCCAAGGATTGAATAAGGGTTCGCAATACTATGATGTTCAACCCCTTAATGCAAGTCATTCCTATTTGGGATGCATTCACAGATAGCGGCAAAATGCCGCATCTTCGAAGGTTTATTGCCACTAGTGCTAGGGCGCGTGCTGTGCACGCTGAGCCGGAAGGGGGGTTGGGCGGCCAGAGCAAGCAAATAAAAAGGAACCGAGGCGCCTTTCTTATGCGCCTATGGGAGTTACTTGCTGAGCAGGCGGTAATTCAAATTTGACTGGATACGATTCCCAGATGAATCCAATTGTTCAACGGCATTGATCGCATCCTTGATGTATTGACGTCGTGCATCGTCGTCTTCAGGATTGATGGTGTACACATCTTCCTGGCTAACGCCTTCCTGGTATTTGTGTGAGGTCCATTCCCCGCGTTCCACCACATTTAGTTTCACGGTGGAGCCGCTCATATACTCTTCACTGAGTTCAAAACGGGTGGGGGTATCGTATTGATCCCGGTATAGGATCAGCGTGGTGTGAATTCCGGAACAATCCGCGCAGGGAAGAATCCCGCTATAGACCTTTTTCTGCGCTTTGGGGTCGATCGGCGCTTCCGGTTGGCTCTGGCAGCCAGCAAACGCCAGGGTACAGCCGATTACGGCGGCGACGAAGTAGGTTTTCATGGTGATGCTCCCTAGCAAGTTCCCTTCGGTATTATCATTTTAGAATACTCTTTCGCCAAGCATTTGAACATTTGCTTTGAGTTATCTTCAACGGGTTTGGAGGGGGGCAGATACGGGGCTTCTGAAAGCTCCTTATGTGCTCAGCATAGGGAAAACGCACAGTAGAATAAAGCAGGGCCATCGACCCTGCGGGGGGACGATTTATTGCCGGGCGGTGTTTATGCTTTTAGGGCGCGTGGATAGGTGCACTTGTTCGATGAACGCATCAAGTACCGGCTCGCTTTGCCACGCGCGAGGGTTGTTCACCATGGCCACCACTGCCCAGGTGGTGTTGTCTTCATCGCGGGTGAACCCTGCGATGGAGCGCACATTACGCAAAGAGCCGGTTTTAATGTGGCCCATGCCAGCCATGTTAGCGTTACCCAGCCTGCGACGCATTGTGCCATCCATGGCCACCAGTGGCAGGGAGGCAATTAGTTCTGCGGCAAAGCGGCTTTCCCAGGCCTGTTGCAGTAGTTGGGCCATTTGACGGGCGGTGATGCGCTCAATGCGTGACAAGCCGGCCCCATTTTCAAAGACCATACTCCGGCTGTCGATACCTTTATGGGCTAGCCAGGCGCGAATTTCACGCTCTGCGGCGGCAAGATCGTCTTTATCGCCGGGCTGACGGTGCTTGGCGCCCAACGTCAGGAAGACCTGGCGCACCATCACATTATTACTCCACTTATTAATATCGCGGACCATAGTGACCAAATCACGCGATGAGGTGGTGACGAGTAGTTCTGTGTCTGCTCGAGGGCGCAGGCCTTCGCGGATGGTTCCTGAAAGGGTACCGCCAAGCTGCTGCCACAGGCTAGAGAGTAGGGCACCGGTATAGGCGGGCTGGCTTAGCAGAGACAGATAGCTGCTGGTGCTACACCCTACGGGCAGCACGCCGGTGACCGTGATGCTTATTGAGCCGTCATCACGGGTGGTAGGTTCATAGTCAAATTGATAGCGGCGAGGGCAATGGCCGTACTCGCGCAGTACCAGTTGGTTGTTGATGTGGATGCCATTGAGGGCCGGTTCGGTCCAAGTATGAATGCCGCGGTTGTCTGCTCGGGCCCGGATGCGCAACACATTCAAGTTGGTGAGCAAGCCGTTGGGTTCCACCAGGAAGGGTGCGTTGGGGTTGTCACCGTCATCATTAAAGGCGGTAATGCCATTGGGCAGGTTGAACACGCTGCCATCCAAAATCAGGTCACCGGTGATGTGGGTGATACCCATGGCACGCAACTCCCGCAGCAGTAGCCATAACCGCTCTTCGGTGAGTTTAGGGTCCCCGCTGCCAACAAAATACAGGTTACCGCTGAGGGTTTCCCCCTCAATGGTACCGTCGGTGTACAGGCGAGTGTGCCATTGAAACGTGGGACCCAGTAATTCTAGCGCCGCGTAGGTGGTAATGACCTTCATGATGGAGCCGGGGTTTAGGGGTATGTCCGCATTCATGAAACGGGCTTTTCCGGGTCCATCCAGGGGGATGGAAGCTACTGCCAGGTCGGTTTCGGCAAGCTCCAGGCTTTCCGCGACTTCCAATACTGGGGCCATGACTGGCGCCGGAATATCCGCTTGTGCGGAGCCGGCAAGCAAGGTGCCGAGCAGCAGAAAAATGCCGAGAAGGGTTGAAGTAAGAACGATGTTAGGCTGTTTACGGACTGCGCTTCTCGGCATGACAAGGGGACCTTCAAAATCGTAACGGCAACAACTGCTGGGGTAAGCGTGTTACATAGACCGCTAGCGTAATGCAAAGCCCGAGCCGAGTCAGTGGGCCGCTAGTACGAAACGTACATTTAATCGGTGGTGCCAGTAAGCCCGGCCTTTGAATTAGGGTTTGTATAGGCCAACATCCACCCCTTTATGCTGTAAATCAGCATGGTAGGAACTGCGCACCATGGGCCCGGAGGCAACCGAGGTGAAGCCTAGTTCGTTGGCCACGCGGGCATACTCCCGGAATTCGTCCGGGTGTACGAAGCGATCCACCGGAGCGTGGTGCTTGCTGGGCTGCAGATATTGGCCAATGGTGATCATGTCCACATCATGGGTTCGCAGATCTTTGATGGTATTGATGACCTGCTCGAACGTTTCACCCAACCCCACCATGATGCCGCTTTTGGTGCTCACATCCGGGCGCAGAGCCTTGTAGCGTTTAAGCAAATCCAGGGAGTGTTGATAACGGGCGCCGGGGCGGATGTGCTTATATAGCTCCGGAACGGTTTCAATATTGTGGTTAAACACGTCCGGCGCGGTTTCAGCGAGAATCTCCACGGCGGTGTCCAGGCAGGGGCGAAAGTCTGGGGTGAGGATTTCGATGCGGGTCTCTGGGGTAAGCGCTCGCACCTGGCGGATGCACTCGGCAAAGTGTTCCGCGCCGCCGTCGGCTAGATCATCCCGGTCCACGGAGGTAATCACCACATAATTCAGGCCCAAGTTTTCCACAGACTCCGCCAAGTGCAACGGCTCTTGCGCATCCAACGCATTGGGCCGGCCGAAACCCACATCGCAGAAAGCGCAACGACGGGTACAGATGTCGCCCATGATCATGAAGGTGGCGGTGCCGCCGCCAAAACATTCCGGCAAGTTGGGGCAGGCCGCCTCTTCGCAAACGGTGTGCAGTTTCTGTTTGCGTAGCAGGGACTTGATACGCTGAATTTCGCCATTGGCAGGAACACGCACACGAATCCAGTCCGGCTTACGTTGGTAACCGGTTTCTTCATTAACCATGGGGATGGTGCGGACCTTGTCGGCGCCACGTAGTTTGTCACCGATTTGCACTTTGCGTTTGGCTTGGGCCTGTTCGCTCATGGGGTTTCCATTGCCGTCGAGTGCTGCCGGAAGGGGGGGCAGGCAGCGGTGTCTGTGGTTACAGCCGCTCTGGCTGTTGAGTCAGAGCACTGCCAGGATCGCCGCCAGTGGTGACATTCTCTTGGCGGGTATTGTACCAGTCCGGAAGGGCCGCTGTCCGGGGCGTTAGCCCAAGACGTTTGGCTAAAAAGGATACCAGCTGTTGTTCCATGCTGTGGCGGTCCAGATCCACCCCTTGAGCTTTCAGTGTGGTCATGGGTTGATCCACGTGTCCGCAGGGGTTAATACGATGCCAGGGGGAAAGGTCCATATCCCGGTTGATGGCTAGCCCGTGGTAGGTGGCGCCACGGCGGATACGCAGGCCCAGAGACGCAATTTTGGCGCCTTGAACATAGACTCCGGGTGCGTCATCTCGATTAACGGCGGTAATGCCCAGACTTGCAAGAAAGTCGATGATGCCTTGTTCAATGGCGGAGACCAGCCCGCGGCTACCCAGCCCTAGCCGTTTGATGTCCAGCATCAGGTAGACCACTGTCTGGCCGGGGCCGTGATAAGTCACTTGCCCACCACGGTCGCTGTTCACTACTGGAATCTCACCGGCATTGAGCACATGTTCGGGCTTGCCGGCTTGGCCCAGCGTGAAGATGGGAGGGTGTTCGAGTACCCAAAACTCGTCGCTCTGCTGCGCGTCACGGTGATCGGTGAGATCGCGCATGGCGTGCCAGCAAGAGGAATAATCGACTTGTGGGAAATAGCGAATCAGTGCGTCCATGGGGGAAGTATACGGCCAGCTATGCATGACAGGCTAGCCGCTTTGCGCGATGCACATTGGATAGAGAAGAATCAAAATCCGCGGATGTACGCATTTTCTACAGGGTCGCGGTTGACGTTCCCTAAAATGAGGCAAAGTTACTATTGTTTAAATCAGACGATCACTTGTCCGCGGGTTAACAAGATGGAGATTTAATTCTTGAACACTGATGCCGAATTCAATGCGGCTATCATCGGTGAGATTAATCGTCTGGAAGGCGTCGAAATGCACTGGGGTGCGGTAAAGGCTCTGTTCCATGTTCGGGTTGTTGCGTGGCAGGGCAGAAATGAGGTTTGTCGGTTTGGCGACGGTGTGCGGCCCTGCGCGACTGGCACCGAGCACATCGTGAGAAAAGGGGCGTAGGTCAATAACCGTGAGTATAGGCAGGTAGCTGCACAGACACAGCAGCGAGACTATTTTCATGATGGATATTCCGTATTGTTATTATGTGCCAAACACTACGGAGGCGATGGGTTCTTACCAATGGTGGCTCGGTGGGGGTTCGGTATCGAGCTGTGAGAACAGGTAACGGCGTGTAACGTGTCATGAGGCTCGGCCAGTGCACTTACTGTGAGGTGCACTGGCATTTGAAGCGAGAGCGCTTGCAGGGGCCGTGTATTAAAGCGTCACTTTCACATGGGGAGAATCACTGAGCGCCTTGTAAATGGCCTCTACCTGTTCCCGGTTGCGCATGGTGACCTTCGCAGTGAAAGAAATGAAGGTGCCTTTGCTGCTGGGTTTACTGTTCAGGTGTTTGTCTGCGTCAAAATCCTCAAGGTGGGTGTTGAGAATCTCGATAAGCGCGGCTTCAAGGGGGGAGTCGATGGCCCCCATGACTTTTAACTGCATGTCATGGGGGAATTCCCACAAATGTTCCTGAATGGCCATGGGCGGCTCCTGTCAGTCGTGCGCGTTTGGGGCATCAAGCCCGCAAAGTCGGCGTTTATGCTGGACGTAGTGATGCGCAAGGGCTTTCCATAATGGCCCCGGCATTCCATTCCCTATTATAGCGTTGTTGAGCTGAATTACGGGCACCACTTCCTTGGTCGAACTGGTGATCCAGATTTCATCTGCTTGGCGTAACTGCATTTCAGTGATTTCACGCTCTTCTAGTGCGAGGCCGTGCTGGTGGCACAGCTCTACCACCAGATCCCGGGTAATGCCGCCAAGAATGGCATGGCTTTTTGGGGGGGTCGCAATGGTGCCGGCCTTGGCGATGAAGACATTGCTGGCCGAGCCTTCGGTAACAAAGCCGTCGCGCAGCAAAATGGCTTCGCTGGCCCCGGCGGCCACGGCTTGTTGGCGGAGTAGGCTGTTGGGCAGCAAGGAGACGGACTTAATATCGCAACGGGCCCAGCGAATATCATCCAGGGTGATTGCGCGAGCGCCAACGGCGGTTTCTGGGCTGTCGGCGGCAGGAATCGCTATCGGGTTGGTCATCATGAATACAGTGGGGGTGACGGCGGGCGACGGGAACGCATGATCGCGCTTTTCAGCAGCGCCACGGGTGACTTGCAGGTAAACCGAGAGATTGCCGCCGCCATTGGCGCGCAGTAGTTGTTCACATCGTTCTCGCCACTGTGCCCGGCTGTGGGGATTGCGAATGTCGACTTCTGCCAGCGAGCGTTCCAGGCGGATCAGGTGTTCTTCGAAGCGGAATAATACGCCGTTATAGGCTGGTATCACTTCGTAAATCCCGTCGGCAAACAGAAAGCCCCGATCCATGGGGGATATCGTTGCATCTGCTGGCGCCATGAAGGCGCCGTTGAGATAAACCTGAGTCATGGTAAGTGTGCCTGCGTGTCGCGTGCTGAGGTTCCTAGAACAGCCCTTTGAAGAACAGCATAAGGTGATGCCAAAGCTTGGTGAAGAGGCCAGCTTCTTCAACGGCTTCCAATGCCACCAATGGTTTTTTAACCAGCACATCATTGTTCATGCGGACGGTGAGGGAGCCGTATTGTTGGCCTTCCACGATAGGCGCTTCCAGCTGTGGAGTAACACTGATTTCCGCTTTCAGGCTTTCATGGCTTTCACGGGGGATGGTCAGTACCAAGTCTTCAGCTAGGCCTAGACGAAGTTGGTTCTGTTCGCCCATCCATACATCGACGGTATCAAGGACATCGCCAGCGCTATACGCTTTGTAGGTTTCGAAGAAGCGGAAACCGTAGGTCAGTAGCTTTTGTGATTCACGGGCGCGTGCGCCTTCAGAATCGGTACCCATGACCACGGCGATTAGACGCATACCGTCTTTTTTAGCGGAAGAGACCAGGCAATAGCCGGCTTCATCGGTATGTCCGGTTTTAAGGCCGTCCACAGAGGGGTCACGCCACAGTAGCAGGTTGCGGTTTTGTTGAGTGATGCCGTTGTAGGTAAATTCCTTTTTGGCGTATAGGTCGTAGTGATCGGGAAAATCTCGCACGATGGCGCGGGCTAGAATGGCCATGTCCTTGGCGGTGGTGAAATGGTTTTCCGCCGGCCAGCCAGTGGCGTTCATGAAATGGCTGTTGTCCATGCCCAGACGGTTAGCGTGTTGGTTCATCAAATCGGCAAAGGCATCTTCGGAACCGGCAATGTATTCGGCCATGGCCACGCTGGCGTCGTTACCGGACTGGATGATGATGCCTCGCAGCAAGTCCCCCACCGGAACTCGGGTCCCTTCGCGTACGAACATGCGTGAACCGCCCATTTGCCAAGCCTGAACGCTGATTGGCGCCATGTCTTTCTCGGAAATATTGCCTTTCTGCAGCTCCGCTTCAGCAATGTAGGCTGTCATCATCTTTGTTAGGCTGGCCGGAGGTAGGCGTTGATCTGCGTTACGCTCGACGATGATTTGGCCGCTGGTTGCATCCATCAGCAAGTAGCCTTTGGCATCGATTTGTGGCGCACGGGGCACCATTTGCGCTTGAGCCAGGAGGGAAAAAGCGGTGCCAAATAAAGCAAAGAGAGCTAAAACGGTAAATCGAAAAGACTGGGGACGCATGGATATCCTGCCTGTTGGTTGTTCTAGGATGATTCGCTCTTTGAAGGGTTTAGGGAATCAATGATATGCCTGCCGTCGTTGTTCGGTGCAAACCCGAAGGAGTGTTTGTACACGGACGGCAAAAAATTCCATAAAGGCCATCAAGTTGCGTTGTGCCATCACTTGATGGCTGCATTCTAGAGGACTGACGAGGGCCTGTTAACCGGAGAAATAGCTGATATGGGCGTTTTCAGGGGCTGACAGGCATGGGCCGGTCGAAACCGGCGTCGGCAATCGTCTGGCGTACTTGTTGACGTTGTTGCTGGTTTTCATAGGGGCCAATCCAGACCCGGAATAGATTACCCTCCGAGTGCTGGATTTGGGTATCGACGCCCAATTGGTTGACCAGCTTTTGTTGTAGCCGTTGAGCGCTGACGCGGTCAGAGAAGGCGCCTGCCTGCAGAAACAGACTGGCGCTTTTCTCATTTTCTTTTACCGTGCCCGTTTGGGTGCCGGAGGTGCTCTGTGCTTGTGAAGGCGGAGGGCTATCCAGGGCGGCGCGTACGGCTGTGGGGACGGTGCTGTTGGCCTCTTGGGATTGTGACTGTTGGCCCGTGATGGCCTCAACTCGAACACGTCCGGTGCCGGCTTGTTCTATGCCTAGGCGTACTGCGGCAGCCCAAGAGAGATCAATGATGCGATCTTCGTGGAAAGGGCCTCTGTCGTTCACCCGTACCACCAGGCTCTTACCATTATCCAGATTGGTAACCCGGGCGTAAGTGGGCAGTGGCAGGCTGCGATGGGCGGCAGTGAACTGATACATATCGAAAGATTCGCCGCTGGAGGTGCGATGACCATGAAATTTCTGGCCATACCAAGACGCGTTTCCTTCTGCTACGTAACCCTCCGCTTGGGGGAGTACTTGATAGGTTTTGCCCCACACGCTGTAGGATTGTGGGTTGCCATAGCGACTGCGTGGTTCATTTGTGGGAACCGGTTCCGGCAGCTGTGAGATATCTCTACGCTCTTCAGGGGCGGTATCCTGATGCAGGCTATAACGGTCGGAGCCGGGAGCTCCGTTGCTGGCACCTGGGCCGTCATTGCCATCATTGGGCCCTGGCGTTGTGGCACAGGCGCCGAGAAAGGCAGAGGTCAGTACGGCGCAAGCCAAACGGTTCATTGATTATCCTCCAGTGCCGCAGCCAATTGTCGTGATAGTTGTAGCACGGCCATGGCGTACAGGCGACTGTGATTGTAGCGGGTGATCACATAAAAGTTGTCGGTGGCCAGCCAAAATTCTGCGCCATCGGTTCCGGTCAGGTCGAGTAGGGCGACGCGGGTGCTGGCGGGCAGATCAAAGCAGTATTCACTAACCAGCCGATCGTCGTTGCAGCTGAGTGCGGTGACGCCGGCACTGTTGGCTTGTGCCAGAGTAAAGGATGGCTTGTAACCTTTCTTGGCCAGCGCGACATAACCGGTACCGTGTAAGCGAGCTCTGGCAGCCACGGGCAAACCGGGTTGCCAGTTATGTTCGCTGAAATAGTTGGCCACGGAGCCAATGGCATCCACCGGATTATTGACCAGATCGGTGATACCGTCGTTGTCAAAATCCACTGCGTAGGCTTGGTAACTGGTGGGGATAAACTGGCCATAGCCCATGGCCCCCGCGTAAGAGCCGGTGATCGTGTTCGCGTCAATATGGGCATGGTGTTCCAATTCAAACAGTGCTTTGAGCTGTTTGCGGAAGAAGCTTCCTCGGGGAGGGTAGTCATAGCCCAGTGTGGCCAGCGCATCGACCACACGGTAGTTGCCCATGTGATCACCGTAGCGGGTTTCCACACCAATGATGGCGAGAATAATTTCTCGCGGTACGCCGTAGGTTTGTTCGGCGCGGGTCAAGGTCTTGGCGTGGGTGTGGGCGAATTCAATACCTTTCTGAACCCGGCTTTCCTGTAGGAAAATTTTCTGATAAGTGGCCCAGGTATGGGTTCTTTCTGCAGGGCGAGCAATGGATTTGAGAATCTGGGGTTGGCATTGCGCGCTGCCCAGAACCTCTCGCAATCGTGCCTCATCTTGTCCTTGCGAGACGAGCTCGGCTATTAGAGCTTGGACTTGTTTGCGCTGCAGATAGTCGTTGTTTTCAGGGCAGGTATGCTCGGCTAAGGCAGGCAGGGAGGTGAAGAACAGGGCTGCGACCGCGATGGCTGAATACGCCGTGCCGGAGCGGAAAATGTTTAGAATGCCTAGATAGAAACGACGCAAAGGGGGTTCTCCTGTTTTCATTATTTCCATGGACTGCGTTTTGTTGGAAACCGGCGCACTAGGGGGCCGGCTTCACGTTTAATAACTCATTAGGCGCCGATGGGTGTGAATTGACATCAACATCCCAAAACTGGCCAATAGCGTGACAACGGAGGTGCCGCCATAGCTGACCAGAGGCAAAGGGACGCCTACGACAGGTAAGAGCCCTGAAACCATCCCAATGTTCACGAAAACATAAATAAAAAATGTCATCACTAGGCTGGCGGCCAGTAGCCGGGCAAACGTGTCTTGGGCGTGCCAGCTAATAAAGAAACCGCGGCCAACGATGACCAGGTACATCATCAGCAATACGATAACGCCTACTAGGCCGAATTCCTCGCTGAGCACTGCGAGAATAAAGTCGGTGGAGGATTCCGGCAGGAAATCGAGGCGTGATTGGGTACCGTCTAGCCATCCTTTGCCGTTAACCCCCCCGGAACCGATAGCGGTTTTTGACTGGATAATGTTCCAGCCGGTACCGCGCGGATCCGCTTCCGGATTAAGGAAAGTGTCTACCCGGTTGCGCTGATAATCATGCATCACGAAGAAATACATCAGCGGTGCGGCGGTGACCACTATGATTATCGCCACGGCAATCAGCCGCCAGGATAGCCCCGCCATGAACAGGACTATCAAGCCACTGGCCGCGATGAGAATGGCTGTGCCCAGGTCCGGTTGCATGCCGATGAGCATGGCGGGAATGCCGAGTAATAGCAGGGCAGCAATCACATCAGTGAGCCGGGGGGGCAGCGTGCGTTCACTGAAGTACCAGGCGACCATGGCGGGTACCGCGAGTTTCATCACCTCCGCCGGTTGGAAGCGGCCGGCGCCGGGAATGGATAACCAGCGTTGAGCCCCTTTGGCTTCGGTGCCGATGAGCAACACCATTATCAATAACATCAGGCCGATGGAATAAATCACTGGCGCCCAGAAGCGGTAGCTTCGCGGCGGGATTTGGGCCAACAGAAACAGCACAATAAGGCCGGCGCCGAAGCGGATGCATTGACGGACCACTAGCGCCATGCTTTCCCCGCCAGCACTATAAAGAACGGTGAGCCCCCCGAACATGAGTAGCAACAGGCCCACCAGTAATGGTGGATCCAGGTGCAGGCGTACCGCCAGCCCGGGTGATAGGCTAGCGCCGGTTTGGCCTGGCATTTGGCGGGTAAATTCGCGCTGGCTCATGGGCGGTTCTCGTTACCGGCATTATTGATGGTGGTATTGGACGGTGGATGGGGCGGGGTTTCGGCAAACACCGGCGGTACTTTCAGCTCCCCCTGTTCATCCAGTAGCCACGCATCCATGACTTCGCGGGCAACCGGCCCCGCGGTAGAGCCGCCGTGGCGGCCATTTTCCACCAGCACCGCCACGGCAATCGCTGGCTTGTCGGCGGGGGCAAAGGATACCAGTAGGGCGTGGTCCAGTAGTCGTTCCGTCAATTCTTCTTCATTATAGGTTTCGTCCTGGCCCACCGAGAAAACCTGAGCAGTGCCGGATTTAGCAGCGATGTCATATTTGGCTTTCACGGCCATGGCCCGCGCCGTGCCGCCGAGCTGGGTTACACCAACCATGGCGTCGGCCATTTTTTCCCAGTTGCTCTGATCATTAAGCACGATATCGGTACGTTCTACTGGTTTAGTGTCTCCGGCGAGAGTGGGGACCACCTGTTTGCCGTGGTTGGCCATGATCGCTGTGGCATTGGCTAGTTGCAGTGGTGTGGCAAGTACAAACCCCTGGCCAATGCTGGCGTTGATGGTGTCACCGTGGAACCAGGGGCGGCCGCGTGCGGCCTTTTTCCACTGTTTGGACGGCATAATGCCGCTGGATTCGTTGTGCAGGTCGATACCGGTAGGCTGACCTAGGGAAAACTGGGTCATGTAGCGGTGTAGGCGTTCAATGCCCAGTTTAAAGCCCATGTCGTAAAAATAGGTGTCGCAGGACTGCACCACTGCATCGCGCAGATTGACGCGACCATGGCCCCAGCGTTTCCAGTCTCGGTAGCGGTGAGGGTCGTTTTCTAGCTGATAGTATCCGGGATCAAAAATGGTCCGCTCCCAGGTGGTTACCCCGGCATCGAGCCCGGCCAGGCCATACATGGGCTTGATGGTGGAACCTGGTGGGTAGCGCCCTTGCAGTGCACGGTTGAACAGGGGGTTGTCGTGGTCGTTGCGATAGGCGGAATAATCTTTATAGGAAATGCCGGTGACGAACAGGTTGGGGTTAAAGCCTGGCCGGCTAACGAATGCCAGCACACTGCCATCGCGAGGATCAATGGCGACCACGGCGCCACGGCGTTCGCCCAAAGCATCATAAGCTGCTTTTTGCACTCGCATGGAAAGGCGAAGTCGCAGGGGCTTACCCGGCACCGGCGCTTGCTCTTCTAGCACCCTTAAGATTCGGCCTCGAGCATTGGTTTCTACTTGGCGGTAGCCAACTTCACCGTGCAGGGTATCTTCATAAAACCGTTCGATGCCACTGCGCCCGTAAAAATGGGTGCCCGCGTAGTTGCGTTGTTGGTCTAGAGTCATCGCGTCCAAATCTTGGACATTGATCCGGTTTACGTAGCCCAAAACATGGGAAAACAGAATGCCGTGAGGGTAGTGGCGAATCGGGTCGGCGGAGATCCTGATACCCGCGAGCCGGTGCTGGTTCACCACCAGCCGGGCAATTTCTTCTTCGGTGAGCCGGCCACGTAGTGGCACAGGTTCCCAGGGGCGGCGAGCGGTATGGCGGCGTTTCTCGAAACGTTCCCGGTCCCCCTCATCGAGCTCGATAAGATTGCCCAGCTCGGTGAGCAGCTGATCCAGATCAGCTGCTTGCTCGATGATGATTTCCAGCGAAAAATCAGGGCGGTTATCGGCAAGAATTTCGCCATTGCGGTCGGTAATTAGCCCGCGCGGTGGGGCCACAGCTTGTGTCTGAACCCGGTTGTTGTCACTGAGGGTGGTGTAACGATTGTGTTCGATGATCTGTAACCAGATCATGCGCCCGATCAACACACAGGTGAGCAGTAACACCAGGAAAACACTCACGACAAGACGAACGCTGAAAATGCGCTGCTCGTGATGATGATCCTTCAGCGTTAATGGTCGGCGCATGTTGGCGTTAGAGTCCGGGGTTACTTAGGGCGAATAAAGGAACGCGTGATAGTAGCAAAATAACGTTGTGTCGGGGGATCACTCAAAGCCACAAGCTATAACGCGGTTAAAGGTTCCTGCTTGGTGGTTCGTTTGATGATCATGTTCTGATCTTTAGTATCGCAAACTGACCATGCAGCGCGTTATTAACGCTTTGCCAGTTAGCATGGCGCCTCTCGTGTTGTAGCGTGGAGTTTGTCGCTATTCAACGGTGATAGGGGTGCCCGGTCAGTAGTGTCCAGCCCCGGTAGAGCTGCTCAGCCAACAATACTCGCACCAGTGGGTGGGGCAATGTCAGGTTGGACAGACTCCAGCGCTCATGGGCGCTGGCTGATAACTCGGGGCACAGGCCATCGGGCCCGCCCACCAGCAGCACTAAATCCTGGCCCACGTCTTTTAGCTCGCCCAGTTTACGGCTAAGGGCGTGAGTGTCCAGCGCCCGGCCGTTGACTTCCAGCGCCACGGTTTTGGCGCCCGGGCTTTTTTTCACAATTGTTTCCAGGCGCTTGCGTAGGGCGTCAGCTTCTGCCCGTATTTGACTGCCGGCGTCTCCCTTGCCACGTTTAGGCATGGGAATCTCTTCCAGTGTTAAGCGCATATCCGGAGGCATACGCTTCTGGTATTCGTTAAAACCTTCGGTGACCCACGCTGGCATGCGGGTGCCGATGGCCAGCAGAACAAGGTGCATGGGCTAGTGGTCTTGCTGCTGTTCGCGGTCTGGGTGGTGCTGGGGGTTCTTCCACAGCCGTTCCAAATCGTAGAATTCACGGGTGGCGGGCAGCATCAGGTGAACAATGACGTCACCCAAATCGACCAAAATCCACTCGCCAGTATTTTCTCCTTCGGTGCCAATCGGCGGGTAGCCGGCGGTTTTGGCCGCATCAGACACGTTGTCGGCCAGCGCTTTCACGTGGCGGTTGGAGGTACCACTGGCGATAACCATGGTATCCGCGACACTGGTGATTTCACGTACATCCAGCGGGGTGATGTTTTGGGCTTTGACTTCTTCCAGGGCGTCGATGACCAGTTGCAGTAGCGGAGTGTCAGCGCTCATGGGGCCTCATGATTGGTTAAAAGGGGTATGTTCGGCCACATTATACAGGTCGTGGCGGTGAATATGCGTAATCACGGCGTCATCTAACGCGGGACAGTGCCCTTTTTTTGCGAGCGCCTGACGAATGGCGGTGGCAGAGACATCCAGAAATGGGCGTTTGAGCATTAGTCGTAAGCCGTAGGGTTGCTGTGCCAGGCCGTGGGCATCGGTTTCTGGAAACGCCTCTAAGACGGCATTATCTGCCAGCGGGCTGTTTGGGCGAGGTACCACTGCCAGGTGACACAGGTTGGTGTAATCTCGCCATTGGTGCCACTGATGCAGGTTGGCAAAGCTGTCGGCGCCGATCATAAACACGAGCGGCCGGTCTGGGTGTTGTTTGCGAAAATGCTGCAGTGTGACCAGGCTGTAGCTGGGGCCGGGCTGTGCCAATTCCCAACCATCCGGGTGCAACTGTGGGTGGTCAGCACAGGCCAGCTCCAGCATACGCAAGCGCTGCTCACCATCGGCCAACGGTTGCGGCCGGTGAGGGGGAACCGCATTAGGGAGCAGGTGCACAGGGGCGTCATTGAGCACCTTAGATACAGCTCGGGCCGCACTGATGTGCGCCCGGTGAACCGGATCAAAGGTGCCGCCAAAGAGAACCAAAGGCCGGCCGCCGGACGCCGCATGTTGGACGTTATGCAAAGCACGCCTCCGTGTTTGGCGTTAGGTATCCGGCATCCTGCATCTGGCGTTTACAGCCGTATATGCCCATCACCCAACACCACCCATTTCTGGCTGGTCAGCCCTTCTAGACCCACTGGGCCGCGGGCATGGATTTTATCGGTGGAAATGCCGATCTCGGCACCCAGCCCGTATTCGAACCCGTCAGCAAAACGGGTGGAGGCATTCACCATCACTGAACTGGAGTCCACTTCGGTGAGAAACCTGCGAGCCAAGGTGTAGTTTTCGGTAATGATGGCTTCGGTATGGCCCGAACTATAGCGGTTGATATGTTCGATGGCGTCATTAATACCGTCAACGATTTTTACCGCGAGCACCGGCGCCAGGAATTCCTCTTCCCAGTCGCTGTTGGAGGCTTCCACCATGCCGGTGATGCCTGCTTCTGTCAGGAGCCGACGGGCCTTATCACAACCGCGTAGCTCCACGCCGGCCTGTTGGTACTTGCCCGCTAGCTCTGGCAGCACCTGTGGCGCAATCGCATTGGCTACCAGTAACGTTTCGGTGGTATTGCAGGTGCCGTAACGCTGGGTCTTGGCGTTGTAGGCCACGCTGATCGCTTTGGCGATATTGGCCTGACCATCAATGTAGGTGTGGCAGTTGCCATCCAGATGCTTAATCACTGGCACGCGAGCGTCATTACTGATGCGCTCGATCAGCCCCTTGCCGCCCCGGGGGACAATCACGTCCACGAATTCCGGGTGGCTAATCAGCTCGCCTACGGCGGCGCGGTCGGTGGTTTCCACCACCTGTACGGCGGTGTCAGGCAGCCCAGCCTCACGAAGGCCCTCGCGTATGCATTCGGCAATGGCTTGGTTAGCGTTGATGGCTTCGGAGCCGCCACGCAAAATCGCCGCGTTGCCGGATTTCAGGCATAAAGCGGCGGCATCAACGGTAACGTTCGGGCGGGACTCGTAAATGATGCCGATAACCCCCAAGGGCACACGCATTTTGCCCACTTGAATGCCTGATGGGCGGTAAGCCAGGTCGGTAATTACACCGATTGGGTCTGCCAGCCCGATAATTTGTTCTAAGCCTTCCACCATGCCGTCAAAGCGGTCGGGAGTCAGTTCCAGCCGGTCTAGCAGGGCAGCGTCCAGACCATTGTTACGTCCGGCGTCCAGATCCTGCTGATTGGCCTGCAGGATCGCGTTACGGTGGCTGCGCAAGGCGCCGGCAATGGCCGCTAGGGCCTTGTCCTTGTCGCTGGAACTGGCACGGGCCATGGCACGGGAGGCTTGGCGGGCCTGTTCTCCCAGGCGTTGCATGTATTGCTGGATATCCATAAATCTCTGCGTTAAATCGGTTGATGGCTTGCGGGCTGTGCCGGGCTGCTACGTTACTGTGGGATCTAAACCCGCCTATAAGGTAGAGGAGCCGGGTGCCGGGGCACCGGAGGCCCGCTACCGCGCTGGCTGGTAGCGTGGACTGCTTTTTTCGCCCGCGAAAAGCAGCATTATAACGATAACCGCTGCTGTACGCTTGCACACAAAGGGTGAGGGAGCGAAAACCTTTGCTACGGAGATACCGATAATCGCCCAATGTCATGAGTGTGATTGTGCCATTGAGAGGGGTGCCGGTGGTAATACACCAATACTCCTGCCCAGCGATCATGAATGAAGTGCTTCTGGGGCGGGCAGTGAAGTGGAAATTAATGACCGGGCATTATTCTCCCGTCTGCCAACCCGCGTAAGCACCCTTGCGGATGCTCGGTGAAGCCTTCCAGATTGCATTTCTTATCGGTATTACTTCAATCGAATCTACGGAAACATTCTTGTCCGTTGTGGGAGAAAGCTGGGCACCGACAAGCTTGAAAATCCCCCAGATCTTTAACCGCGATCAGGACGAAAAGGTGGTGTTTTTCATTGGCCAGAAACCCTCAAAGCGTGAACGATCAACGATTGCCCAGCGCTGTCTTCCCTTCCAATATCCGCACCATGGGGTTGCCTCGAGTCTGGGGGATGGGTAGCTGGCCATAAAAATCAGCTGGGTTATGAATGGTGAGGGACTGGAAGCCCATTTGCTCGAAGTGGTTGGTGGCCTGCTGGTCGGAATGAAAATGAAAACCCACTTGGCTACGGGAAACAGCCCCAAGCAGACGGCCCAGCCCCTTGAGGGTGTGATAGAACGGCATGCCCTGGTATAGCGGGTAGTTGTCGGTTAGGTAGGTACCTTGGGGGAATGCTCCCAGGGCGGTGGCCAGTTTGCGCCAGAACTCGGAGATCACCGCCAGTGGAAAATAATTCACCAGCCCTTCGGTGATGACCACTACCGGTTTGCTGGTGTCCAGTTGGCCAAGAACATGGCCCAGGCTTAGCTCGCCGACGTCAGCAAAAATATTGATGGGCATCACCCGGTGGCGTTCGCTTAGCACTTGATGTTCTGTGAGGAGGTGTTGTTTGCGGCGGGCCATGTCCGGCAAGTCGGTTTCGATGTAGGTGAGCTGCGGATATTGCTGGCAGAAGCGGTGGCCGCGGGGCGACAGGCCGCAGGCGATTTCCACTACCTGGGTTACGCCACTGTTAATTAGCTGGTGCAAGCGGTGGTCGATAACCAGGTGGCGTTGCAGAAGAAAGGTACGAATATTGCCACCGGCAATGCGCCGCCCCATATATTCAAACGGGGCCAGCGCGCCATACAGTAAGGCGCCGCCACGCGTGCGGAAGAAGGGGGCTGCCAATCCATCTTTGGCCCATACATGCCCAGTGTACAAGGCGGTAAAGCTGATGGATGAGGTATCCGGTAGTTCGCTCATTGTTGTTTTGCGCCGGTAAGGAAGAAGTGAGGATAGGCTAGCAGAGTGTTGCCCCTGCTAGGTGGTAATTCGTGCCAATCGATGGGGCAAATAACAAGTCGGTGATGAAACAGCAACATGCTCGGCTTTTGTTCTTCTGAATGGTTCACTTTGAACGGTTAACTGAATTTCGCGGGCAGGGGGGGCGTGTGGCCACGGGCCTTAGTCGTGTTGCAGCCTTTGCTTGCAGGTAGGCTCTCACAGAAAGTCGGTTCTTGATTTTGTTCCTCAAAAGGAACGGCTACGGATCGGAGCTTTACCGTTCCATACTGCGGGGCAGGGGGTGGCCGGCTAGGCGCAGAGCCAGAGAAATGATGTGTTTCCAAGGGTCGCCTTTGGCCATGCCTTTGACGCATTGGTCGGCGCGGATGGCGCAGGCTTGGGCAATGCGTAATTGCTGGGGGTTAAGGCGTTGGGCCTGATTCTGCATGGCGCGTACCCTTTGCGGGGGCAGGCGCGGGGGCGGTCCGCCGCCGAGCATGCCATCGAGCAGGCGGATGTCGCGGCTCAAGGCCCACAGTAATACAGGGGGTTCTACGCCTTCAGCGCGAAGGGTCTGGATGATGTGCATGACCCGTTGGCTATCACCTTGGGCGGTGGCGTCGGTGAGATCGAACGGCGAGTAGCGGCTGGAGTCGCCCACTGCTTGCTGCACGTCTTCCGGCCCGACTTGGCCGTCTTCCACTAGCAGGGCCAGTTTGTCCACTTCTTGAGCGGCGGCCAGCAGATTACCTTCACTGCGTTCGATCAGCAGGGCGAGGGCGTCTTCACTGGCGCGCAGCCCGCGGCTGGTTAGGCGTTCCTGTAGCCAGTTGCGTAGGCCATTTCCTTCTACAGGCCAGACTTCAATCACTGCGCCCATTTCATCTAGGGCTTTTACCCAGGCGCTATTCCAGTCCTTGCGTCGATCCAGTCGCGAGCAACGAATCAATAACAGGGTGTCGCTACTGGCTTCGCCTTTCAGGCTGGCGAGAACATCACGAAGAATTTGGCTGCCGGTTTTATCCGGGCGTTTGTCGTTCAGGACCAGTTCAAGAATCCGGCGGCCACCAAACAGGCTCATGCTCTGTGATTCATTGAGCAGGGCGTTCCAGTCGATGCCGGTATCACTGGAAAAGCGTTGGCGTTCGTCAAAGCCTTGGTCGCGAGCCGCTCGGCGTAAATCGTCGATGAGTTCGCCTTGCTGTAGGGGTTCGTCACCGGCAACTAGATAAACGGGCAACAGCGTCGCGGACAGGTGCTTGCCAAGTTGTTCGGGACGCAGGCGCATTAGTAGGTCTCCCACCCCTTAGAGGCCGCAGCGATCTGGTTGATCAGCCGGAAGGTCATATCTTCGTACAAGTCGTCGCGCACCAGTTGCTCTTCATCTGAGGACGCGGTGGCGTTTT
This sequence comes from Alcanivorax borkumensis SK2, assembly GCF_000009365.1. Taxonomy (NCBI): domain Bacteria; kingdom Pseudomonadati; phylum Pseudomonadota; class Gammaproteobacteria; order Oceanospirillales; family Alcanivoracaceae; genus Alcanivorax; species Alcanivorax borkumensis. The sequence continues at coordinate 2,228,512 of NC_008260.1, read as the reverse complement.
CCGGGTACCAGGGCAGGCTGCGCAGCGCCATCATGCGTTTGGGGGTGGTGAGCAGGGCGCCGGTTTTTACATCGCGCAGGTGCCAGTAAAGGGTGTAACGCAGTTCAATTTCCGCTTGGCGGCCCTGATTATCGACAGCGGAAGTGCGGCGCATCCACTCTTCGTCATCAATGATCAGCTGATAGGGGGACTCGTTGTGCACTAGTACGCCTTGGTTTTCCAGCTCATCTTCCAAGCTGTATTTCAGCTCTGTGCTTGCCCCCATGAGCGATAGGCTTTCCATGGAGGGTACGCTGGTTTCGCCGCGCAGTTGCCAGCCGCAGGCAGAAACCAACAGGGTTAAGAGTACGGTGGTGATGGCGGCGATAACCTTCATGCAAACCTCGTGGGGCAAGTGGCGCTTATGCGTCTTCAAGCTGATGGCTGGAGCCGGCTAGGAGCCGGCTAGGAGCCGTGTTTGCCGGGGCGTCCGCGTCATACAAAAGCATATAAAATATGGTTGTAAGAGGTGGAGTTTGCCCCGGGGGTGCGAATCGCGGATTAGTTGGCGACGATATTCACCAGTTTACCCGGCACTACGATCACTTTACGCACGGTTTTGCCTTCAGTGAATTTCTTCACGTTAGGCTCGTCCATAGCAAGGCTTTCCACCGATGCTTTATCGGCATTGGCGGGCACGTTCAGTTTGGCGCGGACCTTGCCATTTACCTGTACCACAAGCTCGATACTGTCTTTTACCAGTGCGCTCTCATCTACACTCGGCCAACTAGCGTCAATGACCGCCTCGTCATGGCCTAGGGCTTGCCACAGGCTGTGCCCCGCATGGGGAATGATGGGAGCCAGCAGCAGTACGGCGGCTTCCAGCGCTTCTTGTTTCACCGCGAGGGCATTGTCAGTGGCAGCGTCGAACTTGCTCACTTCATTAATCAATTCCATCACCGCAGCGATGGCGGTGTTGAAGGTGTTGCGGCGGCCGTAGTCGTCGCTGACCTTTTGAATGGTTTCGTGGGTTTTGCGGCGAAGTGCCTTGCCGGCGTCGTCCAATGCGTTTACATCCAGAGTGCCGGTATTGCCGGCTTCCACATGTTCGGCAACCAGGCGCCATAGACGCTTGATAAAGCGGAAGGCGCCTTCTACGCCTGCGTCGTTCCATTCCAGAGACTGCTCTGGTGGCGCGGCAAACATCATGAATAGGCGCACAGTGTCGGCGCCGTATTCTTCAATCATTTGCTGCGGGTCCACGGTGTTGCCCTTGGACTTGGACATTTTGGCACCGTCTTTGAGCACCATGCCCTGACAGAGGAGTTGCTTGAACGGTTCGTCGCAGTTCACCAGCCCAGTATCGCGCAGTAACTTGTGGAAGAAGCGAGAATAAAGGAGGTGCAAAATGGCATGTTCTATACCGCCAATGTACTGGTCTACGGGCAGCCAGTAATTGGTGGCTGCCGGGTCCAGCATGGCGGTGTCGCTTTGTGGTGAGCAGTAGCGAGCGTAATACCAGCTGGACTCCATAAAGGTATCGAAGGTATCGGTTTCGCGCAGGGCGGGCTGGCCGTTAAACGTGGTTTTGGCCCACTCCGGGTCGGCTTTGATAGGGCTGGTGACGCCATCCATTTCCACATCGGTGGGCAGCGCCACGGGCAGCTGGTCTTCTGGAGTGGGGTGTAGGGTGCCGTCTTCGGTTTCCACCATGGGAATGGGGGTGCCCCAGTAACGCTGGCGGGAAACACCCCAATCACGTAGCCGGTAGTTCACTTTCTTTTCGCCAAGGGAGCGTTCGCTAAGCCAGTTAGCAATAGCGTTGAAGGCCTCGGCGGAAGACAGCCCATCGAATTCACCAGAATGTATCAGGGTGCCTTTTCCGGTGAAGGCTTCGAGTGCCAGATCGATGGGCTCACCGTTGGCTGGTTCAATCACCTGGTTGATGGGTAGGCCGTATTTTTGCGCAAATTCAAAATCGCGCTGATCATGGGCGGGCACGGCCATTACCGCGCCGGTGCCGTAGCCCATCAGCACGAAATTGGCGATCCATACCGGTACCGCTTCACCGCTGATCGGGTGGGTGGCCGTTAGGCCGGTGTAGATACCTTTCTTCTCCATGGTGGCCATGTCGGCTTCGGCGGTCTTGGTGTTCTGGCATTCTTTTATGAAGTCCGCAACTTCGTGATTGGCGGCGGCGGCTTTTTGTGCCAACGGGTGGCCGGCGGCCACGGCCACGTAACTCACGCCCATGAGGGTGTCCGGGCGCGTAGTGTAAACGCGCAGAGACTCTTCTCCCTCAATGGGGAAGTCTAATTCCACCCCTTCAGAGCGACCGATCCAGTTGCGCTGCATGGTCTTAACTTGTTCTGGCCAACCATCCAGCTGATCCAGATCATTCAGCAGTTCGTCGGCGTAGTCGGTGATTTTGATAAACCACTGGGGAATTTCTTTTTGTTCCACCAGTGCGCCGGAGCGCCAGCCACGGCCATCAATGACCTGTTCGTTGGCCAACACAGTTTGGTCTACCGGGTCCCAGTTCACCGTGGACATTTTCCGATACACTAGGCCTTTCTCGTACAGCTTGGTGAAAAACCATTGTTCCCAGCGATAATATTCTGGCGTACAGGTGGCCAGTTCCCGGCCCCAGTCGTAGCCGAAGCCCAGACGCTGCAGCTGCCCGCGCATGTAGTCGATGTTCTCGAAAGTCCATTTGGCAGGCGCTACCTTGTTTTTGATCGCCGCATTTTCTGCCGGCAGGCCGAATGCATCCCAGCCCATGGGTTGCAGCACGTTTTTGCCTAGCATGCGCTGGTAACGGCTGACCACATCGCCGATGCTGTAATTACGCACATGGCCCATGTGCAGGCGGCCAGATGGGTAGGGGAACATGCTCAGGCAATAGAACTTTTCTTTGCTGGCATCCTCGGTGACCTTGAAGCTTTGATTGTCATCCCAGTATTGCTGGGCTTGGGCTTCGATCTGATCGGGGCGATACTGTACGTCCATCGGCTCTCTTTTCTTGATCATAAAACAAACGGGAACAGGGCGGTTGAAGGAAACATTCCGACCGTGAAGGAGATATAGGATACATGAGCTTAGCTTGGATTTCTCAATACGCGGGTGCCCAGATGTGCAATCTCAATGATAAATACCTCGAGCAGGGGCGGCGGTGGGCCGTGGCAGCCGTGAGGGCCTGCCAATGATGCTGACGTACCTAGCGTTGCTGGTGTTGGTGGGCGCCAGCTTGCCGGCGGTGGTGCGCAGTTTTCTGCCGCCTTTACCGCGCCGGATTACCGGCATTACGCCCCAGGCTGTGGTGGTGTTGGGCGCGGGGCGGCGCCAACGAAAAGGCCGAAGTTCGTTGAATACCCGAGGGCTGCGTCGGTTGAAATTGGCTGCAGAGCTGGCCCATGAGCACGGCTTGCCACTACTGGTCAGTGGCGGCGGTCAGCCCCCTAAGCACGATGATGAGCCCACAGAGGCAGACTTAATGGCGGAGCAAGCGCTGCGGCGCTGGCCGCGGCTGGATGTAATTAAAGAATTCCGTAGCCGAAATACTTGGGAGAACGCTTGTTATAGCTCTGAGCTGTTAGCTGATCGAGGCATAGATGAGGTGTTGTTGGTCAGTGATCGGGCCCACTTGCCCAGGGCCTTGCTGTGTTTCCAGAGCCAGGGTGTGTTGGCTCAGGCGGCGTGGAGCAAACGGTTGCCGAAGCAGGAATGGCTTCCCTCTGCGGGGGCCATATCTATGGTGCCGGAGATTTGGTATGAGTGGTTGGCCCTAGTGTGGTATCACGCTCGATTTTTGTAAACGCTAGGGTAAGAGGCGTGTCGCTTCTTGGTGCTATACGGCGTCAGGTGTCTTGGTGGCTCCGCCGAGCGCTTCAATGGCCTGATATTGGCTGAGAAAAACCTGGCCGCTGAGAGTGCTCAGCAAGTGGGTTTTCGTCAGCCGGTCCATCACTGGGCCTTTTACTTCAGATAGATGTAACTGTACGCCGGCGGCGTCGAGCCGCGCGTTGAGGCTTTCTAGGCTCTGTACAGCACTGGCATCCAAGTGATTGATGGCGGAGCACATCAGCACCACATGAGCAACACCGGGACGGCCCATGGCATGATCGTAGAGCAGATCCTCCAGTGGCCGAGCATTCCCAAAATACAGTGACTCATCCACGCGTATGGACAGAATCTGATCGGAGATAATGGCGTCGTGACGGTCAATGTTACGAAAATGCTGTGTGCCGGGCACCAGGCCGACTTCGGCCACATGGGGTTGGCTGGTGCGCCACAAGAACAGCACCACGGACAATCCTACTCCGATAAGCAAGCCGCTTTGCACATTGATTAATAACACCCCGAATAAGGTGACCACCATAGCGATGCTATCCGGACGGCTGTATCGCCATAGCTGGCGAATTTCCCCTAGTTCGATCAAAGGAATAATGCCCACCACAATGATCGCGGCGAGGGTGGCCAAGGGTAAAGCGTAAAATAGACCGGTGAAAAACAGGGCCACCAGGGCAATGCCCATACCGGTGAGCAGGCTGGTCATGGGGGTCCGGGCTCCGGCCTCGAAACTCACCGTGGTGCGGGAAAAACTGCCGGTGACAGCAAAGGAGCCGGATAGGCCGCTAGCCAGGTTAGCCAAACCCAGCCCCATCAGTTCCCGATTAGGGGAAATTCGCTCCCGGCGGCGGGCAGCCAGCGCCTGTGCCAAAGAAATGGATTCCACGAAACCGATCAGCGCTAATAACAGAGCGGGTGTTGCCACGGCCTTCCAGTGGTTCCAGTCCATTTGTGGGGTGGATAGATGGGGCAGGCCGCTGGGGATTGCGCCCACAATGGCTAAGCCCTGTTGATCCAAGTCGAAGGAAAATGCCAACACAGTGGTGACCAGCACCGCCAGAATCGGGCCGGATTTGCCCATGAAGGCGGCGAGCCAAGCGGGTAAACGGCTACGCTTGAATGCGCCATTGAGTTGTTTAGGGATAAGCAGGGAGGCAATGGCGATGGCACTAATGGCCACGGTGAGCCAGTGACTCTGATTTAAATGTGCGCTCAAACTGCGGCCCAGTTGCACAATGTTATTGCCGCTGGCAGGGATGCCCAGCAGGTGCTTGAGCTGGCTGCTGGCGATCAAAATGGCACAGCCACTTACAAAACCGATGATGACAGGGTGACTAAGCAGGTTAGTCAGCCAGCCCAGGCGTAACACCGCCATTATTATTAGCACCGCTCCAGAGAGCAGCCCCATGCCAATAGCCGCCTGGATAAACAGCTGAGGATCTCCGTGGGCGAGGGCGCCGGCGGCGGAGGCGGTAATCAGTGATGTGAGTGCCGCCGGCCCAACGGACAGGCTGCTGCTGGTGCCGAATAGGCCGTAAACAATCAAAGGCAACATGCTGGCATACAGCCCGGTTTCAGGGGGCATACCCGCCAAGAGTGCGTATGCCAGCCCCTGGGGTACCAACAAAATGGTCACGATAATAGCGGCCAAGCCGTCACCGGCGGCATCGGCGCGGGTATAGCGAGCCAGCCAGTCGCTGGCGGGTAACCAGCGTATTACTCGCAAGGCTCGCTGCACGTTGTTATTGGCCTCGGCGCTGATCGAGCCGCTCTACCAGCCCGCTCAGGTCGTAACCGGCTTGTTCTGCGGTGGCAAGAATGCGGGCGTTGTCTTGTTCGCTGGCCTGGGTCAGGGCCCACAGCATTGTGCTGCGGGTTCCCGTACGGCAAAACGCTAATACTGGTGTTTCTGCCAGCGAGACGATGGCGTCGAAGCCGTCGATATCGGTTTCGCTGATGTTACTGCCCACCACAGGCTGGTGAGCGTATTCCAGGCCCGCTGCCTCGGCGGCGGCGGCCATTTCGGCGCTACTGGGTTGGTTTTCATCTTCACCATCGGGGCGGTTGTTGATGACCATCTTGAAGCCCGCTTTGGCCAGCTCAGCCATATCTTCTGGCTGCAGCTGTTCTGCGACAAAGAGGGTGTCGGTCAATTTCTTGGTAGTCGTCATGGAGACTCCTTGATGATTTGCTGTCAGCTTACCGGGGTATGTGGGGGCTGCAAGTCTTCTTCGTCTTGGCGGTCCTGTTGTTTTATACATTCCGGTGCCAGATCCTGCATGGCCTGATAATGGGTCAGGTAGATCTTGCCGCTAAGCTGTTCGGGTAACGCCGCCCGCTTGAACTGATCCATTACGGGTCCCTTGATCTCCGAGAAGTGAAGCGTGATGCCTGCGTCGGCCAGCCTGCGGTTGAGACTGAGCAGGCCATCGATGGCGCTGGCATCAAGATGGTTGATGGCGGTGCCCATCAGAACCACATGTTCGGTTTGTGGCCGTTGCAGGGCCGCATCGTAGATCTGGTCTTCCAGGCGGCGGATGTTGGCGAAGTACAGGGACTCATCGATGCGCATACTCATAATTCGCGGTGACACCTTAACGGCGTGTCGTTGCACATTGCGGAAATGCTCGGTGCCAGGAACAAGACCAATCTCGGCCACATGGGGTTGGTTGGTGCGCCATAGATACAGCGCTAGGGAACTGATCACCCCGGCCATGACCCCGGCTTCCACACCCCAGCCCAGCACGCCGACAATGGTGATTATCATGGCGGTGAAATCCAGCCGGGAAAAATGCCAAGTGTGCTTCAGGGTGGCCAGGTCAACCAGTGAGAGTACCGCCACCACAATGGTGGCGGCCAAAGTGGCCTTGGGCAGGAAGACGAACAGACCGGTAAGCAATAGCGCGGTTAAGGCGATGCCTACAGCGGTGAAGACCCCGGCCATGGGGGTTTGGGCTCCGGCATCAAAGTTGACCACAGAGCGGGAAAACCCCCCAGTCACCGGGAAGCCGCCGCTGAAGGCGCTGGCCAAGTTGGCCGTTCCTAGCCCCATCAGTTCCTGGTCTGGATTGATACGCTGGCGCCGCTTGGCCGCCAAGGTCTGGGCCACGGAAATGGATTCCACAAACCCGATCAGGCTTATCAGTAGTGCAGGCACTAGAAGTTGCCGCCAGAGTTCTGTGTCCATGGCGGGCATGATGAAACCGGGCAGACCGCTGGGTATGTCACCGACGATGTCGACACCTTGCTGGTCGAGACGCAGGCTGGCAGCAAGCAGGGTGGTGGCCAGTACTGCCAACACGGGCCCGGCCTTGCTGATTAGATCTGCCCAGAAGGGCGTTAGCCCCATTTTCAGCAGCAGCGGCTTGAAAGACCTGCGCACCCAGAACAGGAAGACCGTGGCTGTGCCGCCAAGAATGAGGGTGGGTAGATGAATGTCGGGCAGGTGGTGATAGAGAGACGCACCCAGTTCATAAAGGTTGCGGCCGCTGAGCGGGACACCAAGCAGGTGTTTAAGTTGGCTCGCGGCGATCAGAATTCCGGAGGCGGTGATGAAACCACTCACCACCGGGTGCGACAACAGGTTGGCGATCCAGCCCAGTTTGAACAGGGCCATGAGTATCAGGATAGCACCGGACAGGGCGGCCAGAATGATGGTTGAGGCGATGTATTCAGGGGTGCCGGCGGCGGCAATTTCACTGGCGGCGGCGGCGGTCATCAGCGAAGCCACAGCCACCGGGCCAACGGCTAGGGTGCGGCTGGAGCCAAACAGGGCGTAAGCCACTAGCGGCAGGATGCTGGCGTAGAGTCCCACTTGCGGGGGAAGGCCGGCGAGCATGGCGTAGGCCAAACTCTGCGGAATCAGCATGATGGTGACGACAACTGCGGCAACCCCATCCTGAGCGGCAGTCTGCCGGTTATAGAGTGGGAGCCATTGTGATGCTGCGAGCCAGCCAGGAAGTCTCATCGCCTTAGTGCCTTATGGTTTTCCTGGTTTTGCCAGCCATTCGTGCCCTTTCAGCATCATGGAGAAATAGATGCGCGGCATGGCGTAGCGCTTGAGCCACCACATGCTGGTGCGAGCCACCGCGGGTTTGAGTGGGAAGGTGGGTTGCAGTTTGCCGCCATAGCCGAACTCGGCCATTACCACCTTGCCCTGTTCCACGGTGAGCGGACAGGCGCCGTATCCGGTGTAGCGGGCGGGCATGGGGCGGTCGGCGAGGTGGGCGAGCAGGTTTTCTGCTACCACGGGCGCCTGCTTACGCACCGCGGCAGCGGTTTTGGCATTGCTGGCGCCACACACATCCCCGAGGCTGAATACATTGCCATAGTGGGGGTGTTGCAGGGTGGCTTCATCGACGGCGACCCAGCCGCTTTCATTGGCAAGCTCGCTGTCGCGGATGAATTCCGGGGCGCGTTGTGGCGGCACCACATGAAGCATGTCGAAGCATTCGGTACGCTCAATGGTGCTGCCATCTTCAGCGGTGTCGCGGAAGGTGGCGGTCTTCGTTGGGCCCTCTACGGCAATCAGGGTGCTGGTGAAATTCAGGTTGGCGCCGTAGCGCTTTACGTATTCCATCAGCGGAGGCACAAACTTGGAAACGCCGAACAGTACGCCCCCAGCATTGTGAAACTGCACGTCAATGTCGCCTAGGTAGCCCTGTTTCTCCCAGTGATGGCAGGACAGGTACATGGCCTTCTGTGGGGCGCCGGCGCACTTTATGGGCATGGCCGGCTGAGTAAACAGGGCGCGGCCTTGCTTGAGCAATTGCACGCATTCCCAGGTGTAGGGCGCGAGATCGTAGTGGTAGTTACTGGTCACGCCATTCTTGCCCAAGGTCTCTTCAAGACCGGCAATGGCTCCCCAGTTCAGTTCTAGGCCGGGGGCCACCACTAAGCTGCGATAGCTCAGATGCTGGTGATTTTCCACAATGACTTGGTTCTGCTGCGGCAGGAAGCCCGTCACCTCGCTGCGAATCCATTTGGCATTGGCCGGTATTAGCGAAGCGGTGGAGCGGCAGGTATCTGCGGGGTTGAAGCAGCCGCCGCCCACCAGGGTCCAGGCGGGTTGATAATAGTGGCGATCGCTGGGTTCTACGATCGCTATCGATAGGGAGGGCTTGCGTTTGAGCAGGCTGGCCGCCGCCGCGAGGCCGGCAGCGCCGCCGCCCACAATCACCACATCCCAGACAGAGTCATCAACTGGCATGGGCATTCTCTTAGAGTGCGTTCAGGGGGATTTTCAGGTAGCTGATGCCATTGTCTTCCTCGGGAGGAAGGTGCCCGGCGCGCATGTTGATCTGCACCGATGGCAGGATTAGGCGCGGCATGTCCAGGGAGGCATCGCGGGTTTCTCGCATGGTGACGAACTCTTCTTCGCTGACGCCTTCATGAACATGAATGTTGTGTTTGCGCTGATCACCCACGGTGGTTTCCCAAACGAATTCTTCGCGGTTCTCTGGTAGGTAGTCGTGGCACAGAAACATGCGGGTTTCGTCCGGCAGAGCGAGTAACTTCTGAATGGAATGGTATAGAGTGCGAGCATCTCCACCGGGAAAATCGCAGCGGGCGGTGCCGTAGTCTGGCATGAACAAGGTGTCCCCGACGAAGACCGAATCGCCGATCACGTGGCTCATGCAAGCCGGGGTGTGCCCAGGCGTGTGAATGGCTCGAGCCTGCAGATTCCCTACTTTGTAAGTCTCACCATCCTTGAACAGATGATCGAACTGACTACCGTCGCGGGCAAACTCGGTGCCGGCGTTAAAGATCTTGCTAAAGGTTTCCTGCACGGTGCTGATGTGCTCGCCAATGGCCAGCTGGCCACCTACCTGTTGTTGAATCCAAGGTGCGGCGGAAAGGTGGTCAGCATGGACGTGGGTTTCCAGCAGCCAATCCACGGTGAGACTTTCTTGTTTCACGTAGTTAACGATTTGCTCGGCACTGGTGTGTCGGGTGCGACCCGCGCTGGGGTCGTAATCCAGTACAGAGTCTACGATGGCGCAGTGGCGGCTTTGCGGGTCGGTAACGACATAGCTGATTGTATTAGTGTCGTGGTCAAAGAACGCTTTGACTTCAGGGCGTGACATGGTGCTCTCCCGTTAGGATGCGACAATGCCACTGTTATAGGCTGGCCGGAGAACAAAGTCAAATTAAGGAATAAGCATATATCATAATGGAATATTGGGCGATGTCCTGATTCGGCCCCGCCACCCTGCCCACACTATTAGGCAGGCCAGCAGTAGCCAGGGCCATACCCCCGTGGCCATGAATGGAGTGGTGCCCTGGCGGGGCTGGTACTGGCTGAGCAGCACGTCGCGCTCGAATTGTGGCAGGGCATCCACTACCTTGCCGTGCTCGTTGATCACTGCGGTGACCCCATTATTGGTGCCGCGTAGCAACCATCGGCCGGTTTCCAGGGCACGCATACGGGCCATCTGAAAATGCTGCAAGGGGCCGGCAGAGGTGCCGAACCAGGCATCGTTGCTGATGGTCAGCAGCACATCGGCGTCGTGGCTGCGGTCGGCCACCAGTTCCGGATAGAGAATTTCATAGCAGATAAACGGGGCGATGCTGTGCCCCAGCGCCGTCAGATTGGGTTGGCTGGATTTTCCGGGGGTAAAGCCAGACATGGGTAAATCGAAAAATGGAATTAGCCCGCGTATAAGCGATTGCATGGGCACGTATTCGCCAAACGGGACCAGTTTTTGTTTGTGGTAAACCCGTTGGCGGCCATCGCCGGGATCAAGCGGGATGGAGGCAATGCTGTTGTGGTAGGTCACGCCACTATTGCTGACCGTACGCCAGGGAACCCCGGTGATGAAACCGCCGTTACGTTCGGCGATTTTTTGTCCTTCTTGTTCTACGAATTCGGATACGTTTTGGTAAAAATTAGTGAGCGCTGATTCTGGCCAAACTACCAGGGTGTCGGCGGGAATATCCCGTGTCAGGTCTTGATAGATCTGCTGGGTTCGTTCTCGCATGGATAGCTGCCATTTGAGGTCCTGGGGGATATTGCCCTGTACCAGCGCAACTTTCTGGGCAGACCCGCTGGGTTGGGTGAAGGTGAGAGTGTGAGAGGCCGCAGTGAGAATCAGCAGGGCGCTGGATGCGACCAGCCCGGCGTACCCGCCTCTGCGCCAGTTAGTCAGGCGAATCAAACAGGCGCTGATCAACACCGCGCTAAGGGTCAACAGCCAGACTCCGCCTATGGGGGCCAAAGTGGCGAAAGGGGAGTCGATCAGGGCGTAGCCAGCATATAGCCAGGGGAAACCGGTCAGGAGTACGCCACGCAGCCAGTCCAGCAGTAACCAGATACCGGCAAAGGCCAGAGCCGAACGTCCCAGCCGCCAGCTGGCGTAAAAAGTGAGGCCGTAAAACAAGGCCAGGAAAGCCGCAAATAGCCCGGTGAACGGAATCGCCATCCACAGCGGCATGAAGCCGTAGTCGTGCATGGAAACATGCACCCAGGAAATACCGAAAGCGAACATGCCCAGCCCGTACAGCCAGCCACGTAGTAATGCTTCGCGGGCAGAGCTCGCCTGCTGCTGGCACCAGTAGCCCAGCCCGATGCTGACAAACAACAGAGGCCAGAGATCATAGGGGGCAAAAGCTAGGGGGAAGAGCAGGCCGGCAATCAGAGCCAGCAGACGATCACGCATGGATATCCTCGTTTCGTACTGGCGAGCAGGCCGCCTGGCAGTTTGGACTAGAGTCAATGCAATAATACGAATAAAGTAGCAGAAAAATATGCTTTTAAACCGGCGGGGGCAAAGTTGAAAGCTCAAAGTTAAAACACGACTTCGCGCTTGTTGTCAGCCGAAATCGGTCTGCGCTGCGGATCACCTCGAACGATTAGCGGCTAGGCTACCGGTCATGGGGAGGAATCTCCTGCGCGTTTGCACTTTGAACATTCAACTCGACCCTGCCCCCTAAGCCGGGATGACAAGTCTGGGGGCATCATAGTGAAACACCCATGCAAGTACCATCCGGGAACGGAGGCGCTGTGGTATTGCGCCCATGATGGATTGTATCTGTGTCAGCAATGTGTGGATGGGGATGAGGACCACCGCATGGAGGCTCGTTGCTTACTGTGCAACCATGATCTGTTGCCGGCGGTACAGAGCCAGGTGGGGCCGTTGTGGCAGCGTCTTGGCCGTTATCTGCGCCTGCCGTTCTCGTTACCGCTGCTGCCGCTGTTGGCCATTTGGCCGGTGCTAGCCACGTTGTTGCCCCCGCTATGGGCAATGGTACCGGTGGCATTGGTGGCGGGGTTGCCCACTTTCGTTTTTTCAGCGGCGTTGATGACGTTGCGCGCTGGCCCTCGCAAAAGCCGCAAGGCGGCCTTTCCCGGTTGGGATTGTCTTGCAGAGAGCGCTTCCTGGAAAAGTGCCCTGTGGCAGGCCTTGCCCGCATCGCTGGTGATTGGCCTTGCCGCACTTTTGATGGTGGCGGTATCGGTGCCGGTGGGTTTGTTGGTCGCGGTGATTGGCATGCTGCTGGTGCCTGCCCTGTGGCTGGCGGTGTTGGTGCAAGGTGCAGAGCCCGGCGCCTATGCGGCGGTGGGCAACTATATCGTGTCTGCCCCTCGGGATTACGCCGTGGCAGCGGGGTTTGCTTCGTTGGGCTGTGTGTCGGTAGTGGCGCTGGTGGGGGTGGCCGTGGATGTATTGCCGTTGCCTTTGGTACAGGGGGTAGCCGGTTTGCTGGCGGCTTGGTGGTGGTTGGTTTTGGCGGAAATGTGTGGCGATATTGCGGCCCGGCACGGCCGGCTGTGGGGCCTGAATCAGGGGGGGCGGCGTGTCACTCTGCCATTGGCTGAGCGTCGGCAGCGCGCTCAATTGTGTGCTGGTCGGTTCGATAAGGTGTTGCTGACTACCTCAAAAATCATCAAAACCAAGAAAGCCACGGTGGTGGATTGGCAGCATCATGATCGGTTGTTGGCGGTGCTGGGTAAGGAGGATGAACGAATTGCCCTGGCAGAATCTTATCTAAATTGTTTGGTTGGCGCTCAGGCCTGGAGTGTTGCTCTGGAACTGGTTGCTCGGCAACGCCACCGTGATTCACAGTGGTTGCCCACTGCGCCGGCGCTACGGTTGGCGTTGGCTGAGGGCGTTTATCCCCGTGACCCTAAGCTGGCGGTTGCCTTACTCAAGGAGCTCCACCAGAAATACCCTGAGTTTGCCGACCTTGGTGAAGCTTACCTGTTGCTGGCCAAGGTGCTGGCGGAGGCGTTTGGCCTGAGTGGCAAGGCTGAACAATATCTGCGTTATGTGGAAAGCCACTGCCGTGATGTTCGGTTACGCCAGAAGGTTGCGGACTGTCGGCTAGCCTGGGGGTGACGGGTGTGTTTCCGATTTCCAAAGGTGTCGAGTGTCGAGTGTCGAGTGTTGGGCAAGAGGCGCCAGGTGTTAAGTCGTCACGCCAGCGTTTTTGCCCGGTGTGTTAATCCTTCTTGAATCAGTCTGGCCCGCAGTTGGGCGATGGCGTCTGCCTTGAGCGAATGGTCATCCAGTTGCCGTGCCAATTTCTCTGCTGGTTGAAATTCCTCGGCCCGGGTTAAGGTTTTCAGTAGCGTCCAGCCAACTGCGGCCGACAACGGTGCGCCGCTGCGTTGCTGGTACTGCTGCCAACAACGCGCCACCTGAGTGGCTTGTCCTTTTTCCGTTGCAGGAGAACAGAATAGTTGCTGGGCGGTGCTCTCCCAGGAGGCGTTATCGTTGAGTAATTGCTGCGCGGTGAATTGCCCGGTGAGCGCGTCGAAATGGTCCGGTTCGCGGGTAAGAACCTGTGCGAAGGCCGCATGGGCGGCATCGCCGTCTAATTGCCCCAGTGCATCCCAACCGCGAGTGAGTGAGGACAGTTGCTGCGGGTCCATGGGGCTGTTGTCATGCTGTTCTGGCTCGATGGGCTGTGGCTGCATGATCTGCACTAACAGTAGGCCTGCGATAAAAGCGGCAATGCCGGCACTGAGATTAGCTAAAAGTGGTGTGCTGAACAGCGCTACAGCGGCCATGACGGCTATGGGCAAGGGCAGCAGGGTGTAGGGGGAAACGGGCCGGCGTTGCCATTGTTTATGTTTGGGGTGCCAAATGGGGAGTTGCAGGGGGCTATGCTGCAGGCCAAAGAACGCGCCGAACCAAATCAGCAAAGGCGCTGCGGGGCCGTGGAAAGGAACTTGCCCGGGGCTGGCTAGCAGCAGGTAGCCGACGCCACTGACCAGGCAGCCGAGGATCCATAGTGCGAGCACCCGGCCGTGGCCGAGCCGACGCTCCAGAGTGGAGGCCAGTGGCGCCAGCAGAAGCACCGCGGCCAGGGTTAGCCAGAGTGAGCCTCCGGTGAAAGGGGCGGTAAAGAAACGGGCGGGGCGTGGCGAAGAGTTGGGCAAACCCCAGCGGTACAGGTTGCTGGTGGCAACCTGTGCGGGAATTTGCTCGCGCAGGCGCTTCCATTGCTCCGTTTCAGCGGGCGACCAGAAATCATGGGCGCGGCGCTGGCTGTCTGCGACAAAATCATCGGCGAACAGGGCGGCGCTGTAGGCGTGTGGGTCCATGGCCGCGCGCGCTTCCAATTGTTGCGACAGAGCGCTTTGATTATTGAAGCGGAGCCAGGAAAGGTAGTTGTTCCATTCCAGGTTTTTCAGGCCGCTGCTTGAGTACCAGTTTAAAACCGGTTGGGGGGTGTTCGCGTTGTTGAAGAGTTGGCCGGCGATCAGGGCAATGGCCACTAAGGCCATTACCCAGGGGCCGTTGCGCCAGGCAGGCGCGGTTGGGTCAGCCGTTGTCTGCGCCGTGGTTGGTGTCGTCATTATCGTTATCCCCCGGCGGTGTTACCCGTAGCAGTCTTATTGTGCGGCCGTCGGCACTGAGCACGGTGACGCGGAAGCCATCCAGAGTGATACTTTCATCGCGGCCTGGTAGGCGGCCGAACTTCTGCATTACCAATCCCCCGATGGTGTCGAACTCTTCATTGCTGAACTGGCAATGAAAGTGTTCGTTGAAGTCGTCGATGGGAGTCAGGGCCTTGACGGTATATTCGTTTTTATCCAGATCCTTGATCAGGTAGTCATCTTCTTCGATGTCGTGTTCGTCTTCGATTTCGCCGACGATCTGTTCCAATACGTCTTCAATGGTAACCAGCCCGGCGACGCCACCGTATTCGTTAACGACGATGGCCATGTGATTGCGGCTGATACGGAATTCGCGCAGCAGAGAATCCAGACGCTTTGACTCAGGCACCACCATAGCCGAACGAATGTGATCCTTGATCGCAAAACGTTCCATACGGGCGGGATCAAGGATCAACGGTAAAAGATCCTTGGCAAGGAGGATGCCGATCACTTCGTCCGGGTCGTCACCGAGCACCGGGAAGCGAGAGTGTGCGCAGTCAATAATGGTGGGCAGAAAACCTCGTGGGTCGGAGCTGGCCTTGATGCTGACCATTTGCGAACGGGGGATCATGATTTCGCGAACCTGCATGTCTGCCACGCAGATGGCGCCTTCGATGATCCCTAGGGTGTCGCCGTCGATGATGTGGGTGTCGCGCATGGAGCGCATCAGTTCCAGTAGTTCGTTGCGGTCACCCGGGGTGGGTGAGAAAAACTGGCCGACACGCTCCAACCAACTTCGGCTGGTACCGTTATCCGAAAAATCGTCCGACATCAGGGGTTAAGCTCCGTATTTTCAGGTTGTGCCTGGCTTTCTTGTTGCGCAGGGCTGTAAGGATCAGGAAAACCCAACTCGCCAAGGGCACGGATTTCCAGAGTCTCCATGACGATTGCGTCGTCATCGTCTATATGGTCATAACCCAGCAGGTGTAGAACACCGTGGGTGACCATGTGCGCCCAGTGGGCGACCAGGGGTTTGTGCTGTTCGTTGGCTTCGCGGCGCACTACGGCGGCGCAGATAATAATGTCGCCCACCAGTGGGTCCATGGCGCCTTCCGGCAGCCCTTCGGGCATTTCAAAAGGGAACGACAACACATTGGTGGGAGCATCCTTGTCACGGTAATCGCGGTTCAGAGTACGAATTTCCTCTTCATCCACGATGCGCAGGGTGATGTCGCCCACCACACCACCGGCAGCAATGGCCGCATGGCGTACCCATTCACATAAGTGGGTTTCATCGGGGGCGTCCGGGGCGTCGCTGGCCCACTGGATATCAACGGTGGGTGTCGGTATCCCGTTCATGACGGTCGTAGGCCTCTACAATGCGTTGAACCAGCGGGTGGCGAACCACGTCGCGGCTATCGAAGCGGGTTACCCCAATCCCTTTTACCCCTTCCAACACTTCTAGTGTGTTGACCAGACCAGAACGTTGATGGCGGGGCAAATCCACTTGGGTGACGTCGCCGGTGATCACCGCGCGAGTACCAAAGCCGATTCGGGTGAGGAACATTTTCATCTGTTCTGGAGTGGTGTTCTGAGCTTCATCTAGAATCACAAAACTGTTGTTCAGTGTGCGCCCGCGCATATAGGCAAGTGGCGCTACTTCGATGACCATTCTGTCCATCAGTTTAGCCACCTTTTCGAAGCCGATCATTTCGTAGAGTGCATCGTATAGCGGTCTCAAATAAGGGTCGATTTTTTCCGCTAGGTCGCCGGGTAAGAACCCCAGCTTTTCCCCGGCCTCTACCGCTGGCCGAACCAGCAGAATACGTTGCACCTCGGCTTTTTCAAGGGCATCCACTGCGCACGCCACGGCCAGCCAGGTTTTACCCGTGCCCGCAGGACCCACACCAAAGTTGATGTCGTGCTTGTGTATCTGTTGCACGTACTCTCGCTGGTGCGCGCCTCGGGGCTTGATGCGTACCCGCTTGGTACGGATCAGCATGTCGTCGCTGGGTGAAGGCTCGGGGTTATCGGCAATGTTATTGCCGGCATGATCCGCCACGTTGGATTGCTGAAGATGCAGGTGCACGATTTCTGGGGTCAGCTCGGTGCCGTCGCGGGTCTGATCGTAGAGTTCGTTAAGAATGCTCTTTGCGGCTTCCACGGAGGCGGACTCCCCGGACAGATAAAACTGGTTGCCGCGGTTATGGATCTCTACCTGCAAGCGCTGGGTAATCTGCTTAATGTGCTCATCCAGACGGCCACAGAGACTGGCCAAGCGATGGGCGTCGTTAGGTTCGAGGCTGATATGTTGTGAAACGAGTGGTGTGTCCAAGATGGAAAAGATGGCCTTTGGGGCTGTTATGGGAGAGTTTCAGAATACCCGGAAGCGTTGTTTCGGGAAAGCGAATTTGAAAGGGCAGCGTAGCCGTCGCTATCGTTGGCTGCAAGGAGGATTGGAGCCGTGTCTGACAGTCTACCGTATCAGGCTGGTGTGACCCGCGATCCTAGGTTGCCGCTGAAAGTGACGGCCTATGCTGGTGCGAATGGGATAAACACCATATCCGTCGGTTGTGTAACCAGAGTCTGCTATAGGCTCCGAGCCAATCCTACTTCTATCACGCCTGTTGCCCAGATGAGTGCGTTCAGCGTGAGCAGGCGGCTGATCAACCCTGTCTAGAATGTTAGTAGAGCCTAGATAGCGTTTCGCATTCACGGTAGTAAGCAGCAGCTCACAGGCGATATGGCCGGAGCTGCTCAGCAGGGTTTTGGGCACTAATCAGCCACCAGCAGGATGGAAGCCCTTATATGAATGGTTTGCTCCACAATTTGTAATCGACGCTGGGTTGCACGAACAAGGCTCTAGTCTATATGAGCATCCATTAAAAACTGCTTTGTTGGAATGAAGAGAAATAATGGGATGAGTGCGCAAGGCCGGGGATTAACTCGGGTTGCGCGGATCAGTCCCTAGCAATGAATTGCTGTAAGCCTTTGCAATGGTCACATCTACGAATTTACCAATTAGGTCGGTGTCATCACACTGGAAGTTAACTACTCGGTTGTTCTCGGTGCGCCCTTTTAGCTGGCCGGGGTCCTTCTTGGAGAAGCCGTCTACAAGAATGCGCTGGGTACTGCCCACCATTTTGCGGGAGATATCCTGGACATTCTGGTTGATGCGTTGCTGGAGAATGGCCAAGCGCTGCTTCTTTACTTCCATATCCACATCGTCGGGCAGGTCCGCTGCGGGCGTGCCTGGGCGGGCGCTGTAGATAAAGCTGAATGACATGTCGAAGCCGATGTCATGGATCAGGTTCATAGTGTCTTCGAAATCCCGGTCTGTTTCGCCGGGAAAGCCGATGATGAAATCCGAGCTAAAGGAAATATCCGGACGGATGCGTTTGAGCTTGCGCAGCTTGCTCTTGTATTCCAGCACCATGTGGTTGCGTTTCATCATCGCCAGGATACGGTCGGAGCCAGATTGCACCGGCAGATGCAGGTGGCTGACCAGCTCGGGCACGTCTTCGTACACTTGAATCAGCGCTTCAGAGAATTCCACTGGGTGGCTGGTGGTGTAGCGAATGCGGTCAATACCGTCGATATCCCGGATTAGTCGGATCAGGTCTGCCAGATCCAGTGTATCGCCGTCGGCCCCCACGCCTTGGTAGGCGTTCACGTTTTGGCCTAACAAGTTAACCTCGCGAACGCCCATGTCGGCCAGGTGCTGGATTTCTTTGAGGACGGGTTGCACCGGACGGCTGACTTCTTCACCGCGGGTATAGGGCACTACGCAGAAGGTGCAATATTTGGAGCAGCCCTCCATTATGGATACAAAGGCGGAGGGGCCGTCTACACTGGGTTCTGGAAGGTTGTCGAACTTTTCAATTTCCGGGAAGGTTACATCGATGGCCAGCTCACGGGTGCTGGCGGCCTGAGTAATGAGGCCGGGCAGGCGATGCAGTGTTTGCGGGCCAAAGACTACGTCCACATAGGGGGCGCGGTCGCGGATAGCGTCGCCCTCTTGGCTGGCCACACAGCCGCCCACGCCGATAATCATATCGGGCTTGGCGTCTTTCAGTTTTTTCCAGCGACCGAGTTGGTGGAAGACCTTTTCCTGGGCTTTTTCCCGGATAGAGCAGGTGTTGAGAAGCAGCACATCCGCCTCTTCGGGATTGTCGGTGGGCTCCAGGCCGTGGCTGGATTCGAGCAGGTCCACCATACGAGTGGAGTCATACTCGTTCATCTGGCAGCCGTGGGTCTGGATAAACAGCTTACGTGCCATGGGTTGCCTAACCGTCAAATAGAGTGAAAATGGGCGCGGATTATAGCGCTGACTGCGGCAAACTGCGAACCGGAGGAATCATGGGAAAACTGCTGTATGTGCTGCCATTACTGGTAGCGTTGATGTTGGCTGGCTGTGGCAAGCAGGAAAGCGATCTACCGGTGAATACTCGTTTGGGCGGTGATTTCACCCTGACAGACCAGAATGGTGCGCCTTTTCAGGCAGAAAAGTTGAAGGGTAAAGTGTCGATTCTCTTTTTTGGTTACACCCATTGCCCGGATATTTGCCCGGCGGTGCTTGCCCAAGTGGCCCAAGTTTATCGCCATCTGGAAGAGGACGGGGTAGCTGATCAGGTTCAGCCGGTGTTTATTACTTTTGATCCTGAGCGCGATACAGTGGCTCATCTGAAGGAATATCTACCCTGGTTCAAGGCAGATATGATTGGCCTGACCGGTAGCCTGGAACAGATTCGCGAGGTTGCCAAGCAGTATGGGGTGGTCTTCATCAAGGACCAAGAAGCCGGGGAGCAGGGCTACCTGTTTACCCACAGCGACTACATATACCTGCTGGATGAACAGGCGCGTGTGCGCAAACTGTACCCGGCGGATTTCAAGATTGACGAGGTGGTAACGGATGTTGAATCACTTTTATAAAAAAACGTGCCAGGGGGCTGCCCTAGCAGCATTTCTGTGCTCTGGCATCGTCCATGCCGATGTGAGTATTTCAGAGGGGTGGCTGAGGGCTGTGCCACCGGTATCGCCGACCATGGCCGGCTACCTAACCGTGACGAATAACGGCGCGTTCAGCGTAAAAATCATTGGTGCCAGCAGTGAAGTCGCGGGTCACACCATGCTGCATAGCATGAAAACCCTGAAGGATGGCACTCGTAAAATGGGGCATTTGCACCACATCATGTTGGAACCGGGGGAATCTTTCTCGTTATCACCGGGCGGCGACCATTTGATGCTAATGAAACTTCGGCGAGTGCCCCAGCCTGGGGAATCGGTCACGGTTTGTCTGATGCCGGAGGAAGGGGATGAGATCTGCGCCAACCTGCCGGTGTTGCGTGAGGCTCCCGAGGTTTAAACGAGCCTACACAAACTTGCGTTTGCGCCTCTTCTGCGCAATGGATAGCGCGCATACACTATAAATATGCGTCTGTTAATCCTGATTATACTCATCGTTATTCCGCTGGTGGCTACGGCAGATTGTCCACGGCTTGCTGCTGCCCGAGGTGTGCCTGCTGCGCCAGATCAGGTATGGGCTCTGGCCACCCTAAATCTGTGGCGTTTGCGTGATGAGCACAGGCATAGCAAGCTGGATGACCCTGTATCGGCCATGTTGCTGGAAGCGAGATTGAATGCGCTAGCGGACTTTATTGTGGTGGACTTGAACGCGCCGCACGTTCTTGCGTTCCAGGAAGTGGAGAACCAGATTGTATTGAACCGGCTTGCAGAACGGCTGGCATTACTGGGTTATCGGTATCGTTCAGTGTTACGCGAAGGTAATGATCCTTCCGGTATGGATGTGGCGGTGATGTATCGTTCGCCGGTAAATATTGGCTCGGTTGGCACCCTTTTTTCAGACCAACGCTTGCGTGGCCATGCGCTTTATTCGCGTCCGCCTTTGGTGGTCGATATTGAGGCACCGTTAGCGGCCCGGCTGGTGGTGGTGCATTGGCGCAGTGCGAAGAATTTAAAGAAAGCACAGGTGTATGAAAAACGGCAAACTCAGGCGGCATTATTGGCTAATTGGGTCGCTGCGCAGAGAAGCCCGTTAATTGTTGCTGGTGATTTTAATACCACTTGGGGGCAGGGGCGATTTTCGGCCAGCTACCGGCGTTTTGAGCAGGCGGGGCTGCTGAATACCTGGGCTGAATTGCCTAAAAAATCACGCTACAGTTTTCGTTATCGATGCCAGCCACAGGCTCTGGATCATATTTGGGTGTCTCCTATTTTAAAAGCGTTCGTTAATCAGGTGGCGGTGAGTCGCGGTCATGCGGGTCGCTACGATAGTCTGTACCGCTCGAAGGGAGTGAGCCCTGTATCAGATCACGATGCACTGGTGGTGTATTTCACAAACCCTGTAGCGGGAGGCTAGGCGCTAGAAGAAATAATATGGGGCATTGTTTGAGTCAGTGGGGGCCGCTTTGCTTTTACGCGTCAGGCATTGATCATCAAACGTAAATTAAAAAAACGCCGCAGGGTTGCTTGCGTGTTTGCGAGGACCTAGGGAGGAGCCCCGCGGCGTAAAATCGTGAGCGACCGGAGTCGCTCAAATAGCGTTGTCGTTTATAGCGGGAAGCTGTAGCCGACGACGAACAGAGGGTCTTGATCATCGGAAACGGGGGAGAATTTATCGCTATCTACAACCTTGGAGACGGTAAAGGTCAAGTTTTCGATGGGAGAGTAGCTCAAGTCCACGTGGGTGTAGTCACTGTCGTCAGCTTCATACATCCAGGTGCCCACTAAGATACCAAAATCTTCGTAGTCGTAGCCCAAGGTAACGTAGTTGTCATCACCAAAGCTCATATCGGTAGAGCCATCACCCCCATCAGAAATATTCTTCTCCCAGCCAGCATAGCTGTATAGGGTCGCACTGAAGCCCCCCATACCCAGGCCGAGAATAATTTCGCCCAGCTCCCCGGCGCCCACATCGAATTCCGGGTAAACGTAGGTGATGTAGGACAGGTCATAGCTAAGGCCGCCTGCTTCACCACCGAAACCTACGTAGAAATCGGTTTCAGTAGAAGTGGTGCCCCCTGCTACGGCTGTACCAGCAGAAGAAATCCAAGTGCCTGCATAAAAGCCTGCGTCGGTGGTGAAGTCTAGGCTGCCGGAAACGTTAGCCGTACCGGCAGACACATCCTGACCACGCCACAGGTACATGCTGGCAATCCCCAAACTACCACTGATTTCTGCAGCTGCCATAGACGGAGCCACCACGCTTGCTGCCGCAATAGTGGAAGCAATGAGCGTTTTCTTCAGACCAAGTACGTTTTTCATGTGCAACCCTCTTAACAAGTCTAATTTGTTCAAATGTGCGCGGGTGGCGCACCGCCTATCAGGCTCGAAAGAGAGAATGCAGAGAGCGTGCCAGTTTTGTTTTTTCTTTATATAACAGTGGCTTGAGTATAATTAGGGCGAGGTGAGCGGTGTGGGGTACCAGTAACAAGGAAGAGGGTGCACCGCAATGGTGCGGCGCACCAAGTTGGGGTGTTTATGACGGGCATTCCCAGTCGACGTGTACGGCGTCCGCGGAGCGACCACGACTATCGGTTAGTGATAGGCCGCATTGCCCCTGACTGAAACTAAATTTTGCCTGATAGTGTTCGCCCGCCAGCGCTTCGAATTGCAGAGCGACTCGACAGCGGTCCCGCGTGGTGCTGTTGGTGCTTTTTTTGTTGTAGAGAATGCCAATCCGAGCTTGCTTAGAGGCTTCCAAGCTAGTCGTTACTTCTGGGCTCTTTTTCATGGCCTCCATTAGCTCATTCAGGCTGTCGCCGCCAATGGGCCGTTGAGAAATGGAAAACTCGGTGGATTGGAATCCCTCGCCAGGGACACAGATAACAGGCTGCGCTGCTGTATCGTTGCTGGTAAAGGTGATCTCGGCGGTGTTATCACCGTAGGGTTGTTGGTAGCTACTGAAGTGCTGGCACCCAGTGAAAAGCAGAGCAATAGCCGGAACAAGCAGAGGTTTCATACCTGGTTTCCTGAAAGTCGAGTTAGGGCAAGTGTAAGGCAGAGCGCGTCGTGACCCAACCTTGTGCACAAGGCGATGCAATTGCAGGGCCAGTTCCGGGTGGAATCAGTGGTTTTCCAAAAACCAGTGTTGAATGGCTTTTTGGGTGAGGAGGTTACGTTCACTGGCAGAGGGCAGCCAATTGCCGGCATTACTGGCCATAGCGGTGAGGAACTCGAACAATGGTAGGTGTTGGCGTAGAACCCGGTGGTGGCGATGGCTGATCATTGGATTGAAGTAACCGAAAAAATCCAGCATTTGGCGTGGGTTTTTACGCACCCAGAGCCACGAGCCCATTTCTAGTGTGAATGGCAGGAAGGTGCGGTCCGGCTGCTGTTCCTGAGCGTCGTCGTAAAGGTAATCCCACAGGTCTCCGTGGGTGGTGTAGTTAATTGACTGCGGCTCGATGAGGTAGGGGTGATGGTTCGGGTAAGTTTGTTCAAAGACCTGCTTTAGTTTGTAGACCTCAGCAATGTGTGGAATCGGTCGGTGGCTTCGTGCGTAACAGCACCACACTCGATCTCGGCGGCCAAAGCCGCTGTGACAATCCAGGCTCATGGAGAACGGCGAGGAAAACAGTTTCTCGCGTACCGTGCGGATGACTGCCTGGGCCTCAAGCTCCATGGGAGCGCCGGCTTTTCCCCTATACCAAGGTAAATGGCGGCTGATGCGATGGCCGCCCACTAAAAAAGGGACCCTTCCCATGGCGTCTACTGGAGCGTTGCGCATCAGATCTACCCCGTTGGGGTTGCTGCGGGTGCGTCGCCAGATACCGCCGGGATTAATCATCGGCATGAATACCAAACGTACTTTTTCTAGGCGGCGATGTAGCTGGTCATCCCATTGCAGGCGATGAATCAGGCTGTGCAGCCAGGACAGCAGTACCTGGCTGCCAATTCTTTCTACTCCATGGACGCCACCAAAGAACCCTACTACCGGCGCATTGGGCGAACGGCTGCCTAGTTCAATTACCTGTATCGGCAAGGACAATTCGCCTATGGGTACGTGGTGTACTGTGGTGACGCGAAGGTGCCGCTCTCCGTGGCGTATTAATGCATTGAGTTCCAGCAGCTCTGGTAGGTGGCGTTGCAATAAGTAGAGCTTGTCTTCCATAGGAGGGGTAAGAGAGAGGCACAAGGTGTTGCTGAGAATAGAGGTTGGAGATAACAGATATGTGACGATGCAAGCCCCACCCGTGTGTGCTTGGCGCTGACCCGATAAATCGCGGGGGAATTCCGTTATCTGCCTCCACACAGAAGTGAGCCGTGTTGTAGCTGGAAGCTTGAGGTTCTTTTCTCCCTTTCACCAAACCGTGATGCCACTGTCAGAAGGCTGTCATTTGATCTGTTTAATTTCTCGTTCACGGTAGCCAGAAAACCGGGAGCGTCTGTAATGACACCATCTCTGGATTTTTCTTTTGCCCTCCGTACGGGGGATTTGCTGCTTTTTTCCGGCCGGGGCTTTACCAGTGATGTGATTCGGGTTTTTACGCGCAGTCCCTGGAGCCATATTGGCATGGTGCTTCATCTGCCGGGCCAGCCAGAGCCGTTGGTATTGGAGTCCACTACGCTCAGTGAATGCCCAGACGTTACCCTTGGCTACCCAGTCGCCGGGGTGGCTCTGGTGCCATTGCACAGGAAAATCCAGGATTACTCGGGAGCGGTGGCGGTGCGCCGCCGGCATGGCCCAGACCTGACGGAACGTCAGCAACGAATGGTGGTCCGTATGGCTCGCCGACTTCTACATCGCCCTTACAAAAACTATGTGTTTTGCAATGCGCTGGATGTGCTCACCGGCTATACCCGGCGTTCAGATCAGCGGGGTTGGTTTTGTTCCGAGCTGGTGGCAGAGCTTTACCGTCGCCTTGGTTGGTTGCCTCTGGACACCCGGCCCAGCACTTTGGTGCCCGGCCATTTCGGGTCCCGTCACATGCGTTTACAGCATGGCAAGTTGGGGCCGGTGGAATGGATTAAATCTGAGACTCCAGGAGCCGCCATGCTCGATGGGGGAGATGCGGCATTTACAGCCAGCGCCGCACTTTATGGCGATATGCCTGCCACTGCTCACCAAACTGTTGGGCATGGAACGCTTCTTCCGCCGCAATCACATGCTGCTGGATAACCCAGATGACAGGCGCCCACATTATCAGCATGCCGGTGCTGTGTTGAGCCAGCGCCATGGCCAGGTGAAGACAGGCAAAGCCCAGATAAATCGGATTACGACTGAGTGCGAACACGCCTTGGGTCAGCAGCGTCTTAGCGGCTCGGTGTGGCATCAGGGTGGTATGAGCGTGCCGCAGTTGTATTACGGCAGCGAGAACAAGACTGATACCAATCAGTGCCAGTACCAGGATGACCCACTGCTGGCCAAGAAAATGCACGGCAGGGAGGTTCAGGGCACGGTCCAGCCCGTATCCCATTAGCAGGCCACCGAGAAACAGCGCCGGGGGGGGCATCATTATTTTGGGGTGTTTAAGTGGCATGAAATCTCCCGTCATGTCGTTGGTTGTGCAAGCTTGGATTGTATCCGGCCAGGTGCGTTTAAATCACGGAAAAATACTTGGCTGGGTATGGGGCTGATGACAAATGCCCAAGGGTTGTTATTCGCTACGAAGGCAAGGAGGTGAAAAAGATTGAGCAAAGGACCCTTGATCGTTTGTGAAAAGCTGAGTTATGGTAATTCTATTCCCGCCTTTGTGGGAGTGATCGCGATCAAAAGCTGAAACAGCTTAATGCAACTGAACCGCCAATTGGCTTAAACCACGGCGGCAGGCGCAGGCGTCACTCTCGCTTCTTGAAATTGACGTCCACGCTAAATGTCGCCCCATCGAAGCACAGGGGATACGCATGGAAGAGCGCGCGGCCAGACTCCACACCCTTTCCGTTAACCACGCAAGCGCTAGCCAGAACGACAGTTCTACCTTCGAAGAAGACCAGAAAAAAACCTACGTCATTGATACCAATGTATTGATTCACGACCCTAACTCGTTACTCAATTTCGAGGAACATCGGGTGGTGATTCCTATGACGGTGCTGGAGGAACTGGATAAGCTAAAGAGTGGAAAATCACATACGGCAGCGGATTGTCGTGCCGCCATTCGGCAGATCGACAAGGTGCTGGGCAGCGCTAGCCCCGAGCAAGTGGAAGAAGGGATTCCCATACCCCGTGGTGGCGAGAATGAGCCTCAAGGCACATTGACGGTTTTGATGGCCGAGCGGAACAAAGTCACCGCGCCGCTCACCAATGATCTGAATGACAACCGCATCATCAATGACGTGGTGGCCATGAAGAGTCAGTTTCCAGACCGACGCTATATTCTGGTGACCAAGGACATCAACATGCGCCTCAAAGCGCGTGCCTGCGGTATCGAGTCAGAGGATTATCACAACGATCAACTGGTGTCGGACATTAAGCAACTGACGCGAGGCTATTTCGAAGTGCCCGGTTCATTTTGGGATCAGGTTACCGAGGTGGAAACCGAACAGGTGGGCATTGATACCCTTCATCATTTGTCGCATGGCTTACTGGTTAGTGAAATTCTTGGCGAAGAGGTGTACCCCAATCAGTACATCATCGACGAACAGGGTTTTGTCGGCCGGGTGATGACGGTGGAAAATGGCGTGGTGACGCTTTGTCATTACAAGGCGGATAGCCTGATGGAGCAAGAAGCCTGGGGCCTGAAGCCGATGAACATTCAGCAGGCCATCGCCTTGCAAATGCTGCTGGATCCGGATGTGCATATTGTCACGCTCACCGGGGCGGCAGGCTCCGGTAAAACTATTCTGGCACTGGCGGCAGCCATTGAAATGACCGTGGAGCAAAAAAGCTTCAACAAAATTATTGCAACCCGTTCCACTCCACCGCTAGCGGAAGATCAAGGTTTTCTTCCTGGTACGGAAGAGGAAAAAATGGACCCTTGGCTGGGCGCTATCAATGACAATATTGAGGCACTGCATCTTAACGATGAAAATCCTTCCGGCAGCATTCAGTATGTGAAGGAACGCGCCAATATTCAGTTTAAGGCGATGAATTATATTCGTGGGCGAAGTTTCCAGAAATCGCTGATCTTGATCGATGAAAGCCAGAACCTGACTCCTCATCAGATGAAAGCGATCATTACCCGGGCGGGGGAGGGCTCGAAGGTGGTGTGTTTGGGCAATCTGGCGCAGATCGATACGCCCTACCTGTCGCCCACCAGCTCAGGGCTAACTTACATGACTGAGCGTTTTAAACGTTTCGTGCATGGGGGGTCGGTGCAATTGAACGGGGTGCCGCGGTCGCTGTTGGCAGAATATGCAGAATCGTTTTTGTAATCGTTGGCGGTGGATAGTGAATAGCTAAAAACCTCCGCGGTTGTGTTGTGCCCCTTCAGAAACAAACAGGCCGCGCCTAAGCTTTAGGCGCGGCCTCTTGTGCTGCAGATGAAAACAATCCCGCTTTGCGACGCGTTCAACCGTCAATTATCTTTTTACACGCTTCTGACTGATAAAAGTCGTCCAGAACCCACTCGATAAACGGCTCCAGTGTTCCTTGCTCAATCAGCACTGTGGCGCCACGTGCCAGGGCCGGGGTGGTGAACTCACGGATACGCTCTTCGCTGATCTGCATGTCATCGAGAATACTTTTCAGGGGCTTGTCCATGAGTGATGCTACGGCGGCGCGGATGCCTACACTGACGAGGCGGCGAGTGTAATCCAAGCGGGCGCTTTCATCCGTAATGGCGCAGCTTTGGGCGACTACTTCGTCTACGGTTCCTTTGGGAACCATAGACATGTAATCAGCGGGTTTAAGTGGTGAGACACGGAGGTAGCCGTCGCGGGCCAGTTGTTGAATACGCTCGTTGGTGAGCTGCTTGTTCAACCATTGTTCGCCGGTTTTCAGGGTGACGCGAATATTCTTTTGCAGATACACGCGGATGGATTCTTCCATGCCTCCCATGGCTTTGCCGACCATACTCTTGCGACCGATTTTCATTACGCTGCTAACGCCAGGCAGTTTGGCTAGAGCATTTTCTTCCAGCAAAAAATTCTTGATGCCGGTATAGAGCATTTCGCTAACCATTTCGCTGACTAAAGGGTGGTTCATGGCGGAATGGATGGCTCTCTCTCGTAAGCTTTGCAGTTTCAATATTTGTTCAAGGATAGCTTCGAAATGTTCTTCGCGAAGTAGCTCGCCAAGGGTGGTGTCATCCTGTTCGGCGGCTTCCCAGAGCGCGTGGCTGACATCGCTAATGACATCCTGTAAGCCACGGGCACTGAGAGCTTCCTGCAACCATTGATCGACCACCAGAACCAGGCTGTCTTGATCCACTAGGGTGCCGAGCGGGATATCCGTAAGGAGATTGCTGGTCTGCACCATCAAGGCATGCCAGTGCTCTGTTGCTTGCAATTGTTGAAGCAGGTGAGCCTTGTGAGCATCGCGTAGGGCGCTAATCAGTTCGCTGGAGGACATGGTGATAAACCTCGTTTTTTCGAATGCTGGAGAATGGTGTTATCGGCGAGTCTGGATTCAGGAGATAAACGGTCTGCTATCTATCAATAGAGGTGAAGCAGTAACTATATTGTGCGGTATTCATTCTAGCCTGTATGTAACCGGTGAGACTGCTATCCGAGGCGCTAGTGCTAACCTAATAAAGGTAAGGAGCTGAGCTGAAATGCCGTAAAGTCGCCTCTGAAAACGTATTGTATGCTTGGTTTTTCAGGCTGGCTCGCAATCTATCCCTGATTCTGGGTCAAGAGGGTGCATTTTGGGGGCGCGCCGAGAGTGTCAGCGGCTTATTAATCAAGATATATGCAGTGTTTGTCTGTTGCCCCTAATGTCGAATGTTAAACATCTATCCCCTGCCCGTCGAAAGACGTCTTTACCGGGGCGGTTAGTCTGCCACTACGGCGTAGTGGCGCCGGCAATTTATGGTGAAATAGTTGGTTAAAGCCTGATCAGTAGCCTGGTCGTTTATTGATGCAGCGCAATGTCGTGAGGTCGGAGGTGGCGTTCAATGGGCTCTCCATCGTAAACCATCATTACTGTGGATTTCACAAAGGGCTTGGTTTTAACAAAGGGGATGAATATGAAACTGCGAGGACCGGGAAAAAACGTATTGCTGCTGTCAACAATGTTGGTGACAGCGCCAGCCATGGCACACCAGTCAGGTGACTTCATTGTGCGAATGGGTGGCATTAAGGTTGATCCGGATGTGAGTAGCGATAGCTTCAACCCCGCATTGCCTGCGGTTGGCGGGGTGGGTGTGGATGTGGATGACGATACTCAGCTGGGCCTGACATTCTCTTATATGGTTACAGATAACATCGGTGTTGAGCTGGTCGGGGCGACACCATTTACCCATGACATCATTTTAGACACGGGGGGCTCAGGTGTTTCGATTGGTGAGACTAGCCATTTGCCGCCTACGTTACTGGCACAGTTTTATGCTCCTCAGCTAGGTCCTGTGCGCGGCTATCTTGGGGCTGGCGTGAACTACACGTTATTTTTCGATGACAGCATTGATGACGCGGTGGTGAGTCCATTGGTGGGCGGCGCCGATGTGGATGTTAAGCTGAGTAATTCAATCGGGTTTGCTTGGGAAGTCGGGGCGGATGTCATCATTGATGAAAACTGGCTCTTCAATGTCAGCATCTGGAATATCGATATTGATACCGAAGCACGCCTGTACGTGAACGATGTCCGGGTGGACAAAATCGATGTGGAAATTGACCCTTGGGTTTATATGGTCGGTGTGGGCTATCGTTTCTAAAAGCGGTTGGCGTTGCATGTAATACGTTTAATTGATGCAACCACGCGTTGGAAATTAAGTAGTAAAGGAGGGCGGAGAGTGTAGTGAATAATATCCGCCTTCCTTTTTAGTTTTTTATGGGCATGCAACGCATTGTTTCTAAAGAGCTTAACTACGCTATTTCCTCTATGCACTCCGGAAATTGCTGGCGGAATACGTCGTAGCCCCCATCCAGGCTGACCACGTTGTTGAAACCCTGCTCACTCAACCAGTCCGACGTACTTTGACTACTATTACCATGGTAGCAGTACACCACCAATGCCCGTTCCTGTGCGGTGTTGGCTAGAAACTGATCCACATTGGCCTGACTTAAATGCAGGGCACCTTGCAGGTGCCCTGCAGCAAAACTTGCCGGGTCGCGGATGTCGATGAACAGAGTGTTACCTTGATCAAATAGGGCTTTTCCCTGCGTAGGGCTGATTCGCGTTGCCATGGTCAGTCCTTTTTCTCTGCGTCTGGCGCTTTCGCGGAGGCTGACCTCTCCCTTTCCGCCAGCAGGTCGGCGGGGGGGTATTCGCATTCCAGTTTCATGCCGATGGCGTTTTCCAGCTCTGGTAGCAGGAAGGCGTCATCTTCACAGGCGAAGCTGATCGACATACCGCTGGCACCAGCGCGACCGGTACGACCAATGCGGTGCACATAGTCTTCCGGATCTTCAGGCAGATTGTAATTCACTACGTGAGAGACGCCATCAATGTGGATGCCGCGGCCGGCCACGTCCGTGGCAATAAGCACTTGCAAGTCGCCGGCTCGGAAGCGCTCCAGTGTTTTGCTTCGTTGAGTTTGTGGGACGTCGCCGGAAATCAGGGAGACTTTAAGCCCCCGCTTTTGTAGCCGGTCGCACACCCGGCGAGTAATGTCTCGACGGTTGGCAAATACGATGACCTTGTCCATGTTCATGCCGGTAATGAGGTTATAGAGCAGCTTGAACTTGTCGTCTGTATTAGTGATGTAGACCTTTTGCTCTACGGTATCAGTGGTGACTTGGGTTGGCTCTATCTCCACGATTTCAGCATCTTGCGTCCAGCGGCGGGAGAGGTTCATCACATCGTCATTGAATGTGGCAGAGAACAGTTGAGTTTGGCGATACTGGCTTTTCGGCGTCATGCCGACAATGCGTTTCACGTCGGGAATGAAGCCCATGTCCAGCATGCGATCAGCTTCATCCAACACCAGAAACTCGACCCGGTCCAGCCACAGATCGCGGCGTTTGGCGAAATCGAGAAGACGACCGGGGGTGGCCACTAAGATATCAATCAGTTTGTTTTGCAGCCGTTCCTGTTGCCGATTGAAGTTCATGCCGCCCACCACACTCATTACTTGAAGGTCGGTGTACTTGGTCAGTATGTTGGCGTCCTTCTCAATCTGCATGGCCAGTTCTCGGGTGGGGGCCACGATCAGGGCGCGAGGCTCACCGGCAAAGCGTTGGACATCGATAGGATGTTTGAGCAAATCGTTTATTACAGTGATCAGGAAAGCGGCTGTCTTGCCGGTACCCGTTTGGGCCCGGCCGATGGCATCGGCGCCAGCGAGGGTATGTTCCAGGACTTCAGCCTGAATAGGCGTGCAGTACTGGAAGCCCGAATCGGCGATGCCGTGCATCAGGTCCAGATGCAGATCAAAGTCGTGAAAGCGGCGTTCGCCTTCTTTTTCCGGAACCTGAAATTGCTCCAGGCTCCAGGAGCTTGCTTTGTCTTTTTGCATGTATTCGCTCAGTCTGAATGCGAGAGAGTTTGCGAGTGTAGCCACCTTTATGGCCCTGTTTGGCAAGGTTTCGGAGGTGGCTCCAAATGTCATATTGTAGAAAAAATAGCCAGCGCTGTCAGAGGATGTTTGCTTCCGGCTTGCTTAACTGCGTTATTGTAGTGTTTTGGGTCGGGTTACTGTTAGCCATTTTCATGGATTTAACCGTTCCAGTTGATCGCTTACTCATTATTGTCGGCGCGATGGCGGCAATTCCCTTTGCGTTGGCCTGTCAGGGGTGTGCCTTATAATTGCGTGTTGAGGGTATGTATCATTGGCGTGATGGCCATGAGGCTCGGGGTTATTCACTCGAAACCGAGCATGTGCGGTATTCGCTTTCGTTGACTTTCAGCATGCCGTTTTACCCGAACACCAGCACCCGGTTATTCGCTGGCATGGCATGGTCCGCAAGACATTGCCGACCGTGCTGGGCAAACTCCTGCTCTACCCATTCCTTGTCGCGGATCCCCCGCTGCGTATCAGTGGATTTCAGCCAACGTTCAAACTGTCGATTGGAATCACTGGTGAACTGATCATCGTAGTTGAAGGGGCCGTAGACCATGAACAATCCCTCTGTGTTGAGATGCCGGCACCCTTCAGCGATGCAATGGGCGACCAGTGATTGCGGCATGATGTGAAACGTATTCGCCGTGAACAGATAATCAAAAGGACCAATCGGCCATTGGTCGCTCACATCCAGGGCTAACGGGGCATTTGCCAGGCTGTGTGTCTGGCCTAGCCAGTGGCGAATGGTTGGGAGGTTCTGCGCCACGTCAGAGGGCTGCCATTGCAAATGGGGTAGCTGTGCAGACAGCCAAGCGGCATGCTGTCCGGTGCCGGCCCCAATTTCCAGCAGCGTCCCGGGGGCCTGACAGTGTTGCTGCAAAACTTGGAGAATCGGGCCTTTGTTGTTTTCCGCTGCTTGCGAAAAAGGAACCTTTGATGATGTCATGGCTGCTCCTGTGAGTGAGAGGTCATGGCATCATCAACGGCCTTTTTTGGCAAGGGAAACGCGTTATTTCCTCACCCCTTACTTTTGTTCATGTATTTCTGGCCCATGGCAATCAGCCTCTGGTAGCTGGTCGGCAACAGACGCTGCATGGTGTCGACAGCGATAGCATCTGAACCGATCAAGACCCGACGCTTATTGCCGCGAACTCCCTTGAGGATGGTACTGGCCGCTTCTTCTGGCGTGGTGCGAAACATTTTCTCGAAATCCTGAATGGCTTGTTCCTTGCTGGCACCTGTGATGCGCTCAACGCCATCGCTCATGCGCGCAGCTTTGGCGATATTGGTCTTGATACCACCGGGATGAATGGAGGTGCAGGATACCGGGCTGCCTTCCAGTTCCAGCTCAATGCGCAAGGATTCAGTGAAGCCGCGTACCGCGAATTTGGCTGCGTTGTAAGCAGACTGAGTAGGAATGCCCACGAGACCAAAGATAGAAGAGATGTTAATGATATGTCCCTCACCAGCTTGCTTCAGATAAGGTAGGAACGCTTTGGTGCCGTAAACTACACCCCAGAAGTTGATGTTCATCAACCACTCGAAGTCGTCGTAATCCATCTCTTCTACGGTGGCGCCCAATGCTACCCCCGCGTTATTGAAAATCATGTTGGCATGCCCAAAATGATTGACCACATCGTCGGCGAAGGCGTAGAACGCTTGGCGATCCGCTACGTCCAATATTTTGGTCATTAGGCGATCTTCGCTGAGATTCAGGCTGTTGGCGGTCTCTTTTAGGCCGGCTTCATTAATGTCCGAGAGAGCCAGTTTTGCACCAGAAGCGGCCAGATTCATGGCCAGAGCACGACCAATACCGGAGCCGGCGCCAGTTATGACGGCAACTTTATCTTTGAAATTCTTCATGATCACTCCTGTCGCCACTCTAGTAAAAGCGGCGTTTGCTGTTAGCTTATGAGCGCAAAGTTCAAAGATGGAAAGCGCAAAAGGCTTATCAGGGCCTGGTAACAGGCCAACCCTGCGGTGCTGCGTGGGCAGCATCGTTTCGGTTGGCACTATGCTTGCCTGCGCTTTTCTTTCAACGTGCAACTCGATTTGCGACCGAGTGTAGACACTTTGCCACTGCAGAATGGGCCAATCTTGTCAGACAAGGAGCTGGCCTTGTGACGTTGGCGACACAATGGGCTGTCGCTGTGGTTAGAACGGTAGTTGTGATGAGCTGTCCCTTAACGGGGCGGCAATGGCGCTGCGGCTTTGCTGGACGAGAGCTTGCAGTTCGGCCTCAGTGTTGCCGGTTACTGTGAGTGCGGGGTGCATAACCAGGCGAGCGGTGGCGCCGGGATGCAGTCTTAAGGTTCCGGCGGGCAAAATGTCGAATGTTCCCGACAGGGTGATAGGCAGCACGGGTAGCTGCAGCGCCTGAGCCATCTTGAAGGCGCCTTTTTTGAAGGGTTTCAATTGTCCATCGCGGCTGCGGGTGCCTTCAGGAAAGAATAACACGCTGGCCCCATTGGCCAAGCGTGCGCGGGCGTTATTCAAGGAGGCAACGGCTGCTTCAGTGTCGGACCGATTAATAAAAATATGGCCCAGTTTTTCGCTGCAGATACCGATAATCGGAACCTTGCGTAGTTCGTGTTTCATTACCCAACGAAAATCTATGCCTAGATAACCGTACAATACAAAAATATCGAATTGACTGAGGTGGTTGGCGACGATGACGTAACTTTGGCCGGGCTGGAGGTGATGGCGGCCATCAACCTCTACTCGCACACCACTATAAAGAAGGCAGAGCCTGGCCCAAGGTACGGCGGTGAGTTTTGCGACTTTGTCAGTGGGTAGAAAAGGAATAAGTAGTAAACAGACCAAGCCTGCCACCAGCGTGGTCGCCAGCATGAGCGGCACAAAGATCAGCCAACTATACAGAAAGAAAAACAATCGCATTACCATCTGATGCTCTCCGATTCGTACAGAAACTGAGTGCTATGGTAGCGGAGGTCTGGCCGAAAATGACAGGCCAGCATTTACGTTGGTTACCTTTGGATGATGCCGCTTTGGTCGGTCAGTGGGGCGCTGGTGCGGCCTGAGGCGTCGCGTCTACAAGCCTGCCCGGGCCATTAAGGTCAATGTAATCGTAATAATGATTCTGGTATTCCGGTTTGTTGATGATACGGCGAAGTCGTTCTAGCGTGAAGTAAGGCGCATCGCGTAGCAGAATATTGGCAATCCAGGCGGGGATGTAGCCGCCCGGGTCCAGAATCAGTTCATAGGTCATTTCTATTTGGTGGTTGCTCAGGCGGCTAAAGGCTAGTATCCCGGTCATTTCAGGAAAGCGGATATAGTTCTTGGTGGGGGGCAGGGCA
This sequence comes from Alcanivorax borkumensis SK2, assembly GCF_000009365.1. NCBI lineage: Bacteria > Pseudomonadati > Pseudomonadota > Gammaproteobacteria > Oceanospirillales > Alcanivoracaceae > Alcanivorax > Alcanivorax borkumensis. Next base: position 2,193,983 of record NC_008260.1, on the reverse strand, counting down.
TCCGGTTGGTTGATCAGGGTGATTTTCACCGAATTGGGATTAGGATCCAGCACTTGGGTCACTTTTGCGCGTAATACGGCTTCTCGGTCGGCCAGCGGCCAAGGCAGTTGAGTGGTGAAGCGTAACTGACGGTCGAGGGGGTTGGCGCGGCCGAACTCCTCGGCACTATCGACAAAATGCAGCCATTTAGGATACGAGGGGTAATCGTTGAGCAGTGCGACCAGGGAGTACTCGTCTTTCAGGGGGAAGCGGGTGACGCCACGAAACGTCTTCAGGCGTGACTCATCCCGGTGCTTCATATACACCTGAATATCATTGCGGTCACTGACCAGGGTCCAATCCTGATCTTCATTACTGAATGCCGGTGAGCAAAGCGTAGAGAATGCAAGCAAAAGCCAAAGAAGGCCAAAAGGTCGAAGCCTGTCCATAGGAAGCGAGGAATCCTTGTCCGTTATTTTTGGAATGGGGGTGATCATATAACACGAGCTCATTATGACATTATCCTTGTCCCGCTGAATACATTTTGATCACTCTCTAGTGTATCTTCTGCGCGTAATCGGACAGTCGGTGTAGCAAATATGTATCAACGGCAGGCAATTTTGCGGACGGCTGCTAAACTGTGATCTCGCGCGTCATGCGTTGATCGAGTAACCAATAACAAGCATTTGCATACCTAAGTTGCGACAATTTCCTATGCTTAAGCGAGCGTTTCATCTTTTGATCGGTGCTGCCTTAGTGGCAGGTTATTTTGCTGCAACACCGGAGCGGCTTTGGCAACCGCCACCGCAGTTGCTGGCCGTAGAACCTGCACCGGTGCCCTCTGATTCCCAGTGGCAAATCCGCTTTGCGTCGGATGCGGACACCCGCATGGTACACGCAGCCTCTATGGTGGAGTTGCCGGATGGCCGGTTGCGCGCTTTTTGGTTCGCCGGGACCCGTGAAGGGGCGGCAGATGTGTCTATTAATTCCGCTATCTTTGACCCTCAATTAGGAACCTGGTCTGACGAGATCGTATCTGTCACACGTGAACAGATTTCCCAAGGCTGGGGTAGGCACATTCGCAAGCTGGGTAATGCGCTGCCGGTGTTGGATGAGGATGGCCGCATGCGTTTGTTTGTGGTCGCAGTGAGCTTCGGCGGCTGGGCGGCCAGCCGATTGGTGGTGCTGGAATCCTCGGATATGGGCGCCAGTTGGGAATTTGACACCTCATTGGTGGCCACGCCGTTTCTGAATATAAGCACCCTAGTGAAAACCCCGCCTATCCATTACAGCGATGGCACCATCGGTTTACCGGTGTACCACGAAATGATTGGCAAGTTTGGCGAGATTCTGCGTTTGGATAGGGATAATCGTATTCTCGGTAAAGCCCGTATCGGGCATGGGCGCAAGGCGATTCAGCCACTTGTGCTGGTGGATAATAATAACCATGCAGTTTCTTTCTTGCGCAATGAGAACGAGCCCAATAATGGCTATTTATACCAATCCTCCAGTAACGATGGAGGTTGGACATGGACGCCGCTGGAATATTCTCCCTTAGATAATCCCAGTTCCGCCCTTGGTGGCGTGGCTATGGGGCCTGGGCACTGGTTGGTAGCGACCAACTGTAACCGTGAAGAGCGTGATGATCTGTGTATTCGCGAAACTCGTGATTCCGGGCAGCACTGGGAAGATCGGTGGTTTTTCCATAATCGGGAGCAGTGGAGAGGTAATGCGTTAGAGCCAGGAACCTTTGTAGATCTGGTCGATGATGAGTTTGCTGGGGAAACGATTCCCGAAGATCGACGTCTTCTTTTGGAGCGAGTAAAGGCCAACAAATGTCATGGCGACCACGGATGTGCATTCCAGTATGACTATCCTTATATGGTGCGCACAAGGAACGGGGATCTGCACATGCTTTACACCTGGAACAAGACGGCTATCCGCCATGCCTGGTTAAAAGCCGATACGGTGGGCCGTACGCCGCACAACAATAGTCAGCGCAAGGAGATCACTTATGTCGATTGATCTGGTTATTTGCGCATTAGTGTTGGTGGCGATTCAGTTGCGCATTAGTGCCACTCTGTTGTCTTTGCGCGGTCGTGTGGTTTTGGCCTGTGTAGTGTTTGTGTGGTCCTTATTGCCATACCCTTGGGGGCTGGGAGCTTGGGTGCTGAGTTACCTCGCAGGTTTCAGCATTACCTCTGGCTTGCTGGCGATGTTGGCGATTCAGCACCGTATGGTCGGTCACTACTGGCTGCCGGTTCGTGAGTTACGTACAGCGTGCCGAATGCTGGTGTTAATGGCATTGTGGTTTTACCCAATGAGCATGGGGTCCAGCTATGAGGATCCCTATTCGTTGGGTTTCGGGAGTTTTGGTTTCAGCACCGCTCTGTTGTTGATCGGGCTCCTGGCATGGGTGACCCGCGCTTATGCATCGTGTTTGATTCTGGTGGTGGCTCAGTGCGTTTTTAGGGCCGGTTGGCTAGCTAGCGATAATCTCTGGGATTACCTGATGGACCCTTGGCTGGTGTGTTGGGCGGTGGGTTGGTTGCTACGCGATCGGCTGCTGAGCGCGAGGGCTCTACTCGCGCAGCAGTCATCGACTCAGCCCTCGGCAGCGGGCTGGGGTGAAACCGGCGCCACCGAGGCTGCAGGCCAGAGCAAAGCCACCACGTAGCCGACCAGAAACATCAGCACATTGCCAATCAGTCCGGTGTAATACAGGTCAAAGGGGGCGCTTAGTGCCTCCGGTAAAAGCTGGTTGTTGGTAAGAATGGTCCAGCTAGTGAATACCAGGGTGCAACCAATCCCCACCCAAGCGGCCCGCGCATTGCCCTTCTTGCTGAAAAAGCCCAGCAAATATAACCCTAGCATTCCCCCGCCAAGCAGTGACACTAGGATGGTTGACGTGTCTTGTAGTGTTTTGGTATCAGCCTGATTTAGCCACAGCGCTCCGAGAATCATGACTCCCGTGACGGCGGCGGCGATGGCCCAGGCCACTTTTAGGTAGTGGCGATCATCGCGGCCAGGACGCAGATGACGGCGATACAGGTCAACCACGCTAACGGTAGTGATGGAGTTGATGCTGGAATCCAGTGAGCTCATGGCGGCGGCCAGAGCTGCTGCAATCACCAGCCCGGCCACGCCAGCGGGCAGGTAGCCGGTAATGAAATGGGGCATCAGAGTTTCAGCCCGAGTTTCACCGGTCAGAATCGCGCTTGCCTGGGCGTCCGGATAAACCTGAAAGAACACCCACAGGGCCGTGCCCAATAGCATGTAGAACGCCCAGATAGGCAGGGCGGTGAATAGGTATACCCAGAGCCCGCGACGCGCTTCCTTAGTGGATTGGGAGGCGCAATACCGTTGCACGGTGTTCTGGTTGCTGGAGTATTCTGTGAGCCAGTTGGTGAGGCCGATCAACAGCATCATGGTGGCGGTCTTTTCGCTCAGCGAGAACGACCAAGAGGTCTCTGCGGGAGCACCGTTTTCCCAGGGCGCCAGGGCAAACTTGCCGGCCTGACCTGCTTGTTCGAACACTTGGTTGAGCCCGCCGGGCAGCGCCTCGAGAATCACCCACAGGCAGACGAGGCCGCCCAGTAACAAAATGACGGTTTGCAGCACATCGGTCCAGATTACCGCATCAATACCTCCGATGACGGTGTAAAAGCCAACAAAAAACCCACCTAGAATAATGGCGGTGGTGGGTGTTAGATCGGTGACTTGTTGTATCAAAAGAGAGAGCAGCCACAGGATCATGGCTAGGCGCACCAACTGCGCCACCAGAAACGCAATGGCACCATATACTCGGATGGATGGACCATAGCGTAACTCGAGGAATTCATAGGCGCTGGTCATATTTTCGCGCCGAAAAAAAGGCAAAAAAACGAAAGCTGCCACCAGCATGGCAGGCAGTAGGGCCAGGTTAGGTAGGTAGCGTAACCAGTCGGTCAGGAAGGCGTCGGCGGGATAGGCCAAGAAGGTAATGGAGCTGATGGATGTGCCTACTAATGACAGACCTATTACCCAGCCGCGAAAACGGCGACCGCCTACAAAATATTCTTCGGTATTGGTGTTGCGGCGTGAGAAATAGATACCGATGCCCAGCACGATACAAAGGTACCCAGCAAGGACAATCCAGTCAGCGATTGCCAGAGTCATTATTGTTATTCCGCTTCAGGCAACAGGCGGCGCGCAACACGCCGCTGAGTGCAGCCTGCTGCGCGTGCCGCATGATGCGACTTAGGTTGTTTTATTGTTCGATATAGACGTTATCGGCCTGTTCGCCGCGATCGGACATGCGGGTATCGAAGCGGACCTTGGTGCCGGTGCGCAGACTGCGGCGGCCGCCGTTCTGTACCGCTTTGAAATGAACAAACAGTTCTTCACCGCTGTCGGTAAGAATGAAGCCAAAACCCTTGTTTGGGTTGAACCACTTCACTTCACCGCGCTGCTGGCCATTGCTGCCGGGCAGGGAGGGCATGGGTAGGTTAGCCGGCACCAGCTTGCCGAAAGGAATCAACGGCAGCAGATAGACCAACACCGGTACCCACAACCACGCTTGATGGGTGAATACGGTATTACCGTGGCTGGCCACCAAGCCGGCCAGATAGAACAGCACAGCCACATGCAGTGGCAAACGTTGGCGACCGCCCATCAGGCAGACCAAGTTAACGGCAGCGGCTAGTAGCAGACCCAGACCGGTTTGTTGGCTGTGGATGTTGGAAACCTGAATCATGGCCAGGTTTTCATGAATGGTCACCAAGGCCATTTCCGGGGCAAACAAAAGCCAAGCACCGGGGAGGGCAAGTAACAGGGTGACGATGACGTAAAATATAGTCAGCGGTTTAGAGAGATTCATGGAGTTGACGTTACCTTGTTTAAGCAATGAGTGATAAAAGTAAGGATAAAAAACCGCCAGATGACGAGGCGGTATTGTGCAGCCGGGTAAAACCCTCGTTATCGGTGCCCTTTTTGTAGGCTGGGCTTGTCGATAATGACTATCAGGCGCTGCACAATCCGGGCATTGTACCCAAGCTGGCGATGAAACTCATGTTGGAGCTATTTTGGCGTCTTATCCGTTCCTTGAACTGACATTTTTCCAAGCGTTGCAGGATTGCGGTGCTGCCTCGCCGCAAACGGGCTGGTCACCCTGCCATGTGGCGCAAGAGCACGGTTGGTTGCCCCTGTATGCACGCTCTCACTCCCAGGGCGAGTATGTATTTGATTTTAATTGGGCTGAGGCTTATCAGCGTCATGGTTTGGCCTATTACCCTAAACTGGTGACCTCGGTACCGTTCACCCCAGTAGTGGGGCCGCGTTGGCGCGGACAGTGGACCGCAGAGACACTTTGGCAAACCGTCAGCGAAAAAATGGAAGAGCAGCAGGCCAGCGGTTGGCATCTGCTGTTTGCGGACCAGGCAAGTCGTGAAGCGTTGGAAGGTTTGCCACTGGTGTCTCGTCAGGCCTGCCATTTTCGCTGGTTCAATGGTGGTTATGCTGATTTCGATGATTTCTTGGCGCGCTTTCAATCACGCAAGCGCAAGAACGTGCGCAAGGAGCGGCGGCAAATTACCGAGCAGGGGATTCATATTGAGCGTCGCCGGGGCGCACAGATTCAGGCGGATGACTGGGCTTTCTTCTACCGGTGTTATGCGAGCACTTACCTCAAGCGGGGGCAAATGCCGTATCTGAACGAGGATTTTTTCTTGGCGATAGCACAGCAGCAAGGTGAGCAGTTGATGCTGGTGTTGGCCTGGGACGGAAATACCCGGGCCCCGATCGCGGCGGCGTTGTATTTCTTTGATGACACTCAGCTCTATGGCCGTTATTGGGGCTGCCTGCAAGAGCGCGATTGTCTGCATTTCGAGCTGTGTTACTACCAGGGAATCGAATTTGCCATTGAGCAGCAGCTACAGGAGTTTGATCCGGGAGTGCAGGGTGAGCACAAAATTCTGCGTGGCTTTGAACCGGTGATTACCTGGTCATTACATCATTTACGCGAGCCAGCTTTTCAACAGGCGATCGCGGATTTCTGCCAAGAGGAAGCGCGGCACGTGCATGGCTACCAGCAGGAGGCTCGCAGTCTGTTACCGTTCCGGCGGGAAGATTGAATGGTTTTGTTTTTCGCAGGCGTCTTAGGTGCCATGATAAGGGCAGATTGTTACTTCTATCAGGTTGTCAGGCGATACATTGTTGACGTTGGTACAGCAATGCCATGGTGACCTTGTCACACAGATCCGCTTCGGGGTGGTCCGGGGATTTCGGTCCCAGTGTATCGGTTACATCTTCCAAATCGCAGTTCTGCGGGTCATCCAGGTCAGCAAAAAACTCCCAAGCGCGGCCACTATGATCCACTAAGGTGCCGGTGTAGACCCCTTCGTCAAACTGGCATACGCAGGAGAAGACGGTCTCGTTCAACGCAAAGCCTTGCGCGCTGATCCAGGCGGAGAAAGCTGGGTTAAGGCTGCCATTACGCACCTGCTCGGTAGCGTGAGCAACAGATTCCCAGGTATTGCGTGTGCTCGCCTTCTTTAATGGCATCGTGTTGCCCTCGCCGCATGGGTGTGATCGTGCGTTAAATTGTGAAAGAGCTCACAGGGCTGTCGATCAGCGGTCGTTTTTGAATGTGCCCGTATTCTGCACGCTTCATACCATCAAGTGATAAGGACGTTATCTTAAAAATCTGTAAGCCAAGGCGTACATGTGGAATTGGCGCAGTTGATTGCGCAATAGGGAATCAAACTCAAAGGTATTGTGGCACTGCGGCTGTTAGGGCCCCTTGCTGGTATTCCCTATTTCCCAAATGTTGGGCTGCGGAAACTCTTTAGCGATTAAACAGGGGCGGAAGGGGACACTCAAGCAGGGCGGATACCGCGCGCAGCAGTTCTGCTTCCTGCACCTGGACTTTACCATCGGCCAGTACCAGATCCGCCGCAGCATCAATAACAGGCCCCTTGAGCAGCGGAGACAAGTCGGCCAGGCGCTCAATGGCGTTACTGAGCTTGTGGCTGCCACAATGTGTTAGGGGCAGCAAGGTGCGGCCAGCGGGCAGAAGCCCGTGGGTGCTGAGCTGGAATAGAGTACGTGCGTCTTTCTCGTCAGCGCCACTGGCCCAAGTCAGTACCGAGAACAGCAATTGCAGTTCTGCGGCCAGTGCGCCATAGCGGCGGAAGCGGGTGCGGCGATTCTTGCCGGATTGATCCCCGAGTTGCTGGCGGGCTAATCCCACTAGCGCCCATTCGAAAAAGCTGTAACGGTCGTCGACCTCAATCAATGCGGTCAGGTGAGTAAGGATCCGTGCCCGGTCAGTGGCGGGTAGCGGTTTAAGCGCCGGTAATGCTAAGTCAATTAACGGTAGCCGTAGACGGGAACCTTGGGCATGAATTTGCTTGCTTAGCGTGACTAAGGCGGGTCGTTGACCTGTGATATCTAATGCAGCCAACAGCGCTTCAGTGCTGCTATTTGACGCGCTAAGTATCAGGGCGTAGAGCACATTCTCTGCCGACTTGGGCGAGCGAGTTTGGCGTCGAAGATCGTCAGGAATGGTCTCCAACAAGCTACGGGCATAGCCCATATCGGGTTCGCTTACGGTGCCAATACGTTGTGAGGGGGCGGCTGGCGGGTTTTCGTTACGTGTGGGCTTAAGGCTGCCGCCGGCGAAGGCTGAGGCTCCTTGAGGAATCTCGGGGTTGCTGTGTGTGGCGGTGCTAAGGGTATTACGGGCTCGGCTACGGGCACGGGCCACCCAGTCGCTGCCTAGGGCGCGGAGTCGCTCGTCCAGTGGTGGATGGGTACCTAGCAGGTTGCGCCAGCGAAAACGTAACGTTTCGCCGAAACACATATGGCTCATGTCTTCTGCGTGGGGGCTGGTTAAGTGAGAGCCGTTGCCGTTGCGAATTTTAATCAGTGCACCGCCAATTCCTGCCGGGTTGCGGGTGAATTGCACGGCAGAGGCATCTGCCAACAGCTCCCGCTGCCGGGAGATGGCCGCTTTAATCAGGCGTCCGAAGAACAGCCCGACATAACCGACAACCATCAATGCCAGCCCGGCAAACACCAGCCCGCCACCGCCTTTGCGGTTAGAAGAAGAGCGGCGTTGGCCGCGAATCAGGTATTCGCCAACTTTTCCTAGTGCGAGAATGCCCGCAAGCACGGCCAGCAGGCGCAAGTTCAGGCGCATGTCGGCATTGAAAATATGGCTGAACTCATGGGCGATAACGCCTTGCAGCTCATCGCGATTGAGCTCGTTAAGTGTGCCCTGCGTCACCACCAGCACGGTTTCCGAGGGGCGGAAGCCTGCTACGAAAGCGTTAATGCCGCTTTCCTTGTCCAGCACATAGAGCTGGGGAGCGGGGATACCCGAGGCAATACTCATTTCCTCGACCACATTGATCAGCTTTTTTTCGCTGATGTCTACGCTATCCATGGGAATGTGGCGGGCACCGAGCATGTCCGCTAGGCCCTTACCACCGTTGCGCAGCTGCCAAAGTTTAATCAGACAGCCGAAGATCATAACCGCCAGGGTAAGGCCGGTAACCCAGTGGACGATGGGGTGTGCAAGCCATTGGTGAGCATGCACGATCTGGACGTTTCCCCAGAACAGCGTCAGCAACAAGGCCAGGTTGACACACACCACGATGGCGATGACCGCGAGGATGAAATACAGAACAAGCAGCCCGGTTTTGCGGCGGGCTCGTTCTTGGTGTTGAAAGAAATCCATGGCGAGGCCGGGTTAGAAACTGACGTTCACGGCCTTGCGTGCCTGCTCGGTCTCAATTTGTAGCAGCTTGGCTTCGCTAAAGCTGCCGAATAATCCGCCGATGAAGTTTTGTGGGAACTGCTCACGGTAGGTGTTGTAGTTCATTACCGCATCGTTGAATGCTTGGCGAGCAAACCCAATACGGTTTTCGGTGCTGCTCAGTTCTTCCATCAGCTGGGCCATGGTGTCGTTAGCCTTGAGATCCGGGTAGTTTTCGCTGAGAGCAAAGAAATTAGCCAGTGAGCCGGAGAGGAAGGATTCTGCTTTGCCCAGTTGAGCCACGGCATTGGCATCGTCCGGGTGTGCAGCGGCGGCTTTTTTGGCGCTAATCGCCTGGTTTCGCGCTTCGATTACCTGGGTTAGCGTTTCTTTTTCATGGCTCATGTAGCCTTTGGCCGTTTCCACCAGGTTGGGGATCAAATCGTGGCGGCGTTGCAGTTGCACGTCAATTTGGGCAAAGCCGTTCTTGAAACGGTTTTTCAGGGCGATAAGTCGGTTGTAGACGGCAATGATGTAAATGATGACGGCAATGATGATGCCGAAAAAAATCAGAGTGCCCATGCGGGTATTCCTTCCCCTGCGATGTTGTTGTTAGCCTATAACCTACTGCAAAAGTCGTAGAGTGGAAAGGCGTTGGCTTTGATTTGCTGCAGACGTTTGCCGTTAAGCTCTTACAGGAAGAAATTAATACTTGATTCCCCATTTTCGATAGAGGAAGCCCATGATCCAAGCTGGGCCGATCATCAGATACTGGATGTCTTCGAAAAACGAGGGTTTTTGGCCCTCAACTTTATGGCCCCAGAATTGGCCAATCCAGGCGAGAATGAAGACCACTAGTGAGAACAGCCAGACGCTAATGCCGGCGGCAGCGATGAGACTGAGGCCGGCCAGACAGAGCAAGCTAAAAGCCAGCATGCCCACAGCAATGGGTATGGATAGGCGGGCGTAGTAGAGTGTGACGAAGACCAGTGCTAAGCATGCCCAGAACCCTGTGAACAGGGGGGCGGGAAGAGCCCAGAGAAAGCCGACGATGGTAAAGAAGATCACCGGCACGCATAGGAAGTGTACTTTCTTGTTGGTAGGGTTTTGGTGGCTTTCGCCATAGGCGTTGAGCCAGTCATTCATGCTGCGGGTTGCCATGTTGTTTTCCCCTAGTTGGTATTCTATGGGGAAGAGTATAGCGCGGCAGGGCGCCGGTGCCTCCTCTGGGCTCCGGCACCTTGGCTTATGTGTGCCTCATGCGCCAAGCCAGGACGCGACATTGGCGGGCGTCACGGGCAGGTAGTGGTCTACCAGCAGGGCGGTAAACAGAGCGAACAAATAAGTAATTGAATAACCGAAGGTTTTCATTGGAAGTTTCGGGTCTTCAGAAAAACGCAGGCGTACTGCGTGATAGAGAAATACCAAGCCGAGGATCAACGCGCTGAGCAAATAAATCAGGTCGCTCATGCCGGTGAGGTAAGGCAGCAGCGTGCAGATAAACAGCAAGATGGTGTAGTAGAGCACCGATTCACGGGTAAACGGGATGCCATGGGTCACCGGTAACATGGGTATATCGGCCTTGGCATATTCATCGCGGCGATGGATGGCCAGCGCCCAGAAGTGTGGTGGGGTCCAAACGAAGATGATGAGCACTAGCAGCCAAGCGTAGGGGTGTGCTTCACCGGTGACGGCGGTCCAGCCCAGTAGCGGCGGGATGGCGCCCGCGATACCCCCAATCACGATGTTTTGCGGTGTAGCGCGTTTGAGATACAGGGTGTAAATAAAGGCATAGCCGACAAAGCCGAACAAGGTCAACCACGCCGTTAGCGGGTTCACCAGAAAGTACAGCATAATCATTGAGGCGGTTGCTAGCAGCACCGCAAAGGTGATGGCGGCTTTGGGGGTCAGCTTTCCGGCAACCAGAGGGCGCTTTTCGGTGCGCTTCATAATGGCGTCAATTTTCTGATCCATAATTTGGTTGATCGCGGCGGAGGCCATCATGGCCAGCGACAGCCCCACAAAGGCAGGGATGAAAGTGGCTAATGGCACCATGCCTGCCGGTTCGGTGGCTAGAAACATGCCCGCCACCGCGGTGACCATAAGCAGCATGACCACGCCGGGTTTAGTGAGGGCGAGATAGTCGCGCCAGTGGGTTCTCTCACTCATGACGGGGCTCCTTTTTGTTGTGACTTTGGTTCGCGTTTGCCGCATTTTACGTTTATGGCACGGATAAATAAGACCAGACTAGCTAACAGTAGCACTGCCACAAAATTATGCGCGACGGCCACATCCAGTGGCACAGCAAAGATGACGTTACTTAGCCCCAGCCCGATCTGTAGGGTGAGAAGGCCGGCAATCACCAGGGCAAAGTTTCGGAAAAATACGCTGCGGGCCCGCAACAGAATTTTCCCTACCAGTAAGAGGGCCAGCAGGGTAACGACCAGGGCGCCGAAACGGTGCATCACGTGGATGGTTGTGCGCGCTTCGTTATCTAAAACTCCGTACTCATAGTCCGGCTTGTCGTGTTCGTGCCCCCAAAAGATAAAGGCTTTCTCGAAATTTAGCCGTTCTTGCCAGCCTTCTTCACACACGGGCAGATCGGTGCAGGCCACGGCTGCATAGTTACTGGCGGTCCAGCCGCCCAGAGCGATCTGTAAAATAACCGCGGCTAGTGTTATTGATGCCAGAGGCTTGAGGGTGAGCACATCGCAGTCATTCAGAAAGCTTGGCCAGCGAAACACTCGGGCAGTGAGCAGTACCAACAGGGTGAAGGTGGTAAAACCGCCGAGCAGGTGCAGCATGACGATAGTGGGCTGCAGCCCCATGGTTACCGTCCACATGCCGAGAATGCCCTGAAAGATAACTAATGCCACCAGAAAGAGCGGTAGTTTCAGTGGTTGCTTTTCCCGTTTGCGATTAACGAATGACAGTGCAGCGATGATGATAATGACGAGGCCCAGGGTCGAGGCAAAATAGCGATGCACCATTTCTGGTACGGTTTTGTGCGCTTCGCGCAGGGTCCCGGGCGTGGTTTCGTTGGTGTTGGCCACGTGCTCAATGGCTTTGCGGACGTCCAGATGGCCATAACAGCCTGGCCAGTCCGGGCAGCCCAAGCCGGCATCGGATAGCCGAGTCCAGGCGCCGAGGGTGATCACGCCAGCAGCCAGAAGGACGGCCAGAATACAAAAGCGGCGCAGCCAGCGCTGTGATGCGGTGGGAGTTTGCATAATCAAGGGCCTGCTTAACCGATCAGTGACCCTTTAAGGGTCCGTTTGAGATCGACGCGGATGTTCTCCGCCTCTTCGAGGGTGGCATCCATGTTTTCGTGCGAGGGGTAACGCATGAAGATTTGGCCGTCCGGGCTGACCAAAAAAATATCGCCAATGGGGTGACTGGGCTCGGGGGCGTATACCGGTGCCAGAGCCCGCTTAACATCAGCAGCAGAGGCATGAATGGAAACCATGCCATCGACTTTATCGGTAAGGAAGGTTTGTAATTCGGTATTGGCGGGAGCGGTATGGAGAATCACCCTGCGCACACGCTGAGTATCTTCCCCTAGCGCGAGTCGTACCTGTTTTACTTGATAATAGAGCCCGTTTTTACAGCGCGTGTCACAACCTTCACCGGCCACATAAAGCAGTGTCCACTGGTTGCTCATATCATCGCGGTCATAGGGCTGCTGTTCGCTATCGGTGGCATGTAGAGCCGCCATATCGATATGCGGGATCAATAGTTGCCCTTTGTTGACCTTCGACAGCTCCGCGGGGTTTATCAGAAAGCGTCCGGCCAAAAAAAACAGGATAAAAGGAGCAATGATTGCCGCTAGGGTGGCAATGTTCTTGGTCCGTGGAGACATTACAATTCCTCTCGCGTCTTGCGTGCTTTACGCCTGTTTCGGAGTGCGGCGGCAACATATATCAGCAGAGCGGCCAGCGCCAGTGCGAACCATTGCAGCGCATAGGCCTTGTGTCGTTCCGGGCCCATTACGGTCACGTCCTGCCAGTGCCGGGGCAGTGGTACATTGTTGCCCAGCGCCAGTTCCGGAGTAACCCGGATTTCAAAGGGCGGTAATTCTACCCCAAGTCGTTCTCCAATAGCGTCAAAATCCACTTTTTGTACGCGCAATGGCCACTGATTGTTGGGCAATGGCATGTCCTTGAGCACAAAAACGTCCCGGGAGGGGCGATAAGCCGTTCCGTGGACGGTTTGGTTTCCCTCAATGGGGACGATCGTTGGTAGTGTGGCGCGGTCGTTTCCTCTCGCTAGCCAACCCCGGTTAATTAATACCCAGCGGCCCTCTCGGGTTTCAAAAGGAGTCAACAGGTGATAACCGGCCACGCCGTTGAGGGTACGGTTATCTAGGAGCACGTTGTGGGCGTTGTCGAAGTGACCGGTGATAGTGATGCGACGGTGCATAGGGTCAGTATCAGCTAGCAGGGTGGGCAGGTCGGCGGGTGGTAGGGTGGCCCGTTCGTTCTGTTCTGTTAGCCACAGGCGTTTTTCTTCAGCGCGTTCCAGCTGCCAAAAGGCCAGTCGCAAGCAGCTTGCGGCCACAATAAGGGTCGCTATGAGTGCGACCCAAGGTGCGCGGCGGTAAGAATGAGGCATGGTTGTCTGCCCTCGTGACAGCAGTAGCGCGGCGAAACGGGGATTGCTGTTTTATGTTGTCGCCTTGCTTTGTCGATAGTGTGTGCACAGTCAGGCTAGGCCATTACAATGCCTGCCTGACAATGGCGGCACATTGTACATAGCTGGCCGGGCTTTTCATCTGCCTGCGAGAAAGTCCCCTTTGTGTGCTTATTTAAGCTTTGATGTGTTTAAGGAGATAACGAGTATGTGGTGGGTAAAGCTGATTGTTGTGATTTTGTTGCTTGCGGCAGTGATCTCTCTGGGCCGCGCGCTCATGTCTTTGGTGAAAGGGCAGGGAAAAGAAGGTAAGACCATGCGAGCCCTGGCTTGGCGTGTGGGTTTTTCGGTGACGGTATTTTTGTTTATTTTGCTTAGCATGCATATGGGCTGGGTGCGGCCTCACGATGTGAACCCGACTCTGCGTTACGGTGAGCCGATTCAGCCCAGCGGTCAGCCTTCGCAAAACCCAGGAGAGTAAGGCTGCAGCGAAATGGTGCCGTGAAGCGCTGCTTGCCTTGTAAAAGGCCAGTAAAAAGGCTGCAGCCCATGGAACGAAGATAGTCAGGGGGGCTCGGATACAGTGGGCTCACCTTGAGTGAGTAGGAGGAGAAGGGCCAGTAAGGATGGCCAAGGAGCACGGATGCACTTCTCTTTTTATTCAGATTGCGCTCACCCCATTCAGGCTATGGTGGTGGCCAAGGTAAAGAGACGGCAGTGGACTGGATGGCCCCGTTTGCGTTGGTTTTGTTCGCATGATCGCACGGCCTGAACAGGCCATGTTGTTTGTGCGACGCATTCGTACAGGGCTTTCTCTTGTACGCTCCCGTGGCGCGTAACCACCTTTGCAGGGGGGGGGCGTCGGTTAAACGGTTGATTTTTTTTGCTTCTCCGGGAACCTTTGAATCAGCCTGCGGACTAATTCAGTAGGCAAAATATGTTTTCTCCTCTTAAGTAATATCAGGCAACCCTCGGGGCGCTCGGTCAAGCCGGCGCCCTTCTTTTTTAAGGGGGACTGTGTTTTTCTCCGGGTGTAGGTGCTGGACTCAGTCTTTGGATGGGCTAGGAGGCATGGGGAACGGGGAAACGTTGTTGCTACGCGCTTCACCGCGTGATTCGGTGATTTTGCCTACGCCTTCTTTTTCTACTTCATCAATACGGATCACCGTATGCATGGGGATGTATGACCGCAAAACCCCTGAAAATTCGCTCTTAAGCTTTTCTTCCGATGGATCGACCACTACACCGCTGCGCTCATCGAACAGAAACTCCTCCACCTCGATAAAGCCATGCAGGTCGCTTTGGTATATCTCTGAGGCATAAATTTCGTAGGTTTGTGCTTGGCTCTGGAATATGACGCGGTAGATGGGTCGTCGTTTGGGCATGGTAGAAAGAGACGCTAACTAGGAAAATAGAGCCGAAGTGTAGCATAGAGTGCGACTTTCGTACCTGCTTGAAGGGCTTGATAAACCCGACCTTTCGGCTGGACTTTGGCAATGCGAATGACTAAAGTTGGCGCCCATAAATGCAGTGGGACAATTTGCCACACCTCCGGCAATTCAATGAAGTTACTATGGCGGCAAATAGCTATTTGATTTTATTGGGTTTTGCCTCCTATGTGACACGCTAAACGGCCGCCCCCTTGGTCGAGTATGTCAATGGGGAAGGTCTGGTGACCGTTTCGCTGCATCAATCCTGAAACTCGCTTTCCAGGCGCCGGTAACGGCAAAGAACAAGCGTGCCTGTAATGGGGTAGCGCTGGGGAAAACAGGGAGCAAACGCATGCAGTCAACTCTGTTCCACCGCGCAGCGGTTGGTCTTACGTCACTGATGATCAGTGGCATGACCTTCGCTAGCGACTGGACCGAACGTTCCGATCTCGACCTGCGACCCGGGGTAACCCAGGCCAGCCAGGACGTTCAAGATCTTCACACCACCGTTCTCTGGATCGTGACCGTTATCGGTCTTATGGTCTGTGGCCTGATTCTGTTCTCGATGATTCGCCACCGTCGATCCAAAAACCCAAATCCTTCCACTTTCCATGAAAACGTGTTTTTCGAAGTGCTGTGGACAGTGATTCCCTTTGTCATCCTGATTGCCATGGCCGTACCGGCCACCCGGGTGCTGGTTCAGCTGGATGACACCGCTGAATCTGAACTGACGGTGAAGGTAACCGGTTATCGCTGGAAGTGGAGCTACGAGTATTTGACGTACGAAGATGACAACGATATCGGAGTCTCTTTCTTCTCTAACCTGGCTACGCCGCCGGAACAGTACAACAACCCGGTTCTTTCCGGTGGCCTGTTTCCTTACGGCACAGCGAAGGAGCTGGTCGGTAAAGAGGCTCCTGAGAAAGACCACAACTACAACTTGGAAGTGGATAACAAACTGCTTATCCCGTCTGGCCAAAAAGTGCGTTTCTTGGTGACTTCTGATGACGTAATCCATTCTTTTTGGGTGCCGGACTTCGGCGGCAAGAAAGATGCAATTCCAGGTTTCGTTAACGAGACCTGGGCTTTGGTTCCGGAAGGCAAAGAAGGCACTTACTACGGCCAGTGTGCTGAGTTGTGTGGTAAGAACCACGCCTTTATGCCGATTGCCGTAGAGGTAGTAACCCAGGACGAATTCAAGGCTTGGATTGCTGAAGAGAAAGAAAAAGCCGCTTCTGGGCCCGACCTGACACCGTTTGCTGATATCGATCAGGCGATGGAAGAAGGTAAGCAAGTTTATGCTGGTGCCTGTGCAATGTGTCACGGTGCTAATGGTGAAGGCGGTATCGGCTTGGCATTTGCTGGTACAGAGTTTGCCACCAATAACGAGCACCTGAACGAGCATATCGACGTGTTGGTGAATGGCCGTGCTGCCATGCCCAGCTTCAAGGCTCAACTGACACCTCGCCAGATTGCGGCGGTGATCACCTATGAGCGTAACGCTTTCGGCAACGATACCGGCGATCTGATTCAGCCCGCCGACGTTAACGACCACGAATAAGGGAGGGGATAGCAATGTCTACTGCAGCTGCAACCCATGATGATCATCACGATCACCACCACGCCCCGACCGGCCTGAAACGTTGGCTGTTCAGCACCAACCACAAAGATATCGGTACCTTGTACCTGTGGTTCAGCTTCGCCATGTTCCTGTCCGGCGGTTTCTTGGCCATGGTGATTCGTGCCGAGCTACTCGAGCCCGGCATGCAGTTCGTGGATCCGGAGTTCTTCAATCAGCTGACCACCGTGCACGGCTTGGCCATGGTATTTGGCGCGGTGATGCCTGCCACTGTTGGCTTAGCTAACTGGATGATTCCCTTGATGATTGGTGCGCCAGATATGGCGCTACCGCGGATGAATAACTGGTCTTTCTGGATTCTGCCTTTCGCTTTCACCATTCTGATTGGTTCAGTGGTGTTGAGTGCGTTCGGTGCCGGCAATCCTAGCGCTCCGAACTTTGGCTGGACCTTCTACGCGCCGTTGTCCACCAAGTACGGGCCGGCGTCCACCGATTTGTTCATTCTGTCGGTTCACATGATGGGTATCTCCTCCATCATGGGTGCTATCAACGTGGTGGTAACGGTCTTCAATATGCGTGCCCCTGGCATGACATTGATGAAGATGCCGCTGTTCGTATGGACTTGGCTAATCACTGCCTTCCTGCTGATCGCGGTCATTCCAGTTCTGGCCGGTGCGGTAACCATGATGCTGACGGACCGTCATTTCGGAACCAGCTTCTTCGATGCTGCCGGTGGTGGTGATCCAGTATTATTCCAGCACGTGTTTTGGTTCTTCGGGCATCCTGAAGTGTACATCATGATCCTGCCGAGCTTCGGTATCGTGTCAGCGATCATTCCGGCGTTTGCTCGCAAGCCGTTGTTCGGTTACGCCTCCATGGTGTACGCCACCGCGTCCATTGCCCTGTTGTCCTTCGTGGTATGGGCCCACCACATGTTCACTGTAGGTATGCCGTTGGCGGGCACCTTATTCTTCATGTACATGACCATGTTGATCTCTGTGCCTACCGGCGTGAAGGTGTTCAACTGGGTGGCCACCATGTGGCGCGGATCTATGACCTTCGAACTGCCAATGAAGTGGGCGATTGCCTTTGTGGTGTTGTTTACCTGCGGCGGTCTGTCCGGTTTGATGCTGGCGATTACCCCGGTAGACTTCCAGTATCATGATACCTATTTCGTGGTGGCGCATTTCCACTACGTATTGGTGACTGGCGCGATCTTCTCCATTTACGCTGCTGCCTATTATTGGCTGCCGAAGTGGTCTGGCATCATGCCTAACAAAACCCTGGGTGAACTACACTTTTGGAACTCCTTGATTTCCGCCAACCTGCTGTTCTTCCCCATGCACTTTGTGGGCTTGGCGGGTATGCCGCGTCGTTACGCTGACTACGCGCTGCAGTTTGCGGACTACAACTTCTGGATTTCCATTGGTGGCTTCTGGTTCGGCTTGTCGCAGCTGTTTTTCTTGGCGGTGGCTGTGCTGTGTGCCCTGAAGAAAGGCGAGAAAGCCCCGGCTAAACCATGGGAAGGTGCGGAAGGTCTGGAATGGGAAGTGCCGTCTCCGGCGCCGTTCCATACCTTTGAGACCCCGCCGGTGGTGAAGTAACAGAAACTGACGGAGGAGCACCATGGGCGACGAGCAGCTCAGTGTTGAACAGCGCAATAAGCGCACGCTGAAAAAGCTGTTGATCTGGGCGGTGGCCATGTTTGGCTTCGCTTTCCTTATGGTGCCCTTTTATAACGTTATCTGTGATGTCACCGGGCTGAATGGAAAAACATCCAGTACTGCTGCCACTCAAGTGCCAGAAAATGTGGTGGCAGACCGCACTGTGACAGTGGAATTTATTACCCAGAAGGGGGGTGGGATCAGTGGAGAGTTCTCTTCTGAGACCAAGCGAGTAAAGGTGCATCCGGGGGAAATTACACTGGTGCATTTTTTTGCAAGCAACCCGACTTCATCGGATATGATTACCCAAAGCATCCCGTCAGTAACACCGGGGGAAGCGGCTCGATACCTGCATAAGACCCAGTGTTTCTGCTTCGATCAGCAGACGCTGCTAGCGGGTGAGCGCAAGGATATGCCGATGATTTTTTATCTGGATCCAGAAATTCCCAGTCACATTAATCAATTCACTCTGTCATACACGATCTTCGATGTGACAGAGCGGGTCGCCGGTAAAAACAACAGCGTGGCTGTGAACTAGAACAGCCGGTTGTAGAGGAGATTTTTTAATGGCTACTGAAAAATACTACGTTCCAGAGAGCAGCCCTTGGCCGTTGACGGCTTCCATAGGTTTGTTCATGACCGCTATCGGCGGTGCGCATTTTATTCAGCAGAGCACCATGGCGGATATGGAGCCTAGCTTCATTGGTAAACCGCTATTCTTCCTAGGCCTGACCTGGTTGCTGGTAGTGATCGCCCTGTGGTGGCGTGACACTATTAAGGAGTCCGTCGGTGGCCTGCACAGCAATCAGTTGGGCGGTTCCTACCGTCAGGGCATGCTGTGGTTTATCTTTTCTGAGGTAATGTTCTTTGCGGCCTTCTTTGGCGCTATGTTCTACACCCGTTGGCTGATCCTGCCTTGGTTGTCTGGGGAAGGCAGCAACGCCATGACCCACGAACTGCTATGGCCGAACTTTCAAGCCATGTGGCCGCTGACTGTGACCCCTGCGGGTGATACCACACAAGCCATGGGCGCATGGGGCTTGCCAGCGATCAACACGGCTATCCTGTTGGTGTCCTCTGTAACCCTGACAATCGCTCACCACGCCTTGTTAGAAGGCAAGCGTGGCACTGTGATTGCCTTCCAGGCGGCTACAGTGATCCTCGGTGTGATCTTCCTGTTCTTGCAGGTGGAAGAATATATTCATGCTTATACCGAGCTCGGATTGACGTTGGATGCGGGTATCTACGGCAGCCTGTTCTTCCTGCTCACTGGGTTCCATGGTGCGCACGTAACCATCGGTACCATCTTCTTATTCGTGACCTTGCTGCGTGTGATCAAGGGCCACTTTGATGAAGAGAATAACTTTGCCTGGGAAGCCGGTGCCTGGTATTGGCACTTTGTGGACGTGGTGTGGTTGTTCTTGTTTATTACGGTGTATTGGTTGTAATCGGCGGCGCTGCACGCGCCACGCGATAAGTAACACGTAAAAAGCCGCGCTTCGAAAGAAGCGCGGCTTTTTTGTTTGAAAGTTTAATGCTGTATTCAGGGCATCGGCGTTTCGGACGACGAGACGGCATTTACCTGAGTGGACCTCAACGAAGCCCGAATACATCAATGATTGTCTGAGTCGCATCAATCACCCGAACCACCTCATTATCGATGATGACGTCGCTGACACCGTCAATATGACGAATGCCGCTGTATGAAGGTAATCGCTCGCTGTTGTAGTAGAGCGTGTCGGGAAGGTATTGGCCTTTCTGCAGTTTCTTTTGCCAACCTGGCGGCAACTCGCCGCCTCGGGCCATTTTCTTCTGCAAGCCAGGAGGCAGGGCGTCAAACTCACGCTGGCTCAAACGTTGACGAAGGACCTCACGCTCGCGAGAGCTGTAGCGATATTCGGAATAATCACGGCGGTTATCCACCAACTGAACATGAGTGCGAGTATCGCGCTGGCCATTCTCCCAAGGCGGGCGAGCTTCGGCAAAAGTGGAAATTGCGCTAAGGCCAAGCAGGGCAGTAAGAGTAAAGACGGAAGCCGTTTTCATATGGGTCCCCTTTGTCGAAAGAGTATGGGTACCAGTATGGCGATGGAATGTGCAAAAAACGCGTAGGGATCATCAAAAACGGTTAAAGCTCAGAAGCTGGAAGGCGTCGCAGACGCCAAGTACTCGCCTCTTTACTGGTCTGTCTGCGACAGATTTGAAGCTGTGTTTTACTTATGAATTCGTCATTGGTTAGGCGGCATTAGCCGTTCATTCAGCCATTGGCCAATATCCCGAATTTGCTCTAGGCAGACCAT
Source organism: Alcanivorax borkumensis SK2 (assembly GCF_000009365.1). Classification (NCBI taxonomy): domain Bacteria; kingdom Pseudomonadati; phylum Pseudomonadota; class Gammaproteobacteria; order Oceanospirillales; family Alcanivoracaceae; genus Alcanivorax; species Alcanivorax borkumensis. Next base: position 2,173,665 of record NC_008260.1, on the reverse strand, counting down.
GTGCTCCATAGGATAGCTTTTGTATTGTGGTGAGTAACCCAGCTCACTCAGGGTGGCTGCGGCTCGTTGGCCTAATTGCTCAGGAACCACCGGATCCATGCTGCCGTGGCAAATCATAACCGGCAGTGTGGCGTTGGCATCGCTGGGTATTACCGGCATGGCCATATAGGTGGACAGGGTGAGCAGGCCGGCAAGGGGTTTGGGGTAGCGCAAAGCGGCTTGATAGGCAACGGCGCCACCCTGAGAAAAACCGGCGATGATGATCCGTTTGCTGGGGATGCCTCGGGCGATTTCTCGCTCGATTAGCATCTCCACCGCTCTGGCAGATGCCAGTACTCCTGCCTCGTCAACTTTGCGATCGATATCCATGGCGAGAATATCGTACCAGGCAGGCATGACCATGCCGCCATTGACGGTAACGGGGATTTGCGGTGCGTGAGGAAACACAAACCGTACGGCTAAATCTGCCGGCAGCTGCAGCTCAGGCACAATAGGTTCGAAATCGTGGCCACTGGCACCTAGGCCGTGCAGCCAGATAACGCTGGCGGTGGCTTCTGTGGCGGGTTCGATTTCAACAAAACGTAATAGCTCGCTCATGGTTAATCTCCTCCCGCGACAATGATGCGTACGGCTTCAAGCTGACAACGGGCTTCGTCGAGGCATTTTTCCAGCGCCTGGGTTTGGTCTTCCAGTGCGTCGATTTCTGCGTGCCTTACCGCCGGGTTTTTGGCTTGCAGCGCTTTAAGGCGAGCCAGCTCATGGGCCTGTTTCTCGCGCATTTTTTGCTGGGCAGCGGTGATGATACTTTCTGCCTCCTGACTGGCGCTAATGTCATCGGCTTTGAGCAGTTTTTCCAGCAAGGCCTTTTGGCTGCCGACAATTTTGCGGCTCAGCGGCTTATCCATTTTGTGGCATTGCTGGCTTAAACCGTCGTGACTGATCGCCTGGCTGATATTTTTGCCATTGGCATCAAGAAGGTGACGGATCACCGTGGTGGGTAAAAAGCGATCTGCCTGAAGATGTTTCGGGGCGACAGCATCTACGGTGTAAATAGCTTCGATAAGCAGTGTGCCGGCTTTGATTTTGGGGTTTTTCAGCAGGCTAACAGCCGCTTTACCACGATGCTCAGTGAGCATCATTTCCAAGCTGCCAGTAACCATGGGGTGCTCCCAGGTGAGAAACTGCATGTCGTCCCGTGCCAATGCGGTGGCACGGTTATCGGTCATGGTGACCCCTTCTTCTGGCAGGGAGGGAAAGGCATCACGCATGTGGGGGCCGGGTTTGAGTATCACTGCGGTATCGGAGTGATCTTCCTGTTCGACACCATAACGATCAAAGATGCGTTGCATGAAAGGCAGTGGGCTGTCCTCATCTGCGGCAATCAAATCGGAGATCAGGGTTTCTGCGCGCTCACCATCAAATGAGCTCAGCTCCAGCAGGCGGTCACGCCCGGTTTCAAGCAGTGTGTGTAGCTCGGTGGTAATGGCGCGTGTATCGTCCACCAGTGCTTCGATGGCAGTGTATTCCGGGTCACCGGTAAGCAGAGGCTCTAGTGCGTCGCGGCTCCGCAGGTAAATATCGTGGCCAGCCGGGTTGGTGTGCTCGAACGCGTTCATGCCCTCGTGGTACCAGCGGAACAGTACTTCCTGAGCGTGTTGCTCGAAGTAGGGCACGTGAATCTGGATGTCGTCGGTTTGGCCGATACGGTCCAAGCGGCCGATACGCTGTTCGAGCAGATCAGGGTTTAGGGGTAAATCCAGCAGGACTAGATGATGAGCGAACTGGAAGTTACGGCCTTCAGAGCCGATCTCCGAGCAAATCAGTGCTTGGGCGCCATCAAAGTCGTCGGCAAAGAAAGCGGCGGCCCGGTCGCGTTCGATCAGGTCCATATCTTCATGGAACATGGCCACGTTCATGCCTAGCTTGTAGTTGCAGTGGGCATGCAGGTCGGTGGCGGTATTCTTGCTAGCACAGATCACCAGTACCTTGTCGTGGCGATGCTGTTTAAAAAAGTTTTCCAGCCAAGTGACGCGAGGGTCCAAGGTGCACCAACGATCATCGTGGAACAGGGTTTCCGGGTGCAAATGGCCGTCAATTTCTTCGTCGCTGTCGTATTTGTACTCGTCTGGCAGCGTAAGAGGGATGCCGTGTACGTGACGTGCCGGGAAGCCGGCAATGTTGTGGCGGGTGTTACGGAACATGACGCGGCCGGGGCCTGAGCGATCCAGCAGTTCTGCTTGAATCGCTTCGCGGTTGCTTTCGTCAATGTCCATGTCTGGTAGTAGGGCCACGGCTTCCTGCTTGAGTGCCTCATCCCATTTGGATTCATCGTGCAGTCGGCCGGCCAGCGCTGCCACGTCTTGATAATGGGCTTGTTCTTCCTTGAAAGCCTCTAGGCTGGGGTAGCGTTCCGGGTCGAGCAGGCGTAATCGAGCATAGTGGCTTTCAAGACCGAGCTGTTCCGGGGTAGCGGTAAGCAGCAGTAGGCCTCGGGCTTGCTTGGCAATGGTTTCCACGCGCTGGTAATCGTCGCTGGCCTGTTGTGCTGACCATTCCAGGTGGTGAGCTTCGTCGACCACCAGCAAGTCCCAATCGGCAGCTGCCAGTTGCTCAATGTCGCACTCGCTTAGAAAGTCCGTGCTGCACAAAATCAGCTGTTCACTGAGGAAGGGATTGTCGTCACCGCTGGCGGCGCTGAGATTGCTGGCCGCTTCGTCAGCGCCGTCGTTCGGGGAGTTTTCCTCTTCAATAATCTGCGCCAGCATGTCTTTGATACTGGTTTCTGGCTGCAGAGCGTTCAGGCGTTCAGCATCAAAAATGGAAAAATGCAGATTGAAACGGCGCACCATTTCCACAAACCATTGGTGGACCAGGGGCGATGGTACGACCACCAGCACTCGTTTGGCACGACCAGTGAGCAACTGTTGATGCAGGATCAGCCCTGCTTCAATAGTTTTTCCCAAGCCGACTTCGTCGGCAAGCAAAACCCGGGGGGCAAAGCGATTAGCCACTTGGTCAGCGATGTATAGCTGATGACCAATCAGATCAATGCGAGGGCCCCGTAGCCCTTTAATGGCAGATTGCTGTTGGCGGCAATGGGCATTGAGTGAATCAATACGCAGCTCGAACCAGCGGTTGGAGGAAAGCTGGTTGGATAACAGGCGGTCTAAGGCTGCGGTCAGTCGTAGGGTATGGCCAAGATTGGTCTCAGGTACCGGCTGGATATCCTCCGGGCTGCCGTCCTTGGGGTGGGCCATGTAGATCTTGAGTCCATTAAGCTCGTTAACGTCGGTGACCACTAGCTCCATTTCATCGGCGGTGCGAATGGTATCGCCGCTGTCAAAGGTGACCCTGGACAAGGGGGCATTGTTCTTTGCGTAGGTGCGTTCTTCCTCTACCGCCGGGTATTCCACGGTGACCAGTCGGTAATCCAATTCCTTGATGATGCCTAGGCCCAGCTCAGTTTCGGATTCGCTCAGCCAGCGCTGGCCGGGAATAAAGTCAGTCATTGTTGCTGCCGGTGATTACTTGGGAGGCGAATTATACGGGTTTGTACGCCCCCCTTCGATGGGTGAATCCGATTTCATGGGCAACGGTACAGCCATGAGCCTAACGATCGACTGATCGGGGGTTTGTTGCCCGTTGGGCGGCGGTATTTATGTTGGCCAATCGAAAACGGGCAAGCAAAATTTGCGGTATGCTCTAGCGACGATTGGATCTCACGGTGATGAGCGAATGGGCGATATTCTGCCGTTCAAGAAACCGCAAAAGAAAACGCCGAATAGAGGCATGTGCCAGCACGGGTTCCACAGGTGGTTGATCTGTAAGGAAAAGCAGTTTGATGTGAAGCAAGGAAAACTGGTGACGGTATACCGTTGTGAGCGCTGCGGAAAAGAAAAAGTGAAGACGCACTAATCGGGTAAATGTGCATGCTTGAAATGCGATCTAGCTGTGAAATATGTCAGTGCACCTTGGCCGCCGATGAGCAAGCGTATATTTGCTCCTACGAATGCACCTTTTGTGTCGATTGCTGCACCATTCATGCTTGCCGATGTCCGAATTATCTAGGGGAATTGGTAAAGCGGCCCCGCCGGCAGAAGGCCAGCAATGACAGCCCTTGAAGAAAGGGCGCTTGCGGGAAGTTTAAGCGTATAACTTGCCGGTGAATGAGTGGCAGCCAGAGAGTGCTAACGGGTTAGAGGTGTGGGTGACGGCGTTAGGGGAGAGGGCGAGTTTCTACCCGCCATTAGCTCAGGTGTTACAGGCGGCGGGTTTCAAAGAAGGTGGCGTTGCTCACTCAAATGCCGGTAGCGCTGAATGGGCTGGGGCGTTCATCAGCGCGCGAGTGCAATCTGTATTGTTGAATGCCAGGACGTTGGGGCCATGCCGAGCAATTCCGCTAGGCCCGCCCTCGGTGCGGCAGGGGAGAACCGCACTGTCGATTGGCATCAACGACACAGATAATAAGGCGTGTTCATAGCCCTCGTTTTGCATTCATTTCCGAGCGCCTACTATCGCGAAAAAATACGTAGGGCATGAATCCAAGCATCCTTGCTATCGCAATAACAGCAACGGTGGCGATATTGTTATGGCCTTTCTGGACAGATCAAGAGGCTGCAGTTTTTCAGAGTCTCTTTAACAGGCTTTCAATCCAGCACCATGATCGCTTGCCCCGCATTGATCTGCTGACCTTCCTGGCGGGAAACAGTGATGACGTTTCCTGAGCCCGGGGCGTAGATTTCGATTTCCATCTTCATGGATTCAAGCACAGCCACCACGTCACCTTTTTGCACGTGGTCGCCTTCGGACACGTTCAGTTTCCAAATGTTGCCTGCTACAGGGGATTCCACTGGAGTGCCATCCACTTCTTCGGCTCCATTGTCTGCCTCTAGATTCTGCTCGGACTGGAAATTGATCTGGCCACTGTCCACCCAGCGTTGCAGTTCTTCATCAAAGGCCTGATTGCGGACGTCGGTGAAGGTGGCAATATCCTGTTGGTTGTCGTCCAGGAACTGCTGGTAAGCACTGAGGCTGAAGGTCGTTTCTTCCACCTTCAGCGGGTAATCCCCCTTGGGGAAATCTCGGCGAATCTGGTTAAGTTCTTCGTGGCTTACCTCGTAAAAGCGAATCTGGTCGAAGAAACGCAGTAGCCAGGGCTGGTTGAATACTCGTGTTTTGCGGTAACGGTTCCACATCTGCAGGGTGCGGCCGACAAACTGATAACCGCCGGGGCCTTCCATGCCGTACACACACAGGTAAGCGCCGCCGATGCCCACGGAGTTTTCTGCCGTCCAGGTACGGGCGGGGTTGTACTTGGTGGTGACCAGACGATGGCGGGGGTCGTAGGGGGTAGCCACTGGCGCACCCAGGTAGACATCACCCAACCCCATCACCACGTAGCTGGCGCTGAACAGAATATTTTTTACAGCATCAATGCTGTCCAGCCCGTTGATGCGACGGATAAATTCCAGATTAGACGGGCACCAGGGGGCATCCTTGCGCACCGACTGGATGTATTTTTCGATGGCTTGATGACAGGCTTGGTCATCCCAGCTTAGCGGGATATGTACGATGCGCGAAGGGACTTCCAGATCATCCTGCTGCTGTAGGGCATGTTCGGCACCGGCTAGGTCTTTGAGCAGTTGCTGGCGAGTAAGAACCTGTGGATTGAAATGGATCTGCAAGGAGCGGATACCGGGCGTCAGTTCAATAATGCCGGGGAGTTTTTGCTGTTCAAGCCACAGCATGAGCGCATGGGCGCGAAATCGGAGGCGCAGATCCAGCACTAGGGGGCCGTATTCCACCAGTAGATAACGGTCTCCAGCGGCGCGGTAAACCACGTCTACGCCGGCTTCTTGTTTGCTAAGGGTATTAAGCACCGGTGTGGTAATGACAGCACTTTTTACCCGTTTAGCCGGCTCAACGAGTGAGGACACGCAGTGGTCTTGTTCGGCGGCAAGTGTATCCGCATCGTCCAGGCTGATGGCTTCAAAACGTAGGGTATCGCCGGCTTTTAGTTGGCCCAGCTTCCAGCGGTCGGCCAGTACCACAGTGGCGGGGCAGACAAAGCCACCCAGTGACGGCCCGTCCGGGCCGAGGATGACCGGCATGTCGCCCGTGAAGTCCACTGTGCCCACTGCATAAGCATTGTCGTGAATGTTGGAAGGGTGCATGCCGGCCTCGCCACCATCACTGCGTGCCCAGTTTGGTTTGGGGCCCACTAGGCGGATACCGGTCCGGCTGGAGTTGTAATGCACTTGCCAGTCCGTGGAGAAAAACATGGCCATGTCGTCGTCGGTAAAAAAGTCCGGGGCGCCATGGGGGCCATAGATCACCCGCAGGGTCCAGGCTTTGCCAAGCTCGGGCTTCAAGCTTGCCGGCACCTCCACGCGGGCTGTTATGCCTGTATCTTCAGAAAAGTGCAGCACATCGCCGGTGCGCAGGGCGCGGCCACCGTGACCACCGAACTGGCCGAGGGTAAAAGTACTGCGTGAGCCCAGATAGGGGGTGCACTGGATGCCGCTGGCAATAGCAAGATAGGCGCGAGCGCCTTCGCCGCTTACTTTGCCCAGTTTTAGCACCTGACCTGGTTGTACCTGGATGACCTGATAAGGGGGGACCGGACGGCTATCCAGAGAGGCCTGCATGTCCGCGCCAGTAAGGGCTATGCGGGTGGCCTGGTTGAATTTCAGCGTTGGGCCGTTAAGCGTGAATTCCAGTCCGGCGGCGGCTTCGTCGTTGCCCAGCAGGCGGTTACCGAGACGGAAGCTGAGGTTGTCAAAAGGTCCTGAAGGGGGCACGCCCACGGGCCAGTAGCCACTCCGGCCAGGGTAATCCTGTACTGTGGTCATGGTGCCGCCGGCCAGTACATCTACGGTAAAAGGTCGGTAACGGAAATCATTGAGGTAGCGGGTGGTCATTCGCCCTTGCGCAAATACCGGGTTGGCCAGAATGGTGCGAACATATTCCCGGTTGGTCTCAATACCTTCCAGGGTGATGCCATCCAGGGTCTGCGCCAGTGCGTTCAGTGCGCTATCGCGATCGGCTTGATGAATGATGACCTTGGCTAGCATGGGATCGAACAGGGGAGAAACGGTAAGCCCGGCTTCCACCCAGTGATCAATACGCAATGCTTGCCCATCTGCTTCAGGAAAGGTGACAGCAGTCAGCAGGCCGGCGCTGGGTTGGAAATCCTTGGCCGGGTCCTCGGCATAGATCCGCGCCTGAATGGCGTGACCATTGGGAGTAAAGGGGCCGAGTGAGTTCAGTGCGGGCAGCTCGCCAGCGGCCAGTTTGATCATCCACTCCACCAGATCCACGCCGAAAATCTGTTCGGTGACACCGTGTTCCACCTGCAGGCGGGTATTCACTTCCAGAAAGTAGAAAGTGTTGGTGTCCTGATCGAGAATGAATTCCACTGTGCCGGCATTGCGGTAATGCACCGCTTGCATAAGCGTGCGTGCAGTATCGTGCAGTTCATGGCGAACATGATCGGGCAGGTTGGGGGCCGGTGTTTCTTCCAACACTTTCTGGTGGCGACGCTGGGCGGAACAGTCGCGTTCACCGAGGGTAACGGCTTGGCCTTTGCCATCACCGAATACCTGGACTTCAATGTGACGGGCGCGGGCGATATATTTTTCTATAAAGACGCCATCATTGGAAAAATTGTTGGCGCTGAGGCGGCGCACGCTATCCCAAGCCTTGTCTAGGTTTTCTGCATTGTCACAGATTTGCATGCCGATGCCGCCACCGCCGGCTGTGCTCTTCAGCATGACCGGATAACGGATTTTTTCAGCCGCTTTCAGTGCTGCCTCTTTATCATTCAGCAGGCCGGTACCTGGCAGTAGAGGAACATCGTTTTTTTCTGCCAGGGCACGAGCGGTGTGCTTGAGGCCGAAGGTGTCCATTTGTTCGGGCGTTGGGCCAATAAAGGCAATGCCGCGGGCTTCACAGCCCTTCACAAAGTCCGGGTTTTCACTGAGAAAACCGTAACCGGGGTGCACGGCTTCTACGCCATGTTCTTCCATGAGGGCAAACAGCTTATCCTGATTCAGATAGGTATCCTGGGCATTGCCTTCCCCTAGGCAGAAGGCTTTATCGGCGTAACGTACGTGCAGGGAATCGCGGTCGGCCTCGGCAAAAACCGCTATGGAAGTGATGCCCAGGGATTGGAGGGTACGGGTAACGCGGGTGGCAATGGCACCGCGATTGGCAATCAAAACCTTGTTGAACATGACTTTTTCTCTTGTCGGGCTGTCTCTGGGACAGATGACGGGCCGTCCCGTCTTTATAGCCTTGGCCGCCGGGGTCGTCCCCAGGGAAATTGGTCGGTGCTCAGTCGTTCCAGATAAGAACGTCAATGGGTGTCGGGTTGTAACCGTTGCAGGGATTGTTCAACTGAGGACAGTTGGAAATGAGGATCAGCGTATCCATGCAGGCGGTCAGTTCAACGTATTTACCCGGGGCAGAAATGCCGTCTTCAAAGGTCAGGCCGCCTTCGGCCGTCACCGGCACATTCATAAAGAAGTTGATGTTGTGGGTGATATCCTGCTTGGCAAGATGGAATTCCGGGTGCTGGTTAATGGCCAGCATCCAGCTGTCACGACAGGCATGCATGCAGCGCTTTTCCAGACTGTAACGCACGGTATTGCTTTCGGTGGCGCAAGCGCCGCCCAGCGTGTCGTGGCGACCACAGGTATCGGCAACGATTTTTAGCAACGGGTTCATGCGGTTGCTCATCAGTACGGTGCCGGCGGTGAGATACACATTGCCCTGTTCACGGATGGTATCCACGGCGCTGTAACGCTCAGCAGGATCTGCCGCATTGTAGAACAGGGTGTCGGCAGCCTGGTTGCCCTCCAGATCCAGCAGGCGAACAGTCTGGCCTTTCTTGATGATACGGATGAAATAGTCGCCGGCCGCCACTTCTTCACGGAAGAAGGCCTGCTCCGGTTGACGTTGGCTTTCTTTGATCATGGGTCTTTCCTTGGCGCCTCAAACAGCGCTTTTACTGAAAATTACAGGCCCAAGTGATACAGGCGATTGTTTTCAAAGGCGCGGCCGTTTTCAGGGCGGGCATTTTTGCAGTAGTCATCGTCCGCTACAGGGGCAGCTTTCAGCATCTCAATTTGTACTGGCTTGATGGGGTAGTCTTCGGCCGGATTCAGTGGATGCGGGCAGGTGTGCATTATCACCAGGGTGTCCATTTCGAAACGCAGGGTGACGTGTGCACCGGCTCTTGCCGCAGATGGATCGAATACCAGCTTGCCGTCGTTATCGGCGGCGACTTTGGAAAACAGATTCAGATTGGCTGCCATATCCCGTTCGGTAAGGCCGTATTTGGCCAGTTCGGTGAGGAAGCAGTGCTCCCCGCTCAAGGTCCACTGGTTGTGGCAGTCCTGGTAGGAACGCACGGCATATTTTTCTTGCAGGGCTTTTTCGCTAAGGGTGCCGCACACGGTGTCGTGCCAGCCAAATTCATCCTCCACGATGGAGGCGAAGACACGGCCCATGTCGGAGTACAGGCAATTTCCTTTGGTGAGCTTGAAGGTGTGCTGCCCCTTGAGGCTATCTGGCGCGTTATAGCGCTCCAGCGGCATCTCCGGGTTGTACATCAGCATTGAGAGATTGGCGCCGCCTTGCGGGTCGGTGAGACGCAGTTGCATACCGCGGCGTACGCGCAGGGACCAGTGGGCACTGCCGGGCAGGGTGGTGGTGTAAAGGCTTTCGCTCATGATGAAGTCCTTGTCGTCTTACAAAGTGTCGTTGAGAACGCGGCTGGTACGCCCCACGTTCTGGTTGATGTCGCTGAGGGTGCCGCTCTGGCAGTCGCCCACCGGCAGGTCGTAGGTCACCCGGGCGCCGTAGGCGTCGGGGGCCTGCGGGTCCAGCCGAGGCTTGTCGAATACCCACAATCGTGTACCCAGATAGAAGCCTTCAGTAATGTCGTGGGTGATCATGAACACGGTCAGCTTTTGCTCTTTCCAGAGTGTCAGCACCAGCGTGTGCATGTCGGCACGAATGCCCGGGTCCAGGGCGCCAAAAGGTTCGTCCAGCAGCAGGATACGTGGCTTTTTGATCAGAGCCTGGGCAAGTGCAAGACGCTGCTGCATACCGCCGGAAAGCTCGTGGGGGTACTTGTCGACCGCCTGGCCAAGGCCCACGGATTCGAGCATTTTCAAGGCATCCTTACGAAGTTGGCGGCGTGTCTTGCCGAAGCTGATGCCCAGCCAGCGGTTGCTCTGCAATTCGCCGCCCAGCATCACGTTTTCCAAAGAGGTCAGGTGATTGAGCACCGAGTAGCGTTGGAACACGATGCCACGGCTTTCGTCCGGCTCCGCCGGCAGCCGCTGACCATCCAGCAGCAGCTCGCCTCGGGTGGCTTGTTCGGTGCCGAGCAGAAGTTTCAGGAAGGTGGTCTTGCCGCAGCCAGAGGCGCCGACAATGGTGACGAATTCGCCTTCTTCCACAGTGGCGTTCAGCCGTTCCAGCACGACTTGTTCACCGTATTCTTTCCACAGATTTTTCATTTCGATAATCGCCATGGTGCACGCTCCTTAATGGCCTTTCTGGTGGAACCAAGGGTGGCGCCATTGCGAATAGCGGCTGAGAATTAAGTCTATTGCGAAGGCCAACAGAGTGATCCACACCACGTAGGGCAGAATCACATCCATGGACAGGTAGCGACGTACCAAGAAGATCCGGTAGCCCAGCCCTTCGGTGGCAGCGATGGCTTCGGCGGCGATCAGGAAAAGCCAGGCGGGGCCTAGCGACAAACGCACTGCGCTGATTAGCCGTGGCATCAGTTGCGGCCACACCAGCCGGGTGATGATCTGCCAAGTATTGGCGCCTAACGTCTGCAGCTTGATGATTTGTTCTGCAGGAATTTCCATCGCCCGCTGTTGCAGGTCACGAATCATGAAGGGCGTGATACCGATGATAATGAGCATCACCTTGGCCAGTTCGCCCAGCCCGAAAATGATGAACAGCACCGGCAGCATGGCCATGGGGGGAACCAGCGACAACCCTGTGACCAGCGGTGAAAATGTGGAGCGGATCAGGGGGATGCTGCCGTTGCCAATGCCCACGATAATGGCGACCAGGGCGCTGATGGCTACACCGATAGCCAAACGTTGCAGGCTGGCCAGGGTATCGGCGAGAAGCAGGTACTCACCGCTGCGTTTGCTGGGCTCGAATGCCATGCGATTAATGGCCTGAACAAAACTGTCCAGTGCAGGCAGGAGTTTGTCGTTTGGATTGTCGGCAAGACGTGCATCTGATGCCAACATGTAAACGACAATCAGCAGTGCAAAGGGAAGTAGCCCCAATGCCCAGCTTGCTGCCCTGCTGGGCTGTCTGTTGATCAGTTTCTTCATGGGGGTTCCCACTGGTAAGTGTCGGAGCTAGTGCAATGGTCGACGCCGAAAAAAGCTAACTCTGTCCGGCCTCGACCTGAGCCTTCAGGTGTTACAGCTTCCCGTCGGCGGCCATGGCCATGTAATCGGCGATAAAGCGCAGCTGCACATTGCTTTCGCTACCGAATACGCCAACCGGGGTTTCGATACCGACGAAGCCGGCGTCCGGAGCGCCTTCCCCGAGCAGGCCGTGATCGAATGAAAACTCCGCCACTTTCTGCATGGTGTCTTTCAGCTCGGGGCTGTTGACGAACGTCACCGCTTCGCTGGCCTTGTAGAACATGCGGGTTGACGCCAGCTGAGCGTCGTATCCGGCTAGATCGGTGCCGGACGCTTTGGCCATGAAGGTGCGGGCAGCCTTGCCGGCATCGTCATCGGCGGACATGGTGGCCATGATTTCATACCACGCACCGGTGAGTGCCTTACCGAAGTTCGGGTTGGCTTTGAGGGTCTCGGTGTTGACCACCATCAGGTCGATGATTTCGCCCGGGATCTTTGAAGAGTCGAAGACCTTGTGGCTGTCCGGCATGGCGGTGATTTCGCTGAGTAGGGGATTCCAGGTGGCCACAGCAGTGACCCCCTTGGTAGTGAAGGCGGCCACCATGTCGGCGTCGGAGGTGTTCACCACGGTCAGGTCCTTTTCGCTTAAGTTGACAGTGTCGAGTGCGCGGGCCAACAAGTAGTGAGAAACGGACAGTTCTACCAGATTTACATCCTGGCCCTTGATGTTGGCTAGCGTGTCAGTGCCCTTGAGCACCACGCCATCGTTACCGTTGGAAAAATCCCCCACAATCAGGGCAGTAGAGTCCACACCCCCGGCGGCGGGAATGGTCAGGGCATCCATGTTGGTCATGGCGCAGCCGTCGTAGGCACCGGCAGTGTACTGGTTGATGGATTCCACATAGTCGTTGATCTGAACCACATCGATGGTGATGTCGTATTTGGCTGCCCACTTGTCGACGATCTTTTGCTGGGCGCCATAGTCCCATGGCATCCAGCCCACGTAGATAGACCAGCAGACGCTAAAAGAATCTTTGGCCAGTGCAGTAACAGGTGTGAGCGTGGTAAACAGAACGAGTGCTGCAGCTGCAGCTATTTTGCATAGGGAACGGGTCATGTCGGACCTCCTTGGCTACGGACGAAGAGGAATCCAATGACACTGCTGTCATCGTGTCCTCCCGGGCTTTTGTCCCGCCGTGTAACCCCCTGCCGGTAGATGCTGCTGCCAATCTATCGGCGCCAAGAAGGTCGAAGGCTCTCGGACCAGGCATCGGCTGCTGGCGTAGCCGATCGGAACCCTAGCTTTCTATTGGTGCAGATTGTGTTGAGTGCTTGATGGCAACAAAGCCATTCGATTCCTCTACCCGTAATAAAGCAAAGGAAGTGCCAACCTGAATCAGGAAAGACGAAAAGGCCGTGTCTGCCGCACAAGGCACGGCTTGGCATTGGAAATTAGGGGGAGGGGAGCAGAATTGGGGATACCATGCCGGCGCGATGAAGTGTGCCGGCATGGTGCATGGCGCGCGTCTTTGCGCTCGGGTGGTGCGGGTTACTCCGGCTGTTCCAGGAAGTCGATCAGTGCCTCCCAGCTCACCTGATCCGCATGAGCGCTGTAGGCCAGGGGCATTTCGAATCGCTCACCGGCAGCATCGGCCCCGGGGTTAGTGAAGCCGTGCTTGGCCTCCGGGAAACTCAGTAATTGGAAATCGGCTCCGGCAGCGGTCATCTCGCTGACAAAACCACTTACTTGTTTTGCGGGCACCATGGGGTCAGCCTGCCCTGTAGCGACTAGAACCCGTGCTTTCAGCTCGCCGGATTTTGCCGGGTTCTCGGTGCCCAGGCTGCCATGGAAGCTGGCTACGCCGGCCAAATCAGTACCCCGGCGGGCCTGTTCCAGCACCACTGCGCCACCAAAACAGTAGCCGATGGCAAACAGGCGCCCTGGCTCAACTTGCTGCTGTTTGAGCATCAGGGTGCGAGCAGCCTGAAAGCGGGCATTCATGGTTTCCGGGTTTGATAATGCGGTTTCCATAAAACTTTTCGCATCTTTCGGATGGCTGGCAACTTTGCCGGTGCCGTACATATCTACCGCAAAAGCGGTGTAACCCGCTTCCGCCAACATGTGCGCGCGGTTACGGGCATAGTCATCCAAGCCCCACCATTCGTGCACTACAATGACTCCGGGGCCCGGGTCTTTCTGGCGATCATTGAGGTACATGACGCCCTTACCTAGGCCGTCAGGCAGGGTAACTTCGGTTTCAATGATGTCGGTGTAGCCGGTTTGGCCGGCAAAGATAAGGGATGCGAGTAAGATGAGCCGTTTCATAGACCTGTCCTTGCTAAGTTTCAGCGAAATTATTTATTTTGCCAGACCCAACGAAGTGGTTCGCCGAAGTCGTCGTAAATGAGTTTACGTCGTGGCTGGGCATTGAGCTGTTGGCGATGAGGTTTATGTTTGCGAGAGTCTATGTTGGCAGCCACTTGACTCAGATCTGTGCGCTGATTCTGGCGGGGGCCATTAAACAGCACGGTTTGGTGCCCTTTGCCGGATACAGCATCAGCGCCACTCACACCGTTCGGTACCTCATTAATGGCCCCGCCTTCAGAAAGAAAGCGTTCCATATCGCGTTCCAAGCGATGCCGCTGTTGTTCTTTACTGTTACGAACTTTCACGGGGCTCATCGGGGCTGATGGGTGGATCAATCACAATAACAGGCTCATATAGAGGCTGCCACCATGATAATTGCGGTTACGGTTAGGTTTTGTGTCGAATCAGCCCTGGCGCAGGGAGGTGAGAATCTGTGGTGGCGCCTGCTAGCGGAACCTTATGTCCGTTGGTAAGTGATCGTTAAAGGTGCATATCGCTAATTCGGGGAATAAAGAGTAAAGGGCGAGGGTGGATTGCTCATCACCCTGCCCAAGGGCGGAGGATCGTTACTTTGCGGCCAAAGGCGGAGTATCAAAAGCCACATTGGTCAGCCCATGACGCATGAGAGTGCGGATATTGGCGTGGTCGTTGCCGTCTGGATTACCCAGAACATGGTCGCGGTAAAAGTGACCGAAGCAGGCCAGCGTCTGAGCGTCAGAAAGAAAGTTGATTTTGGCAAAGGCCAGTATCTTGCAGGACCCTTCATTCGTACCAGCGTCATTGTACACGCAATCATCACCGTGGCCGTTGCTGAAGGCTGCAGGCGTGTAATGGTAATGTTCTGTAATCACGGCTTGTACTGCGTCGAAGGTAACGGTGTCCGGGTCGGCTTTTAGGGTGTCTAACAGGGTGTTTAGCGAAGAGGCCATCGTTCTTCCTATGCCAGGTTGAAACAGGGCCTGAAGGCAGCCCATGCAGAGCTGACAATCAGGCTGTTAGAGAGTTGGGGGTATTACTGGGCGGCGGAATCTTTGGGCAGAACCATACCGGTGCTTTGCAGCGGGTTACAGTTCTTAATGACCACCTTACCTTCTAGCATATTGCCGCGGGAATATTCGCGGAAAATGCATTGGTTGGTTTCCGGGTCGTAGTTTTCAATCCACAGGTTGTCATCTTTCCACGTGGCATTTAGATGGTACTGCTCTTCTGGCACGGAAATATGCATGGTGCCGCCAAAGCGCTTCACAAACACCTGCTGTAACCAGAAATAATAGGCGATGGTAGCGGTGAGCCAGATAATCACAGCGATAATCACGGCAGGCTTCCATTTGCCTAACCGTACGCCAACACCAAATAGTGCACCAATGACTAGTGCTGCTACCAGGAACCAATAGAGATAGGTAACCATACTTGCATCCTTGTCGTTTGAGGTTTGTTGTAATGGCGCTTAAGTGCGCGAAGTGTCTCTGGCATCATAGCAGTCAACGCAGGGGTGGGTGTAAAACCATGCAACAGTGGTGGCTATATATGCTGGAGTGTGCGGATCGGTCGCTGTATACCGGTATCAGCACGGAGCCGGCGCGTCGGGTTCATGAACATAACACTAGCCTGAAAGGCGCACGTTATACGCGGGCTCGCCGTCCAGTACGCCCGGTATTATTGCTGCCGGCGGGCGATAGAGCTTCTGCCAGCCAGTTGGAGGCTCGCATTAAGCGTTTAAGCCGCCGCGACAAGCAGCTCCTGCTGGTGGCGCTGGAAATGGAAAAACGGCAGCGACCGCTGTCTGTCTGGATTGAGTCACTAACTGAGTCAGTCAGGCATTTGGAATAATCAAACATCATGATGGAGAAACGATCGATGACAAATACGCTGAGCGCCAGGTCAATGCCGCGCCTGAATACTTTTTGGCGCAGTGCTTTGCTGGTCTTGCTAGTAGGCTGGTTAAGTGGTTGTGGTATTAACAATATCCCGACCTATGACGAGCAGGTGAAAGCCGCTTGGTCACAGGTAGAAAACCAATATCAGCGCCGCGCCGACTTGATACCCAACTTGGTGAATACGGTTAAAGGCTATGCTAGCCACGAGAAAGAAGTGTTGGTGGATGTTACCCAAGCCCGAGCTAAGGTGGGCTCCATTCAGGTGGATGGCAACATGCTTAACAATCCAGAAAAGCTAAAGCAGTTCGAACAGGCTCAGCGCCAGCTTGGTTCTGCTTTGCAGCGTTTGATGGTGGTGGCCGAGCGCTATCCAGATCTGAAGGCTAATCAGAATTTTTTGGCCCTGCAATCGCAACTGGAGGGCACGGAAAACCGCATCAGCGTGGCACGCCGGGATTACATTGCGGCCGTGCAACGGTATAACACCGAGATTCGTACCTTTCCCGGTCGTCTCTGGCACAGCTTTTTGTACAGTGACATGGAAACCCGCGAAACCTATGAAGCCACGGCTGAAAATGCGGACCAGGCCCCCAGCGTGAACTTTAACTGATGCGCTATTTCGCACTGATCGCTCTATTGCTTAGCACCTCGTTGTGGGCGGCGCCGGAATTTCCGGCGCTGTCTGGACGGGTGGTGGACGAAGCGGGGTTGCTGACCCCCGCTCAAACTCAGAGCCTTACCCAGGCGCTGGCGGCGGCGGAGCAAAATACGTCTAACCAGCTGGTGGTAGTTACCCTGTCCGATTTGCAGGGCTATGACATCGCCGATTATGGCTATCAATTGGGCCGTGAGTGGGGCATTGGCAGCAAAGAAAATAATAATGGCGTGCTGCTGATCGTGGCGCCCAATGATCGCAAGGTACGCATTGAGGTGGGCTATGGTTTGGAAGGCGTGCTCACTGATGCCCTGTCCAGTGTGATCATCCAGCAGGAAATTTTGCCCGCGTTCCGCCAAGGTCAGTTTTATGGCGGCATTCAGGCTGGGGTGACGAGCATCCAAGCCGCCATTCAGGGTGAATATCAAGGCGAGCGCCAACCCCGCGACAAACCCAGCGGCCTCAAGGCTTTGCTGATGCTGATCGGCATGGTAGTGGTCACTTTCCTATTGTCCTTTGGGGGTGGCGGAGGCCGGGGTGGCCGCCGTGGCGGCATGTTCCTGCCGGTGCCCATGGGCGGCTTTGGCGGCGGTGGTGGATTCGGTGGCGGCGGCTTCGGCGGCGGCGGTGGTGGTTTTGGAGGCGGTGGCGCCTCGGGAGGTTGGTAATGTTGCTGGATCACGATGCTCAGAGCGCTTTGGCCCGCGTCATCAGCGAACAGGAAGCGCGTACCGATGCGGAAATGGTGACCGTGCTGGCGCGTCAGGCGGACGACTACCGTTATGTGACAGTCATGTGGGCTGCGCTGTTATCGCTGTTAGTGCCGGCGTTACTGCTTTTCCTGCCGGTGTGGCTTACCCCGCTTGAAGCCTTGCTGCTGCAGTGGGGGGTGTTGTTGGCGCTCGCGGTGCTGTTTCGGCTGAAACCGATCCAGTTTCGCCTGGTGCCACGGCGGTTACAGCAAACCCGCGCGGCTGGGCTGGCGCGCCAGTCGTTTCTGCAACAGGGGCTTCATCGCACCAAAGGCGCAACCGGCGTGCTGATTTTTGTTAGCGAAGCCGAGCACTATGTGGAAATTTTGGCCGATCAGGGTATCGCCCAGCATGTGCCAGACAGTGAATGGCAAAGCATGGTGGATGCCTTTATTGCAAAGCTGAAAAACGGTGAGGTGGCAGAGGGCTTCCAAGAATGCGTGGCTGCCTGCGGCGACAAGCTAGCCAACCACGTGCCCGCCACCGAGCAGAAAAACGAACTGCCTAATCATCTTGTGATTCTTTGAATTGCCCAGTGAGGAAATGACGGAGGGAGGGCTTCAAGAAAGGGCCGTGTGGCCCTTTGTATGAGTTCATCGCGAGTCCACATGGAAGCGTCGATTGTGCCTGCCTTTAACGTAATCCATGGCAATAGAGCTGGCAGAACAATATTAGCGTTAATGCAGTCTTTCTTGCGGTGGTAGAAACGCCCCTGTATGAAACATCCATTGACCACTGCGAAAGTGGATGATGCCTTGGTAGGATTTACTGATTTTCATCCGATTGGTAGATGGGTGATCGAATGACATTGCGAGCAGTATCGTGTTTCTCTTAACTCCTGGATCCAGCGGGCTCACTGGTGCTATTGGGGAGTGTAGATGGGGCGTAATGGCAGGTAGGGACTAAATTTTTGTTAGGCGCTTAACATGACGATACGAATAAATGCAGACTTTTCACAACGCATCGTGATTCAACCGGATGACTATCACTGGGTGGAATCGCCGATGCCGGGTGTGCAACGAATGATGCTCGATAGGGTGGGGGGTGAAACTGCACGTGCCACCTCGCTTGTTCGCTATGAGCCTTTTAGTGAGTTCTCGCCACATATTCATTCCGGTGGAGAAGAGTTTTTTGTGCTTGAAGGCGTGTTTTCTGATGAGTATCAACGCTATGGCAAAGGCAGTTATGTACGCAACCCTATTGGTACATCACACACACCTAAAATCGGTAAGGAGGGGGCGACTATTTTCGTTAAATTACAGCAGTTCGACGAAAAAGATACAGAGCAAAAGGTCATCGATACCCAAGCACAACCATGGCGTCAGGGGCTAGTCGGTGGCCTAAAAGTGATGCCACTGCATGAGTTTGAAAGTGAACACGTAGCTCTGGTGAAGTGGGCGCCAAACACTCAATTTACTGCTCATCAGCATTGGGGTGGAGAAGAAATTTTTGTATTAGGGGGTACCTTCCATGATGAGTATGGTAGCTACGCTAAAGGCTCATGGCTACGTAGCCCTCATCAAAGTCGGCACAGCCCCTTCACCAAAGAAGATGGTGCATTGATTTACGTAAAGACAGGGCACTTGTAAATATAAATGCCGCCAACTTTTCGACCCAGCGAGGCGGTGCGTATTTTTCTCGTGTAGAACCGTGACGCTTTACTAATCCCTCGAGTAGCCAATAGAGACCAGCTCCGCCAGTGGCCGGCTTTAGCGTATATTTGATTAATACTTCAAGGTCGCCAGCGGCTTTACTCTATTCAAGTTGCCCCCTTGGTTTCATGGGCGATGCCTGTCAATTTTGTCGATTTTCGAATTCCAGGTTTTTGATTTTTAGAGAGAGCACGCAATTAGTGTGTCCGTGCGTGCCCACACTAATGTCCCCGTGGTGAATTGTAGGGAAGTTGTTTGATTCCGGACACCAACGGGGGTGGTACGTTATCACTCTAAGCGAGGTGTCAGATGACCAGACAACGGCGTCCCTTTAACACTTGAGTTCAAATAGGAAGCTGACAGCTTCGTGCTGGATCAAGCAGCTTGAAGCTGAACGTCAGCGGGGCATTCCCACAGGCAAGCGCTTACCCGCAACAGCGCCCTATTCAGGGTCTGGAGTGCCGCTGCGACCGCCGGGAAAGGGAGCAGAGCATTCTAAATGAGAGGTATGCCAGCGATAGAACCGCACTTTGCCTGGGGCAAAGAATGCTATCGATGATCGTGTGGGTCCGGGGTCAGATCTTGCATCGTGCATGCCCCGTACAACCGGATGATCACTGATGCACGATTCAAGACCTGACCCCATGACCTAGCGATGACGTTTATATTAGTGACAGCTGGACGGATACTGGCAGCAGCGGTGGTTACACGGTTTATACCAGCGCGGTTGATGGTGCTACGTTAAATGTGTCGGAGCAGATGAATGTCTACCTCGTAACGGACTGATAGCCCAACCTAAAACAGGAGATCGGCGCGAAGCGTCGATCATCCTGTCTTTAAGCTAAACGCCGCCACTGATGACCTTTCCCCTGTAATAAATTGAGGATAGTTATTAGCAACAATGAAGAGCGCCTTTTGCCGAGCAAGAAGTAGGGTAAAAGGTGCTTTTTTTTGATTGCGGTGTGTCCGCCCATCGTTACCAAACCAAAGAGGAAATGGTGAGGCAGCACCATTAGCCTGCAATGCCAATCGTGCCGTTGCTCTAGAACCCAAAAGGGCCTGACCTTGCCGTCAGGCCCTTTTTTTTTGGTATTGAATCGCCGGCCCTAGCACTATGAGGGCGAATTCGCCTTGCCAGAAATTGTCCTGTCTTTACGAAACAGTAAGTTACCGTATTTAGATTTGCTGTAAAGAGCACTTACTGTCTAAGCGGCTGTGATGTAGGCAACGTGATTTTTGATTGCAACTACATGTTCCTGGGCCGTTTTTCACCAGCGCGTAAGTTGAATATGTAAGATATGGCTTACAGAAATTTGTAAGCGTCTGAGATAAAGTGGTTTTTCTCGAAGGTGGACGCAAGAAAGGCCTGTTGAGAGGGGTTTTTATCTGTGGAGTGAGCCACTGATCAGATGAATTTTTTGGAACTCTTGGGCGGGGCTATATCAGGGGTATACAGCAAAGTGTTATATCGTATCTCCAATTAAATTAACTGTTAGATATAAATATAGGGGGTGCTGCTAGTGCACTTGTCTATAGAAGAATTATCAGAACATTTGAGTGTGCCAACTCAAAGAATAAATAACTTGCTTAATATGGCTGGCCTTCTTAATAAGGTTGTGAATCCTCAGCCTCGGTGGGAAGTTTCTTCTTTGGGTATTAAGTACTGTGAGCGTGGTAAGTGGTCTTGTGAAATTATCCCGCTTCTAGAGGACCAGATTGATAGGCAGGAGGAGCGAAATTCAGTACGAATCACCCAGGTTGATACAGATATGTGTGAGCAATGCGGTCAGGTAAAACCGTATTATGAATTCTCCGATAGCCGTAAGCGTCCGGGCGATCTCACGAAATGGTGTAAAGAGTGTCAGCGGAGATATGGTGGCTGGATCTAACAATGCATGGCCGTTCGCGCTTATAGGCACAGGACTCGCTACACGAGCCGCTGCATAGGGGCGTTAGTCATACATAAGAATAGGGATGTACGCGGGGCCAGGGGGTAGGTCTTGCATCGTGCATGCCGGTACACCCGGATGACCACTGATACACGATTCAAGACCTGACCCCATGGCTTTCGTTAGATTTTCTAAAAAATATAATGCCAAGTGATTGTTGATGAATGAAAATGAAATAAAGCTATTGAATAAAGGTGAGCTTCACGTTCATTTAAATGGATTGGTCAGTACTGATGTTGTTCGAGAATTGTTGGAGGAAAACAAATCTGATTTGCCATCTGGATTTGATCTAGAAAGAGATTTGAATATCTTGCAACCCACTGACTCCCTAGCTTCATACTTGAAACCTTGGCAGGTGTTACGGCTTGTGCCTAGAAGTAGGGCCTGTCTAGGCTTAATAGTGGAAAGTGCTTTCCTTAATTTGAAATCTCAGAATGTTAGATTTGTTGAGATTCGTAATAGTGTTATTTACTTGGCATTGCTAAATAACATTTCGGTAGATAGGGCGTTGTCCTGGCTTGTGTCTGAAATCGAACTTGCGTGCGAAAAACACAAAATTATAGCAGGTTTGATTTTGACAGTTTCTAGAGGTGATTGCGCTCCTGAGCACTTACGCTCTCTTTTGAGTGCGTATGAAAATCTAGGTAGGCCAAGCACTGTTGTTGGGCTTGATTTGGCGGGAAATGAAAATATTGAATCTCCAATTGAAACTGGCTCCCTCTTTTTGCATGCAAAAGATAAATATGAACTTAAAGTGACCATTCATGCGGGTGAAACCGGAAGAGTTGAAAATATAACCAGCGCAGTTTATGAATTTGGCGCTGATCGAATTGGTCATGGAACTGCTGCATCAAAATCAGTTGAGGTGATGGATTTGCTAAAGCATAGGGATATATGTGTAGAGGTGTGTCCCATTAGTAACAAGCTGACGAGTGCAGTAAATGAAAGTCAGCCACATCCTGTTGTTGACTTTATTGCTAATGAGGTTCCGTTTGTTATCTGTTCTGACAATCCATCAATACATTTATCTGATCTTACTAAAGACTATATAGAATTTTATCGTGAGACTAGGTCTTCACAGCATCTTCGCGATATGTATAGTCACCAAAAAAAATATTCTTTTATTAAGGGTTTGCATGGAAATTAACTTCGTTACAAAAAATCCTCATAAAGCTCAAGAAGTGAAAGCCATTCTTGGGGATATTGGTGTTTCTATCGTTCATGCGCCTTTGAAAATTCATGAAATACAAGCAGAAGATATTAATCATATAGTCAGGGATAAGGTTTTAAAGGCATTCAATCAGGTCGGGCGTCCTGTTTTTATCGAACATACAGGATTGTATATAGATAGCTTGCAAGGATTTCCTGGTGGTTTAACCCAGGTTTTCTGGGATAAGTTGCAAGCAGAAAAATTTACTGAGCTATTTGGAAGGTTGGAAAATACTTCGGTGACTGCAAAAACTGTAATTGCATTCTGCGATGCAAGAAAAGTACATATATTTGAAGGGAGCGTGAAAGGTAATATTGCACCAGAACCAAGAGGGAATAAAGATTTCCAATGGGATTGTGTGTTTATTCCAGAAAACTTTGAAGAGACGTTTTCCGAGATGGGCGATAAGAAAAATGATATTTCAATGCGTAAGATGGCTTTCGATAATTTTAGAGAGTTTCTTGTGTCGGAGGTTCTGTAATGGATGATCTTGTAGCATCATATCGAGAAAAGAATGTCATTCTATTTGTCGGTGCAGGAGTGTCGAAAAATCTTGGCCTTCCCTCGTGGTCAGAACTTATAGATCATATTGCCGTTGAGTTGGATTATGACCCAGAAATATATAAGTCTTTCGGAAATGACTTGGCTTTAGCTGAATACTATAGGGTAAAAACAGGAAATATTGGTCCTCTCCGTAGTTGGATGGATACTAATTGGCATTCTTCGGATGTGGATTTGCAAGGCTCCGAGATACACAAACTTATTGCGCACTCAAAATTCCCAATGGTATACACCACCAACTATGATAGGTGGCTAGAAAAGTCATATGAGTTGTATGGTAAGAAATATACAAAAATTGCGGGCGTGTCTGATATTGCAAAGATCAAAGATGGCGTAACTCAAGTTATTAAATTTCATGGCGATTTTGACAACGATGAAACTATCGTGCTTGATGAATCTAGTTACTATGAGCGCTTAGAGTTTGAGACCCCTTTAGATATAAAGCTCAGGTCGGATGTTCTAGGGAAATCTGTTCTGTTTATTGGATATAGCCTAACTGATGTGAATCTTAGGTTTTTATTCTACAAGTTGGCTAAATTATGGAAGTCTAATAACGGTGGTGGTGTTCAGCCACGATCATATGTATTCACGCACAGACCAAACCCGATTCAAGAAACAATATTAGACCAGTGGGGTATTAAAATGCTCACATCAAAGGAAAGCGACCCGCAAAAAGCATTATTAGAATTTCTGAAAAAATTTCAATAACAAACTTAAAGGTGCGTCGATTTGGGTTCTCGAAAGAGAGCCCTAGTACTCTATCGTTAAACTCCACAGTATTCCTGTTCTTTAGCTCTCCTCCGCTCAGAATCCGGCTGATCTCGCCAGAACTGACAAAGCTGTAAGTTGATTTTGTAGGCATCGACTTGCTGCTTTGTCTTTTCCCGCTGGCGTTTCTGGTCTTGCCGTTTTTGGTACATGGCTTCTTTGCGGTGCTCTTGGCCTACTTCCATCCAGTAGGCACGTTCAGTCCCTTCCAGTTCCCAGACTCGTTTCCCTTGTGGGGTCATAAAGCAAAGCGCGGAATCGCTATAGCTGCCTTCGCTCTCACAAAGGGCGGTCATCAATGCGGCTTGGGAGACTTTGCGTTGCTCTTCGGCAATGGCTCGTGCGGTCCCGTTAGCGGCTGAGTTTCCGATGGCCTTGCCGATCTCTGTGCTGATATCCGCCTGGGCGAGTGAAATAGTAGCGAGGAGTAGCGTGGCTATTAGGTATTTCATCGTCGGATCTCAGCGGTAGCGGTACTTGTTCTGCATGTGCCTGTCTGTATCACGGCTCATCTTGATGGCCTTTCGTCCTTGTTCCAGCGCCCGTTTTCTTCGTTCACCAGTCATTTGGTATGCGGCTTGATAGCTGCCAGGTGGGCGGTGGCATTCTGCGATTTTCTTTGCGCTTTCGTAGTCTGAGCAAATGGGCTTGAACTTGGCGATGCGCTTTTCAAGCACAGCATCGGCTAGAGCTATATTGGGTAAACCAAAGAGGAGAACGACAGACAGAGCAAGCTGCCAGCCTTGGCATGGTGTGTTCATATCCCTTCCCTGAGATTGAAACGTATTATTTGCTGAACTTTATGAACCGTGTTCAGTCATTATATGCAGATTTTATTCTATTTGAGAACCACCTTTGCGCTGCGCGTTGGGTGATCTCTATTCCCCGCTTTGTCCCTTTAAATTTTTGTTTGCCTCGCCGTACTCCGGGCTGGTTTGCCCGGCTTCTGGTGCTGATCTCTATTGGTAATATACAAACGAAATATACAGCGTAGGCAGCTACGGACAATGCTAGGCAGGGAACAGGAACAGTTCGAAGTCATTAACGACCGCAAGGGTGATTGGCCGCCCGTGATGGATTGCCTCTGTGGGCAACACAACAGGTAGGCAATGAGGCAACCACAAAAAAGGGTTAGAGATTGCTCTCTAACCCTTTTTTGTTTGTTTGGTAGCAAGGGGCGGACTTGAACCGCCGACCCCAGCATTATGAGTGCTGTGCTCTAACCAGCTGAGCTACCTTGCCATTTGAGGCCGCGAATTTTCCGTGAGGGAGAGGCAGGTGTCAAGCACTGCTGGTGTGGGTGGGCAATGTTTAACCAGAAGTTGCCTGTGGGGCGTGGAATCTGCCATAGTTGCGGTGTAAATGAAAATCACTATCATTAAATGATTGGGTTCATTGGCCTTACGGGCAAGAATACTTGACCAAATTGCTCAGGATTACTACTCTCACTCTTAGAATACACGCAAGAAAGGTGTGGATATGCGTTTGACGACTAAAGGCCGCTATGCGGTAACTGCTATGTTGGATCTGGCGCTGCATGCTGCGACGGGGCCGGTGTCGTTGGCGGATATTTCTGAGCGTCAGGGCATTTCCATTTCTTATCTGGAACAGTTGTTTGCCAAGCTGCGTCGCAATGGCCTGGTGAGCAGCGTGCGTGGCCCCGGTGGCGGTTATCAGCTTAGCCGTAATAGTGGGCAGATTGATGTGGCCGCGGTGATTGCGGCGGTGGATGAGTCCGTTGATGCCACGCGCTGTGGCGGCCATGGGGATTGTCAGGAAGGGGATATCTGCCTGACTCACCACCTATGGTGCGATTTGTCTGGCCAGATTCAGGATTTTCTCAGCGGGATTACGCTGGGGGAGCTGGTGGCCCGCCAGGAAGTGAGGCAGGTGGCCCAGCGCCAGGATCGACACCAGCAGCGTTTGCCCGTCAGCAGCCTTTGATTGTGTGCCGGCAGTGCCGGCTTATGTAACCCAATACCAGCCATACGATACCCATCATGAGTAATGCCGTTTATTTGGACTATGCGGCGACCACTCCGGTAGACCCGGCAGTGGTGGACGCTATGGTCTGTCATCTTGGCCCTGAGGGCACCTTTGCCAACCCTGCGTCCCGCAGCCACCTTTATGGTTGGCTGGCGGAGGAAGCCGTGGAGTCCGCCCGTCGCCAGGTGGCTGATTTATTGAATGCCGATCCCCGTGAAGTGGTGTGGACCAGTGGTGCTACAGAGGCCAATAATTTGGCCTTGAAAGGCGTGCTCGATGCCTGTGGAGGCGGCCATGTGATTACGGGTGCGACGGAGCACAAAGCGGTGCTCGATGCCTGTGGCTGGCTGGAGACGAAGGGCCACGCTGTGACCTACCTGAAACCGCAAAGCAATGGCCAGATAAGCCCTGAGAGTGTTGCCGCGGCGCTCCGAGACGACACCGTGCTGGTGAGCGTAATGCATGCCAATAATGAAACCGGTGTGATTAACGATATTGCTGTCATTGGTGGGGTGTGCCGTGAGCGGGGTGTGCTGTTCCATACCGATGCGGCCCAGTCTGTGGGGAAGTTACCCCTAGACGTAAAAAACTTGCCGGTGGATCTGGTGTCAGTGTGTGCTCACAAGGTCTATGGGCCAAAGGGAATAGGGGCTTTGTATGTGCGCCGTTCCCCGGATGTAAAGGTGGCCGCACAAATTCATGGCGGTGGCCATGAGCGGGGCATGCGTTCTGGCACTTTGGCAACCCACCAGATTGTGGGCATGGGTGAAGCTTTTGCTTTGGCTGGCTCTTTGAAGGATGAGGAAGGGCCGCGTATCTGCGCGTTGCGTGATCGGCTGTGGCGTGGCATCGCGGCGCTGGGTGGTGTGAGCGTCAATGGTGAGGGTGCTGCGCGCTTGCCTGGCCATTTAAATGTGGCGTTCGAGGGTGTGGATGGTGAAATGCTGCTCACGGCCATGAATGGGGTGGCGGTGTCTTCAGGGTCCGCTTGTACCTCCGCGTCGCTAGAGCCTTCTTACGTTCTCAAAGCTATGGGCGTGACCGATGCGCTGGCCCATGGGTCGATCCGTTTTTCGGTGGGGCGTTTTACTTCACCGGAGGATATTGAGCGGGCGATAAGCTCGGTGGTTGATGCCGTAAACCGCTTGCGCACGGTATCCGCTTAACGCCCCTGGTGATGTGATTGTCTATGCCGGGCCGGGCTCGACCAGCGCCCCTGTTTTCGGGGGCGATGTTGCGGAGAAGGAAAGAAAGCCTGAGTTCAGGCGGCTAGCCGGGTGGCCTGTTGCTTGATTTTGGCGACCATGGCACGCAGGCCGTTGCCGCGGGTAGGGCTCAGGTGGCTGAGCAAGTCGATACGCTCAAAGAAGGCGTCCATGTCGTAGTCGCGGGCGCCCTCAGGAGATTGCCGATTCAGTGCAGAAAGCACAATGGCGGCTAAGCCTTTAACGATGAGCGCATCGGAATCTACCGCCAAGTACAGAGTGCCAGCGTCGTTGTCGTAATCGGTTTCCAGCCACACTTGGCTTTGGCAGCCGCGTACGAAACGGTCCTCGGTTTTTAAGTCCTCCGGCAGGGCTGGCAGCTGTTTGCCCAGGTCTATGATATAGCGGTAGCGCTCTTCCCAGTCATCCAGAAATTCTAGATCTTCGGCGATATCTTCCGCGGTAATCTCATTGCCAAGCTTAATGCTGCGAATATCAAAATCAGACACGTTGTTGAGCTCCGTGGCCTGACGCTGGATGCCTGATGCCAAAGACTAACCGCTGTCGTGGTTTTGCGCGTCTGGCGTTTGGCGTCCGGGGTCCGGCGTAAACTAAAACATCCCCAGCTCGAGCTGGGCTTCTTCACTGATCATTTCGCGGCTCCAGGGTGGGTCGAACACTAGGGCCACTTCCACCTTGTCTACATTGGGAACCTTGCCCAAGCGGTCTTCCACGTCGCCCACCAGCACTGGGCCCATGCCGCAGTTGGGGGCGGTGAGAGTCATGCGGACCTGCACCACATTTTGTCCGTCTCGTTGAATAACGTCGCAGCCGTAGACCAGGCCCAAGGCCATAATGCTTACCGGAATTTCCGGATCGAAAATGGTTTCCAAGACGGTGTTCAGGTCGTCGTCGCGGACGCTGCCATCGTCATTGGCGGGGGCAAAGTTTAGCTCCAGTGGCTCTTGGCCGATGGCATCCGCATCGGTGCCGTCGATGCGCGCCATATTGCCATTAATGGTAACGGTATAGGTGCCGCCCAGCGCCTGGCGCAGGTTGACGAAGCTGTTCTTGGGAATGGTTATACGGGTGCCGTCCGGTACCTTGCGGGCCGGAACGTCGCGTTGAACCACTACCGTGCGTTGGTCTGCCATTATTTATCCGGGCTACGGGTTAGACGTCGTCGACGGTAAAGCTTTCGCCGCAACCGCATTCGCCGGTGGCGTTGGGATTGCGAAACTTGAACAGGCTGTTGACCCCTTCGGTGACGTAGTCGATAACCAGACCATTCAGCATGGGCAGCCATTTTTCCGGCACGTAGAGGTTTACGCCGTCGATTTTGAACAGTTTGTCACCGTCTTTGGCGCTTTCCACGAAGTCCAGGGTGTACATGAAGCCGGAGCAGCCGGACTCGTCCAGATCCAGACGAATACCGGCGGCACCGGCCCGCTGGATCTCGCGCAGGGCTTGTTGGTTGGCGGCCTCGGTCAGGTGCAGTGTGACCTGGCCGGGGTGGAATGTCTGAACTGTCATGTTGTACCTTCCTTGCGAGCTTGCGAGGAGTGAGTTGCACGTTCAAAGTTTAACGTTGAAAAGGCGCAGGCATGGGCAGAAAACCTTTCCATCATGCGTGTGCGCTATGGGTAATTCTGAGCTGTCGCTGCTGTTTTAGTTTAGCGTCAATACGCGACTACGCTTAAACTTTGAGCTTTCAACGTCCGCTGCATGAATATTTCAGTCAGTGGGGCAATCAGTAGCGCCCTAATTTTCAGAGAAATGTTTTCACTTTCTCTAGTCCTTCGAACAAGCGATCTACCTCTTCCAGAGTATTATAAATCGAGAATGAGGCCCTAACAGTGCCGGGTATGCCTAGGGTATCCATCAGGGGCATGGTGCAGTGGTGGCCGGTGCGTACGGCAATGCCTTGTTTGTCCAGCAGCATGCCCACATCGGCTGGGTGGCCGCCATCCAACAGAAAGGACAGCACACTGACTTTATTGGCGGCGGTACCGATGATTTTCAAGCCGTCGCAGGCTTGGGCCCGCTCTGTGGCATGGGCCAGCAGGGCGTCTTCGTGGGCCGCCAGTGCCGGGCGGTCCTGTTGTCGCAGCCACGCAATGG
Organism: Alcanivorax borkumensis SK2; assembly: GCF_000009365.1. Classification (NCBI taxonomy): domain Bacteria; kingdom Pseudomonadati; phylum Pseudomonadota; class Gammaproteobacteria; order Oceanospirillales; family Alcanivoracaceae; genus Alcanivorax; species Alcanivorax borkumensis. The sequence goes on along the minus strand of NC_008260.1, from coordinate 2,145,147 downwards.
CGGCGGCCAGGCCGATGGCGCCGGCAATGTTTGGGGTGCCGGCTTCGAATTTGTAGGGCAGCTGGTTCCAGGTGCTTTTTTCGAAGCTCACCGTTTCAATCATTTCGCCGCCGGTCTGGTAGGGCGGCATGGCCTCGAGCTGTTCGCGGCGACCGTAGAGTACGCCTATGCCAGTGGGGCCAAATAACTTGTGGCCGGAAAAGGCGTAGAAATCCACGTCCAGGTCCTGCACGTCCACCGGGAAGTGCGCCACCGCTTGAGCGCCGTCGACCAGGGTAATGGCGCCGGCGGCTTTCGCCTTGGCGACCATCGCTTTTACCGGATTCAGGGTGCCCAGCGCATTGCTGGCATGGCCGATGGCGAAAATCTTTGTTTTGCTGCTGAGTAACTGCTCAAAGGCGGCCTGATTTAGGCTGCAATCATCGTGCAGCGGGATCACTTTCAGGGTGGCGCCGGTGGCGGCGCAGGCCTGTTGCCAAGGCACGATATTGGCGTGGTGCTCACTGGTGCCAATCAGTACTTCGTCGCCCGGCTGCAGGCGCTCACGGGCAACGCACTGGGCCACCATGTTGATGGACTCGGTGGTGCCCTTGGTCCACAAAATTTCTTCGCGGCTGGCGTTGAGGAAATCCGCCACGGTTTGGCGGGCGCCTTCAAACTGGCCGGTGGCCTCGTCGCTCAGATAGTGGGCGCCGCGATGTACGTTGGAGTTCACCGTGCGGTAATAGTTGTCCAGTGCGTTGAGCACTGCTACCGGTTTTTGGGTGGTGGCGCCGTTATCCAAGTACACCAGCGGTTTGCCGTTGACTTGCTGATCCAGAATCGGAAATTGCGCACGCAGGGCCTGAATATCCATCACGCGGCAGACTCTTGCGCCGGCGAGGCGTGGGTCAGTTCGGCTTCCAGCCAGGGGGTGGCCCACTGTGCCACTTTTTCGTGGGGCAGGGTCATCAGCAGTTCGTTAACAAAACCTAGGCTTAGCATGCGCTTGGCTTCGGCTGCCGGGATGCCGCGCGATTGCAGGTAAAATTGCTGCATGGCATCGAGCTGGCCTACGGTGGTGCCGTGGGCACATTTCACGTCATCGTTGTAGATTTCCAGCTCCGGCTTGGTGTTGATCTCCGCGCCGGGGTTGAGCAGCAGGTTCTTGTTGGATAGCCCGGCATTGGTGCCGCTGGCACCGGGGTGGATATGGATGCGGCCGTTGAACACCGCCTTGCCTCTTTCGCCGGCTAGGCCTTTGAAGTTCTGATCCGATTCCCCGTTGGGAACCGCGTGCTCCACGCACATCTGGTTGTCCACGTGGCTGTTATCCCGCACCACGAAGATACCTTTCATGTTTAGCTCGGCGCCGCTCTTGTTCATTAGGGCGCGTACATCGTTGCGGCGCAGGCGGTTGCCGGTCATCAGCTGGTAGCTGTCCACCTTGCTGGCGCCTTGCTGATCAATGATCAGGGTGCCGATATGTATGGTGGATGCCTGTTCGCCTTGCAGCCGGTAGTGGGTCAGCTGCGCGTTGTCGGCGGTGATCAGGGCGGTGACCGCATTGGTCAACGCCTTGCCTTGCGCATGGTAGTGTTCGATCACGGCGGCTTCGGCACCCTGATTGAGTACCACTACCAGGCGGGGGTTGCAGTGTGCAGGAGTATCACTGGCCGCCTGAATTTGTACATGAATGGGCTGCTCGATGCGCGTATTGGCAGCCACAGTAAGCACGATGGGCTGGCTGGCAACGGCGCTGTTATAGAACGCAAAGGGCGTCTGCAGGCCGTTGATGGCGGGGCCATCGTGGGACAAGGTCACGCCGTCGGGCAGGTTGTGGTCGACTAACTTCCCGTTGTTGATGGTCACCACATGCTCAGACAGGGCGGGCAGCGGCGGGTTGATTTCGCCGTCGGCAATGGCGTTGAGGTGGCCATCGGCCAGCGCCTGCAAGGAGGTGTACTTCCAGCTCTCGGTCTTGCGTTCCGGGAAGCTGGCGGCTTGCAGCGCGGCCAAAGCATCGCCTGCGCTGCCGTTACGCTGTGCGTTGGCGAGCGCTTGGGTTTTTAATTCCTGTGCTAGAGAGGAAGCAGAGAGACTCATGCGGATTCCTCTTCTCCGGTAAGCCAGCCGTAACCTTTTTCTTCCAGTTCGAGAGCCAGTTCTTTACCCCCGGATTTGATGATTTGGCCATTGGACAGGACGTGCACGAAGTCCGGCACAATATAGTCCAGCAGGCGTTGATAGTGGGTTACCAGCACGATGCCGCGCTCGGGGCTGCGCAGGGAATTGACGCCCTTGGCCACGGTTTGCAGGGCGTCGATGTCGAGGCCGGAGTCGGTTTCATCGAGCAGCGCCAGTTTCGGTTCCATCAGCAGCATTTGCATGATTTCGTTGCGCTTTTTCTCGCCGCCAGAGAAGCCTTCGTTAACCCCGCGCTTGAGGAAGCTGGCATCGAGATTGACTTGCTTGCAGGCTGCGCGGGCCTGGCGCAGTAGCGTAACCGAATCCCACTCTTCCTTACCTTGGGCGCCGCGCACAGATTCCAGTGCGGCTTTCAGAAATTCCATGTTGGAGACGCCGGGAATTTCCACCGGGTACTGGAAGGCCAGGAACAGGCCAGCCTGGGCGCGTTCTTCCGGTTCTAGGTCTGCCAGGCTTTTGCCTTCGAAAAGGGCTTCACCACCGGTGATTGCGTAATTGTCACGACCCGCCAGCACGTTGGCCAGAGTGGATTTGCCGGAGCCATTGGGGCCCATGATGGCGTGCACTTCACCCGGTTTAACGGTCAGGTTCAGGCCCTTGAGAATCGGCTTGTCCGCCACGGTGGCGTGCAGATCACGAATTTCCAGCATATTTTGATGCGCCTTTCGGTTGGGCTGGGAGGCCAGCCCGGGTTGATTCGGTTTGCGGTGGGCGCCGGCCTGCTCGCGATCCATGATTGGTAAAGGGTGAATCGCTTGCGGGCAAATTCCCACACAGTCATTTTCAGGGTGAGGGCTTAGCCCACTGCGCCTTCTAGGCTAACTTCCAGCAACTTACCCGCTTCCACGGCAAATTCCATGGGCAGCTCCTTGAACACCTCTTTACAGAAGCCGTTCACAATCATGGAAACCGCCTTTTCCGGGTCGATGCCGCGTTGCCGGCACAGGAACATTTGGTCGTCACTCACCTTGGAGGTGGTGGCCTCGTGTTCGATGGTGGCCGTGGGGTTTTTCGACTCGATGTACGGGAAAGTGTGTGCACCGCAGGTGTCACCGAGCAACAGTGAGTCGCACTGGGTGAAGTTACGGGCGTTTTCTGCCCGCGGGCTGATGCGCACTAAGCCACGGTAGCTGTTGCTACTGCGTCCGGCGGAGATGCCCTTGGAAATAATGGTGCTCTTGGTGTTCTTGCCCAAGTGGATCATCTTGGTGCCGGTGTCTGCTTGTTGCATGTGGCGGGTCAGCGCTACGGAGTAAAACTCACCGATGCTGTTGTCGCCACGCAAGATCACGGACGGATACTTCCACGTGATAGCGGAGCCCGTTTCTACCTGGGTCCAGCTAATTTTGCTGTTGTCGTGGGCAATACCGCGCTTGGTCACGAAGTTATAAATGCCGCCTTTGCCGTTCTCATCACCGGGGTACCAATTCTGTACGGTGGAGTACTTGATCTCGGCGCCGGGTAGAGCAACCAGTTCAACCACCGCCGCGTGCAGCTGGTTTTCGTCGCGCTGAGGTGCGGTGCAGCCTTCCAGGTAGCTCACGTAGCTGCCTTCGTCGGCAATGATCAGGGTGCGCTCGAACTGGCCGGTGTTGGCTTCGTTGATGCGGAAATAGGTGGACAGCTCCATGGGGCAGCGTACGCCCTTGGGGATGTAGACGAAGGAGCCGTCAGAGAACACTGCACTGTTCAAGGCGGCATAGAAGTTGTCGCCTTTGGGTACCACGGAGCCCATGTATTTCTGCACCAGCTCCGGGTATTCCTGAATGGCTTCGGAAATAGAGCAGAAAATTACTCCGGCTTCCCACAGCTTCTCTTTGAAGGTGGTGAATACCGAGGAGGAATCGAACACTACGTCTACAGCGACACCGGCCAGCATTTCCTGTTCGTGCAGGGGGATGCCCAGTTTTTCATAGGTGGCGAGTAGCTCTGGGTCCACTTCATCTAGGCTTTTGGGGGCGTCGTCCAAGCTTTTGGGCTTGGAGTAGTAAGACACCTCGTTAAAGTCGATGGGCGGGTGGTGCAGATGCGCCCAGCCCGGTGTGGGCATCTCCTGCCACTTGCGGTAGCTGTCTAGGCGCCACTCAAGCATCCATTCCGGTTCGCCTTTTTTGGCGGACAGAAAACGGATGACTTCCTCGCTCAGCCCAGGGGGCAGGGTCTCGGTGTCCACCGTGGTGGTAAAACCGGCCTCGTAATTGGAGCGAATCAGCTTGTCCAGTTCGGCTTGGCTCATAGATCAGGGCCTGCAGTTGAATACCAGAGTAATTTAGTCGGGTATTATACGCCTTTACAGGGCGCTGTCGAATGAGGGGGCGGTAAGAAAACGGGCGCCCCCGCAACGGCAGGGCATGGGCGCCTCCGACGGGGTCGCAACGGTATCATAATTCGCCCCGCATGCGTATAATGCGCCGGTTCCAAGGGAGGGTGAAACTGGCGGCTTTGGCCGGCCTGCAATCCCTCCTGTCATTGCCCCGGGCAGCCCTTGCTGTAGCCGAGGACCATTTAACGCAAATCTGGAGTGAACTGACTGATGGCTGTTGAGCGCACACTCTCTATCATCAAGCCTGATGCCGTGGCCAAGAACGTGATCGGCGAAATCGTTACCCGTTTCGAAAAGGCTGGCCTGAGCGTGGTTGCCATGAAAATGGTACACCTGAGCGACGAAAAAGCGGGCGGCTTCTATGCTGAGCACAAAGAGCGTCCTTTCTTCAAGGATCTGGTGGGCTTCATGACCAGCGGTCCTGTGGTTGTACAGGTGCTGGAAGGTGAAGATGCGGTTGCCAAAAACCGTGACCTGATGGGTGCTACCAACCCGAAAGAAGCGGAAGCTGGCACTATCCGTGCAGATTTTGCGGAAACTATCGACGCAAACGCGGTCCATGGTTCTGACTCCACCGAGTCTGCTGCCCGCGAAGTGGCCTATTTCTTCTCCGATGAAGAAGTGTGCCCGCGCGCTAGCTAATGTCAGCCAGCGTGCAAGACCAGCCACGGCCTTGGGCCGTGGCTGGCGTTTAAAGGAAACCCGGTTTCCTATTGGAGAATGTTATGACTGCCCAACAGAAGGTGAATCTGCTCGGCCTTTCTCGCCCGCAAATGGAAGAATTCTTCCTGACCATGGGGGAGAAGAAGTTCCGTGCCCAGCAGGTGCTCAAATGGATCCACCACCACCAGGCGGATTCCTTCGAGCAAATGACCGATGTGGGTAAGGCATTGCGCCAGAAATTGTCCGAGGTCGCGGAAATACGCGGCCCGAAGGTAACCCACGAGAGTATTAGCCGTGACGGCACCCGCAAATGGGTGTTCGAAATGGATAACGGCGGTGCCGTGGAAACCGTTTTTATTCCCGATGGCCGGCGCGGCACCTTGTGTGTGTCATCCCAGGTGGGCTGTGCAGTGGACTGCAGCTTCTGTTCCACCGGTAAGCAGGGCTTTCAGCGCGACATGACCAGCGCCGAGATCATCGGCCAGGTGTGGCAGGCTAGCCGCGCCTTTGGCCCGCGCCGTAATTTGGGCCAGCATCCGATTACCAATGTGGTGATGATGGGCATGGGTGAGCCCCTGCTTAATTACGACAAGGTGCTTACGGCCATGCGGATCATGAAAGATGATCTAGGTTACGGTATTGGCAAAAAACGCATCACCGTGTCCACTTCCGGGGTGATTCCGAAAATGAATCAGCTTAGTGAAGATCTGGACGTGTCATTGGCGGTGAGCCTGCACGCACCCAATGACGAGCTGCGTAATCAGCTGGTGCCATTGAATCGTAAGTACCCGCTAAAAGACCTGATGGCGGCGTGCAAGCGTTACAGCAAGAATATCACCCATCGTCATAACACCATCACCATGGAATATGTGATGTTGCGGGATGTGAACGACAAGCCGGAACACGCTCGCCAGTTAGTTAAACTGCTTAACGGCATCCCCGTGAAGGTGAACTTGATACCGTTTAATCCGTTCCCGCATGCGGGTTATGAGCGGTCACGTAAAAACGATATTTTGGAATTCCACAAATATTTGAATGACAACGGGGTGATGACCACAGTGAGGACAACCCGCGGTGATGATATTGATGCCGCTTGTGGTCAGTTGGTGGGGCAGGTGAAGGATCGTACCCGGCGCAGTGAGCGCTGGAAGGAATCTATTTTTCATCGCACTGAACAAACAGATGACAATACAGCGCAGACCCAATGAGACGTTTTTTTCAGGTTATTTTCATCCTGTCTCTTGCAGGGGCTTTTGCCGCCGGGTGTGTCACGGTGGACGATGGCCCAAAAGTAAAAGTGGATGAAGCGGTTAATAGCCGCGTGGCAGCCGGGTTGCAGTATTTGCAGCAGGGCAGCCCGTCGGAAGCTCGCCGTCATTTTTCGCGCGCGTTGAATCTGGATGATGACAGTGCCGTCGCGCATAATGCCATGGCATTGCTCTACAAATATGAGCAGGACCCTACCAATGAAGAGTACCATTACCGCAAAGCACTGAATGCGGACCGCCATTACTCCCCGGCACTGAATAACTACGGCACCTTGCTGTACGGTCGTGGTGAGTACAAAGAAGCACTCAAACATTTCAAAAAAGCCGCCAACGATCCGTCCTATGAGGGCCGAGGCAGCGCCTGGGAAAACATGGGTCGTTGTTACCAACGATTAGGAAACAGCGAGGACGCCCGCAGTGCCTATGTTAAGGCCCTGCGCCTGAACCCCCGTTCTGTTCAGCCCAGCCTAGCGCTGGCGCAATTGTATTTTGACGAAGGCCGTAGCCGCCTAGCATGGGATTATTACCAGCAATATGTGCAGCGCACGGGCCGTCAGAGTGCCCGCGCCCTGTGGCTGGGTATTCAACTGTCCAATTCGTTGGGCTACCGCAACCAGCAATCCAGCTATGAGCTGGCCCTGGATAATCTTTACCGCCGCTCTGGCGAGTACCGTCAGTGGCAGCAATGGAAAGCTGAGCAAGCAAAAGGAGCGCAGCAATGAGCGATGACATGGTGGTATTACCCGGCGAACGTTGTCGCAGAGCCCGTGAGGCCCAGGGTATGACTCAGACTGAGGCGGCCCAGCGCTTGCACTTGTCTCTGACCTATCTGCAGAGCTTGGATGCTGACGATTATGAGCGTTTGCCGGAAGCCACCTTCGTGAAGGGCTACCTGCGTAACTACGCACGGTTGCTTGGGCTGCCGGCGGAAGAAATCGCCGGTACCTTCCAGCAAATGGTTAATGAGGATGCGCTAGATAAGCCCCTGCTGCTGCCGTCTATTGCGCCACCGCCTGCGGCGTGGCTCAAACCGCTGCTGATTGCCCTGGCGTTGGTAGTGCTGGTTTCCTTGCTATGGGCGTTCTGGCCTAGCAAAGGTGAATTGCCTGCGCTGCCTGACAAGGTTCAGGAAATGAGCCAGCAGAGTGAAGCCGAAGCAGACGCCAGTAATAACGACATGGGTGTTCAGCGCCAGGCCCAATTTGATGACGAAATGGCGGGTGTGACCCAGGGTGCAAGCCTTAACGGTACCGATGCTACTGACGAGGGTAGGCCGCAGGCGGCTGCTGAGTCGATCTCTGACATTACCACTGAAGACGTGGGAAACGATGACGGCCAGCTCCAGAATAATGATGACGTTTCATCCATGCTGGCGGCCAATGGTCTGGATCGCCTGTCACTCAGTTTTACCAGTAACTGCTGGATTAAAGTGACCGATGCCAACGGCCGCACTTTGCGCCAAGGCGAACAATCTGGTGGCGCCTCTCTGATGTTGGATGGCAAAGCGCCGTTCAACCTGACTCTCGGCAACGCTGGGGCGGTGGATGAGTTGCTGGTTAACGGTAAAGCTGTCACCTTGCCGACGGATTCCCCCGGTAAAGTTGTGCGGATCTCCGTTCCCTGATTCGCGAGGGTAGAAAACACCATGGAACCGGAAGTTAAGATTGAACGTCGTAAAACCCGCCAAGTCATGGTGGGCAATGTCCCTGTCGGTGGCGATGCCCCGATCTCCGTACAAAGCATGACCAATTCTGAAACCTGTGATGTAGATGCCACTGTCGGCCAAATCCGCCGGTTGCAAGATGCCGGTGTGGATATCGTGCGTGTTTCGGTGCCTTCCATGGAGGCCGCCGAGGCTTTCGGCAAAATTCGCAAGCAGGTGGATGTGCCGCTGGTGGCGGATATCCATTACGATTACAAAATTGCTTTAGCTGTCGCTGAGCAGGGCGTGGACTGCCTGCGTATCAACCCTGGCAATATTGGCCGAGAAGACCGTATCAAGGCCGTGATTCAATGCGCCAAAGACAAAGGCTTGCCGATTCGTATCGGTGTGAATGCCGGCTCCTTGGAAAAAGAATTGCAACGCAAATACGGCGAGCCCACCTCTGATGCATTGGTGGAATCGGCCTTGCGTCATGCGGACATCCTCGACCGTTACGATTTCCAAAATTTTAAAGTTAGCGTTAAGGCGTCCAATGTATTTATGACGCTGCAGGCCTACCGCAAGCTTTCCTCTCAGCTAGAACAGCCGTTGCACTTGGGGGTTACCGAAGCGGGAACCTTCCGTTCTGGCACGGTGAAGTCTGCCGTGGCGCTAGGCGCGCTACTGATGGAAGGCATTGGCGACACTATTCGTGTTTCTCTGGCGGCGGACCCGGTAGAAGAAGTACGCGTTGGTTTCGATATTCTGAAAAGCCTGAACCTGCGCAAAAAAGGCGTGAACATCATTGCCTGCCCTAGCTGTTCACGGCAAAACTTTGATGTGATCAAAACCGTGAACGAGCTGGAAGCGCGTCTGGAAGACATCAATGAATCCGTCGACCTGGCGGTGATTGGCTGTTTGGTAAATGGCCCCGGCGAAGCCCGTGAAGTGGATGTGGGGCTCACCGGCGGCACGCCCAATAATTTAGCCTACCGTGACGGTGAAAAAAGCCACCACATTACCGCTGACGATCTGGTCGACGAGCTTGAGCGAATGGTGCGCGCCAAGGTCAAGAAACAGCGCGAAGACGAAGAAAAAGGCATTATCGCCCGTAGTGAATAGAAGGCGAGGGATCCAGTGGGCCGGGCGTGATGGGTTTGCGTCTGGTGCTTGGTGTCCAGCGTTCTGCGTTTTTTAAGGAATTGCAGTGAGTAAGAAAATCACGTCTATCCGTGGGATGAACGATATCCTGCCGGAACAGACCGGCCTGTGGCAGTGGCTGGAAGCAAAAGTGGGTGCGGTGCTGGCCAGCTATGGTTACCAGGAAATCCGCATGCCGATTGTGGAGCAGACCGACCTGTTCAAGCGCAGTATCGGTGAAGTTACGGATATCGTCGAAAAGGAAATGTACACCTTCGACGACCGCAACGGTGACAGCTTAACCCTGCGTCCAGAAGGTACCGCCAGTTGCGTACGCGCTTGTGAACAGCATGGTCTGTTGTACAACCAGACCCAGCGCTTGTGGTACGCCGGGCCCATGTTTCGCCACGAACGCCCTCAGGCGGGCCGCTATCGCCAATTCCACCAGATCGGTGTAGAAACCTTTGGTATGACAGGGCCAGATATTGATGCGGAAGTCATCCTGCTTACCGCACGCCTGTGGAAAGCTTTGGGGCTGGAAGACAAGGTGGTCTTGGAACTGAATTCCTTGGGCGACAGTGCTGACCGGGCTCGTTATCGTGATGCTCTTGTGGATTATCTGAAGGCCCATTTTGACGACTTGGATGGGGACTCGCAGAAGCGCTTGGAGCGTAGCCCGCTGCGTGTCTTGGATAGTAAAGACACGGGCACTCGCGAGGTGCTCAAAGGCGCGCCGCAGCTGGCGGATTATTTGAATGATGAGGCGGTGGCCCATTTTGAAGGGCTGAAAGCCTTGCTAGATGCCAGTGGCATTGCTTATAAGGTGAACCCGTATTTGGTACGCGGGCTCGATTATTATGGCAAAACTGTTTTCGAATGGGTGACCGATGCGTTAGGCGCACAGGGCACAGTATGCGCCGGTGGTCGCTACGATGGCCTAGTGGAGCAGCTGGGTGGCAAACCGACCCCAGCAGTGGGTTTCGCCATGGGGATCGAGCGGTTGATTTTGCTTATCGAGCAGGAAAGACCGGAACTGTCAGCGCCGGTGGACGTCTATGTGATGGCTATGGGGGATGTGCTGGCTCCGACCATGGCGTTGTCCGAACATCTTCGTGATGCTTTGCCCGGTCGTGCAATTCAGTTGCACTGTGGTGGCGGCAGCTTCAAAAGCCAGATGAAAAAAGCCGATCGCAGTGGTGCTGCGGTGGGCTTGATTATGGGTGAAGATGAATTGGCCAGTGGCGTGGTGACGGTGAAGCCACTGCGCGGTCAGGGCGAACAGGTGCAGGTTGCTCAGGGCGATGTGGCCAATGCGGTGACATCGTTTCTTGAATAATAGAGTGTTCTGAACGAGACAACAGACGAGTTTAAAGTTTAAAGTTTAAACGAGATCAAGATATTGCCATCCGGAAAGGATTTCTCCGCACTCTTGAGCTTTAAACTTTCAACTCGACAAACAACGACCCGAACCAACCTCGGGATATAAATACGAAAGGAGAGCAGGGTGGCAGATTACATGCGCGATGAAGAAGAACAGGCAGAGCTGCTAAAAGAGTGGTGGCAAAAGAACGGTACGGCCACGATTATTACCGTGGTGTTAGCTGTAGCCGCTCTGATTGGTTGGCGTGAATGGCAAGACCACCAAGGCGAACAGTCCGCCGAAGCCTCCAAACACTATCAGGTGATGGTCGAAGCGCTGACTGCACAGGAAGTGGATGAAGCGACAGTGAACCAGAAGGCTGAAGCGTTGAAAGAAAATTTCCCCGGCAGTGCCTACGCCAACTACGCCAATTTGGCGCAGGCTCGTTTGGCGGTGCAAGCGGGTGATTATGAAAGCGCTGCATCTCTACTGCAGAGCGTGGTTGATGATGGCGCTACAGATGCGCTGATTTACACCGCCCGCCTACGCTTGGTACGTGTGTTGTTGCAGCAAGAAGCCTATGACAAGGCCGCCGCCGAGCTGGATAATAGTTTCCCGAGCGCCTTCAATGGCATGGCTCTGGAGCTGCGTGGTGACTTGGCGAAGGCCCGTGGCGATCATCAAGCTGCCACGGATGCCTATACCCAGGCGCTGGAAACCCTGCAGGATAACGGTGAAAAAGACCGTGTGCAGATGAAACTGGACGACCTGAAGAGCTAAATGAAATATTTCCTTCTCCCCCTCGCACTGACCGGCCTGTTGTTGACCGGTTGTAGCTCCAACCCGAATGCCATTGAGCCCAATGACTTGCCGGATTTTGATGCCAGCTACAAGGTAAAACGGCTCTGGAAGGAGGGCGTGGGTGACGGGGTGGAAGAAAGCCAGTTAACCCTGCGCCCGGCGGTGACCCAGCAACAGGTGTTTGCCGGTGATGTGTTCGGTGAGGTGTATGCCGTTAGCCGCGATAAGGGCAAGCGCCAGTGGCGGGTTAAAACCGGCGATCGCATTGGTGGTGGCTTCTACGCCGGTTACGGCATGGTGCTTTACGGTACACGCGAGGGTATGGCTGTAGCTCTGTCCATGGATAATGGTGAGGAGCTGTGGCGAACCCGACTTTCTGGTGAAGCGCTGGCAATTCCTGCCAGCAACGGCGCTATTGCTGTGTTTCAGACTCAAGACGGCCATGTGACGGCGCTGGATGCTAGCACGGGTGAGAAAATGTGGGATTACGAAACCGTGGTGCCCACTCTGACCCTGCGTGGGCTGGCCCAACCCGCCATTGTCGATGGCCGTGTGTATGCCGGTTTCGCCAATGCCAAGCTAGCGGCTCTGGACGCTGAAACCGGTGTGCCCGTATGGGAGCAACGCATTGCTGAACCTACCGGGCGTTCTGAACTCGACCGTCTTACTGATGTGGACGGGAACTTGATCGTGGAAGGCGGCGGCGTTTTCGCGGTGGCGTTTCAAGGCAAGGTAGGTGTGGCGGACCAGGTTAATGGCCGGCAATACTGGGCTAAGGAAATGTCCAGCGCTCAGGTGATCAGTGCAAGCGGTGGCCGTTTGTTTGTGGCCGATGACAATGGTGTGGTGTGGTCTGTGGACCAGCGCACCGGCAGTATCATTTGGAAGCAAGACAAACTTTATGGGCGCCGGCTCACTGGCACAGCGGTTCAGGGAGAGCTGGTCGCAGTGGGTGATTTTGAAGGTTATCTGCACTGGATGAATACAGATGACGGCACCCTGCTAGCACGCAAGCGGCATGACCGTGATGGCTTTGCTGGCACCCCGGTTAGCTTTGACGATACCCTTTATGTGCTGAGTTATGACGGTAAGCTTGCGGCTTATGGATTGCGTCAAAAGTAACCCGTGCATTTAGTTTACCTTTGAAAAATCTGCGTGCTGCGCAGATTTTTTCGTTTGGCGCCGCCTTTGGCGTTACCATAGCGCCGTTGAAACCTCGTTGAGATGACTATGAAGCCGGTAATCGCCTTGGTTGGGCGGCCCAATGTGGGCAAATCCACACTTTTTAACCGACTGACCCGCACTCGTGATGCCTTGGTGGCTGACTTTCCGGGGCTGACCCGTGACCGTAAGTACGGGGATGGCCAGCTGGGCGGGTATTTGTACACCGTAGTGGATACCGGCGGTATCGGCGAGAACGATGACGGCATTGACGTACCGATGACCAGTCAATCCTTGCAGGCGGTAGGTGAGGCGGATGTGGTGCTGTTCATGGTGGATGGCCGTGCCGGCCTGACCGCCGCCGATGAGCAGATCGCCAGTGAGTTGCGCAAGCTGCCCAAGCCCACCTATCTCATCGTCAACAAGACCGATGGCGTGGACGCGGATTCGGCCATGTCTGAGTTCTTTGCGCTGGGGCTCACCGAAGTGTTACCTATCGCCGCGGCCCATGGCCGTGGTGTGACCAGCATGATTGAACATATCCTCGAAGGGTTCACGGATCTGGAGCTGCTTCCGGAAGGCGAGCATCGCACCTCTAAGAAACCCGGTGAAGACAGCATTCGCGTGGCGGTATTGGGGCGCCCTAACGTGGGCAAATCTACCCTAATCAACCGTATGCTTGGTGAAGAACGGGTGGTGGTGTTTGACCACGCTGGGACCACTCGTGACTCCATTGAGGTGCCGTTTGAGCGCATGGGCCGCGCTTATACCTTGATCGACACTGCCGGAGTGCGGCGGCGCGGTAAAGTGTTCGAAATGGTTGAAAAGTTTTCTGTGATAAAAGCGTTACAGGCCATGGAAGCTGCCCAAGTGGTGGTGGTGGTGATCGATGCCCGCGAAGGTATTACCGATCAGGATCTGCACCTTCTGGGCTATGCCCTAGATAGCGGCCGCGCTTTGATGATTGCTGTGAACAAATGGGATGGTCTGGAGGCAGATCATAAAGAACGGGTTCGAGTGAATCTTGGGCGACGTTTGGAGTTTGCTCCCTGGGTAAAGATAAAATTTATTTCTGCTCTGCATGGTACTGGGGTTGGGGACCTTTGGGGCATGGTAGAGCAAGCTTGGGATAGCGCCTTTATCAAGATTGGCACCAACGAGCTGACTCGGATGATGGAAGAGATCACCAACGGCCACCCGCCACCGCGCAATGGACGCTTTCGTGCCAAATTGCGTTATGCTCACTTGGGCGGCAATAACCCACCGACGTTGGTGTTGCACGGTAACCGCACGGAAGCCTTGCCGACCAGCTATAAGAAATTTCTGGAAAATCGTTTCCGCGAGCTGCTGAAACTGGAAGGTACGCCTATCCGGCTGGAATTTAAATCTGGCACGAATCCTTATGAAGGGCGCAAGAATGTACTGACAGACCGGCAAGTGCACAAGCGCAAGCGGATGATCAAGCGGATGAAGAAATAACCCTTCTGGGCAATGCCGGGGGCGGTAACGCATATCACGGGGGATGGGTTATCAAACGTTGGGGATACGTTGGAATAGCCGGGGGGCTAAGCCTGCTCTGTGCATCGGTGCAGGGTATGGAGCCAATAATGGAACCCGCCCAGCAGCCGGCCATGGTGCTGACACCTGCCCGTGTCAGCCAGCCTCAGTCTGAGGCCCCCGCCAGCGTTACCGTTATCGATCGCACCTTAATTGAAGCCAGTGGCGCTCGCGAACTCTACGAGGTTCTTAAGCTGGTGCCGGGCATGGCCGCCGTGAAAGTGGATGGCAATGTTCCCTCTGTGGCTTACCACCCAACCCTGGCGCGGGATCAGCGCCGCATGCTGGTTCTATTGGATGGCCGTAGCCAGTACCAACCGGGCCTGTCCCGGGTCAGCTGGAACGATATGCCGGTGGATATACGGGATGTGGAACGCATAGAAGTGACCCGTGGCCCGGCAGCAGCAGCATACGGTGCCAACGCCTTCACCGCGGTCATTAATATCATTACCCGAGATCCGCGCGATATCAGCAGCAGCGGTGTGACAATGCTGGGCGGAAACAATGGCATTCGTGATGCCCATTTGGTCGGAGTTCATCAGCTGAGCAATGGTGCCGTGCGGGCCTCGGTGTCCCGTCGGGCGGATAACGGCTACGATGAACCTTTCGAAGGAAAAACCCTGCCGGATGACAAGCACATCGAAACACTCAACACTGAATGGGTGTGGGAAGCGGATGAGCGTAACACGCTTACGGTGCAGGCAGGGGGAAGTCAGAGCCGCTTGGAGCGCCAGCAGGAAGCGGGACTGACGGATATGGGTGAATACCAAGACGACCCGATACAGAAAGGCGAACGGGCCTTTTTATCGCTGCAATGGCAGCACAACTTTAGCCGTACTCATCAGCTGCAGATCCTCACATACGGCCAATACAATCAAGAAGTAACCGGTTTTGAGTTGTGTTATCTGGACCCGGTGACCGGCAAGCCAGGCCCTGGTGGCGGTCTGTTTTTTAGCAAGGAATTACGGGATTTGTATTTGCAAAATGGCGGTGACATAGAGGCGACTTTCGCTGCCTTCCCGTCCGACCTTGATGTCATGAATCGTTATTTGAGCCTTCAAAGTGCGGGCTCGCCTTTTTGTGCCAGTAGTGAGCTGGATATTCAAGAGGTTCGCTATGATTTGGAAATACAAGACACCTTACACTTGGCTCGCTGGGCTAGATTAGTCAGTGGTGCGGAGGTCCGCCATGACCGGGTTCAGTCCGATAGTTACCTGGGCGGCACAGAGGATAATGTCAGCTATCGTCTGTTTGGCAATTTGGCACTGGATGTTCTGGATCCGGTAACGGTAAATTTAGGTGGCTATTGGGAGCGAGACCAGATTAGCGACGATCACTTCAGTCCTCGTGCTGGCGTAAACTGGCGAGTGTTCCCCGGTCATCACCTGCGTTATGTTTATTCTGAGGCTCTACGCACCCCGGATATTTATGAAGAACGCGCCAATATCAATTTCCAAGCGCAAGCTCTGTCATCTCCCTTTGGCGAAAACGCCCAGACACTACTGGGCTGGTCGCCAGCCTATTTTTTTGTGACTCAACAAAGTCCTGCGACCTTTAAACCAGAGAAAATGCGCTCCTGGGAGGTAGGCTATTACGGTCAGTTTTCCGCGGTTGAGCTGGATGTTCGTTATTTTCAAGAAACCCTGACTAACCTGCTCAGCACAGCATTGAATTCCTTTGATTTTGAACCCAACAACGACGGTAGGGTGAATCACCAGGGCACCGAAGCCCAGCTCACCTGGCGCCCGGCAGCGTCGCATTTGTTCCGCGTAACCGGTGCTCATATCCACACCCGGAGCAATGTGAAGACTGAGTACCGTCTGGCTGCACGGAATTCCGGTAGTGCTCTTTGGTCATGGCAGTTCAGCCAGCATTGGGCATTTTCTTCGGCCTACTACCTATCTAATGATTACAACGATAATCGTTTTGAACGTGTGGATATGCAGCTCCGTTTTCGACATCGTGCGGGCCCTACGGAGCTGGAATGGCAGGCTGTCGTGCAGCATGGGCTGAACAAGCAGCCGGTAGTCTTTCCAGAGAACCGTTATCAGCAAGACAGGATGTGGTTTGGTGTGACGGTGAGGATGTAATCGGATGCGGAGCTGGCAGGGACCTATTCTCGGTTTCCTTTTGCTGTTGGTATCGGCAGTCCCTGCGTTGTCTGCGCCGCCAGTAACGGTGCATGTGCTTGCTGAACCCTCCCCTTTTAGTGATGTATTTGTATCGTCTCTGACACAAGAGCTACCGAACAACCTGCGTATGGTTGATGAGCCTGAGGCTGCCGATGTGTTGGTGGCGCTCGGTGATGCGGCTTTTAGCGGTGCTCTGGTCCATGGTAAACCGTTGCTGGGCATTTATGTCAGCCGTGCGTTGAGTGAAGACGCCGAACGGCAAGGCTGTCAGTGTGCGGCTGTTTGGGCGGGAGTGAGCCTGCTTGACCAATTGCGCATGGTGCACACCATGATGCCCCTAGCCCGTCGGGTCGGCGTGGTAATGGGCACAAACAGCGTTTGGCCTATAGAGGTGGTGCGCCGCCACCGTGGCGCCATCAAGCTGGAGTCGTTGCCGGTAAACAATGCCCGGGATTTGGGCAACACACTGCGTGAAAATCTTAATCATCTCGATGCAATTGTGTTGCCCGTGGATGATGCCTTGTTGGGGCCTGATGCGGCCAAGCTGGTGTTACTGACCAGTTACCGCCAGCGTCGCCCGGTGTTTGGCCCAGACCTAACGTTTGTGAATGCGGGTAGCGTTGCTTCATATTTTGCCAGCGGCAGCGACCTGGTCAGCGAAGGGGCTCAGCGGCTGCATTACTTTGCTAATAACAGGCAATGGCAGGCATCGTCGTTCGTGGTTCGCCCATCGGTGGTGGTTAACGAGCATGTGGCCAGAGGGTTTGATATGCGTTACCGCACCAGCGGTACGCTCCAAGATGCCTTACAAGACGCGAGGGCGTTGCCTTGACTGGTTCTGACTCACCGCGCAAGGGCCCGGGCATTCGCAAACAGCTGCAAATCTTGGGGCTAGCACCTGCGCTGTTTATGCTCGGCCTTTTGTTGATGGCGTTGACTTGGCAGCGTTTTGAAGATGCAGACCGGGATCTGCACGAGTTAGGCAGTTTCCTCGCTCAGCAGATTGCCTCGGCGTCAGAGTATGGTGTGTTGGCGGGCAATTACACGGATTTGCGTCGTCAGGCACAGATGGCCATGCAGCGGGCTGATCTGCAATACGTGGTGTTCCGGGATAGCGATGGGCTGGTGTTACTCTACGAGGGGCGCGATGCACTGGAGGAAAACGCGGATATTATCGAATTCCACTCCGGTATTTATCGTCAGCCGGTGGTACCCGAAGGCATGCTCGACCATACCGAAGGGCGGAACATAAAGCCGGATCGTATTGGTGAAGTGGTGTTGGGGATGTCCAGCGCCCGGTTGCTGGCCCGGCAGAAAGAAATTTTGAAGGCTAGCCTGATTCCGGCCTTCTTTGCGATAATTTTGGGGCTCTGGATCGCACACTATCTGACCCGGCAGATTGCGGCCCCGCTTGGCGACCTGTCTGGTCTGCTTCGGACTCTACGTTACGGGGAATACACGGTACGCGGCCGTCGTCGTTTGCAAGGCGAGTTGGGTGAGCTGCAGGACAATATCAATGAATTGGCCGGCGCCCTAGAGGGTGCCCGCCGCAAGCAGCAAGCGGCCATGACTGAATTGCAGGATGCTCATCGTCATGCTCAGACGGCAAGCCAGGCAAAAAGTGACTTTCTAGCGATGATGAGCCATGAGCTACGTACGCCTATGAACGGCGTTCTGGGTATGCTGCAACTGCTGGAAGAAACCGCTCAGAATGATGAGCAGCACGAATATACGCAGGCGGCCTTGGAGTCCACCGGACATTTACTCGATGTAATCAACGATATCCTTGATTTTTCTCGCATCGAAGCCGGCCGCATGGATCTCGACCCCTCCTTTTTCGAGATACTGCCTTTGCTGAAAAATTGCGTGGCGACGTTCCGCTATGTGGCAGAAAGCAAAGGCCTGTATTTGCAACTAGAAGGCGCAGAGGCGCTGGCTGGACAAGTGGCGCGCAGCGACCCAACCCGGTTGCGACAGGTGCTTAGCAACTTGATTTCCAATGCGGTGAAATTTACTCAAGAGGGGGGGGTTACTGTGTCCGTATCGGTATCACCGGTACATGGCGACTGGCTAGACCTGAGTATTGCCGTGGCCGATACCGGCATCGGTATTCCTCGCGAAAAACGCGCAGGCCTATTCAAGGCGTTCTCGCAGATTGATTCGTCCACCTCGCGCCGTTTTGGTGGTACCGGGTTGGGGCTCGCCATCGCTCGCAAGCTTAGTGAAATGCTTGGCGGCACTCTGACCGTGGACGGCCGTGAAGAGGGCGGCAGTATCTTCACGTTATCGCTGCGTCTATTGTGCCGAGAACAGCGAGAGCCCAGTGAAGGTGATATTGCGAGCCGGCAGATTGAACAGGATCAGCCCATTCTGCATGGGGTAGTTTTGTTAGTAGAAGATAATCCGATCAATGCCATGGTGGCCCGGCGTATCCTTGAGCGGATGGGCGTTTGCGTGGTGACAGCCGGAAACGGTCACGAGGCGCTGGAAAAGGCGCGCCAGCGCGACTTTGACTGCATTCTCATGGATGTGCAGATGCCAATAATGGATGGGCTGGCCGCTACCCGATTGTTGCGGCAATGGGAGCGGGAACAGGGGAGGGCGCCGATGCCGGTAGTGGCGCTTACCGCCAATGCCATGAATGAAGAACGTGAACGTTGCCTAGCGGCGGGGATGAACTCCCATCTCGCCAAACCCTTCCGGCGCCAGCAATTGGCGCGAGTGCTCAGTCCGTATCTGACACCTGGACGTGTTCTACCCGGGCGATAATTTCGCCGTCGGCCAGCCGGGTAGTCAGGGTGTCGCCGGCTTGCAGCTGTTCCACAGAGCGCACCGCCTGGTTCCCCTTAAAAGTAATACTGTATCCCCGTGCTAGGGTTTCCAGCGGGCTGGCGGTATGCAGGCGCTTACTCAACCCGGCTAGCTGCAGTTGTTGCTGCTGAAGTTGGCGCAGGATTGGCTGAGGGAGTCGCTTGCTCAGGGTTGCTAGCCGTTGCTGGCGCTCCACCAGCAATCGTTGCGGGGACAGCCGCGCCAGCCGTTGCTGGCTGGGTTGCAGGCGGCCCTGCAGCAGGGTGAGGCGATGTTGCATTTGCCGCTGCAGGCGGTTTTGTAGCTCATCCAGTCGCTGGCTGCTCTGTTCAAGGTGCTGGCGGGGGGAGCGCAGCCGTTGGCTGAGATGGCGCAGGCGCTCTTGCACAGTACGTAGCTCTTGCGCCATGACCCAGCGAAGTCGCCGGTGTAGCCCCGCAAGTCGTTGACTGACAATGGAGAGATCCGGGCTCACCAGCTCGGCGGCGGCGGAGGGGGTAGGCGCGCGTAGGTCGGCGGCAAAGTCGGTCAAGCCGGTGTCCACTTCATGGCCCACCGCTGAAACAATGGGAATGGGGCAGTTCGCCACGGCTCGGGCCAACCCTTCGTCATTGAATGCCCACAAGTCCTCCAGAGAACCGCCGCCACGCCCCAGGATCAGCACATCACATTCATTACGTGCCACGGCCAATGCCAGCGCTTGGCGCAATTGCGCCGGAGCCTCGGCTCCTTGAACGGCAGCGGGGTAGATCAGCACGGGTATGGAAGGGCATCGGCGCTGCAGTACTTGCAAAATATCGCGAATAGCGGCGCCGCTGGGTGAGGTGATGACCCCAATCTGGTTGGGCCAGGCGGGCAGCGTTCGTTTGTGTTCCTGGGCGAACAGGCCTTCACTTTGTAGCTGGGCTTTCAAGGCGTCGAACTGGGCTTTTAATGCGCCCTGGCCAGCGGGCTCCATGTGTTCGACCACAATCTGGAAATTGCCGCGGGGAACGTAAAGGGTGATCTTGGCGCGCACCAGCACCTGTTCCCCGTTTTGGGGGGCAAAATTCAGTAGCCTGTTACGATTACGAAACATGGCTCCATTAATCTGGGCACGGGTGTCTTTCAGGCTGAAATACCAGTGGCCGGAGGCCGGGCGAGAGAAGTTGGACAGCTCTCCCTGGAGCCAAATCAGGGGAAAAGAACTTTCCAGCAGGCCCTGGGCATCCAGGTTTAACTGGCTGATAGACAGCGGTTCGGCGCGGGATGAAATGGTCATCGCGGGAGGGTAGCCCGTTTTTTTGTACCCTGCCAGCGGTGATTGTGTGGTTAGCCGGTAATGTCGTATAATCGCCCGCCTAATTTAACGGGGTGCCTGTCTAAATTTTAGGTGCTACCGCTCCGCCCGGTGGAATCCGCCAGGCTCCCCCCTCACTTCCTACGGTGCAATATGCTCAGAATTGCCCAAGAAGCACTGACGTTTGATGACGTTTTGCTTGTGCCCGCCCATTCCAATGTGCTGCCCAAAGATGTGTCCCTAAAGTCCAAGTTGACTCGGGGTATTGCTTTGAACATTCCGCTGGTATCCGCAGCCATGGATACGGTTACCGAGCACCGCCTAGCCATTACTATGGCGCAGGAAGGGGGTGTTGGTATCCTCCATAAAAGCATGGATATCGAGGATCAGGCGCGCAACGTGCGGATGGTTAAAAAGTATGAATCCGGGGTAGTGAAAGACCCGATTACCGTCACCCCAGATACCACGGTTGCCGAGCTGATTCGTATTACCGAAGCGAATAATATCTCCGGTGTGCCGGTGGTTGAGAAAAAAGGGAATGGCGATAAGGTTGTGGGTATTGTGACCAGTCGTGATACCCGTTTCATTACCAACTATGACCAATGTGTTAAAGACATCATGACCGGCAAGGATCGGTTGGTGACTGTGCTGGAAGGCGCTGGCGCCGATGAAGTCCAGGCCCTGCTACACAAACACCGCATTGAGAAAATCATTGTGGTGAATGAAGCGGGTGATTTGCGTGGCATGATCACCGTCAAAGACATTGAGAAAGCCGCTAAATATCCTAATGCCTGTAAAGACTCCCAAGGTCGCTTGCGTGTTGGGGCCGCGGTGGGTACCGGTGCGGGCACTGACGAACGTGTTGCTGCGTTGGTTGAAGCCGGTGTGGATGTGATCGTTGTCGATACCGCTCACGGACATTCCCAAGGTGTGATTGATCGGGTGTCTTGGGTGAAGAAACACTTCCCCGATGTACAAGTCATTGGCGGTAACATTGCTACCGCTGCGGCAGCAAAAGATCTGGTTGCTGCTGGCGCAGATGCAGTGAAAGTCGGTATCGGCCCCGGTTCCATCTGTACTACCCGTATTGTGGCCGGTATTGGTGTGCCGCAGATTACCGCTATTTCTGACGTGGCGGCAGCATTGGAAGGTACGGGTGTGCCCTTGATTGCTGACGGTGGTATCCGTTTTTCCGGAGATATTTCCAAAGCGGTGGCGGCAGGCGCCAGCGCCATCATGATCGGCTCCTTGTTGGCGGGCACAGAAGAAGCGCCGGGCGACGTTGAGCTGTTCCAGGGTGGCTATTACAAAGCCTACCGTGGCATGGGGTCTTTGGGGGCCATGTCTGGTTCTACGGGCTCCTCAGACCGTTATTTCCAGGATGCTGCTGCAGGCATTGAAAAGCTGGTTCCGGAAGGTATCGAAGGCCGGGTTCCCTACAAGGGCCCAATGAGTGCCATCGTTCATCAGTTGACGGGTGGCCTGCGTGCCTCCATGGGCTATACCGGTTGCGCCACCATCGAAGAGATGCGGACCAAGCCGGAATTCGTGAAGGTGACTAACGCCGGCATGAAAGAGTCCCACGTGCACGATGTGACAATTACCAAGGAAGCGCCCAATTACCCAGTAGGGTAATGCGAACGTAGACGTAGTGTCGCTGGCCAAGAGCGCTATGCTTGAAGCCAGAGACGGAATGCTGAAATCGGTCGAGCCGCGCTCGACCGATTTTTCTTTTTAAAGTGCTAGGCGGCAAATATTTGGCGCTTGGTCCGTTCTAACCAGGTTCGGCTCTAACCGCCGGCAACCACCGGGATAGACCCCAATGACAGACATTCATGCCCAGCGCATTCTCATTCTGGACTTCGGATCCCAATACACTCAACTGATTGCGCGTCGTGTGCGTGAAATCGGGGTATATTGCGAAATTCGTGCCTTTGACATGACGGCTGAAGAGCTGGCCGAATTCGCGCCCAAAGGCATCATCCTTTCCGGTGGCCCCGAATCTGTTACCGCAGCGCAAACGCCACGGGCGCCTCAAGCCGTGTTCGAAGCGGGCATTCCGGTGCTGGGTATCTGTTACGGCATGCAGACAATGGCCGAGCAGTTGGGCGGTAAGGTCATCGCTGGCGAAAAACATGAATTCGGTTATGCCCGTGTGGAAAAAGCAGAGCCTAATGCGCTGCTTGATGGCATCGTTGACCATGAAGAACAGGGCAAGGAATTCCTCGATGTATGGATGAGCCATGGCGATCGTGTTGGTGAAATGCCAGCGGGGTTTGTGGCCACCGCCACCACCGGCAGTTGTCCCATTGCTGGCATGGCCAATGACGAAAAGCGCTTCTATGGCATTCAGTTTCATCCGGAAGTGACCCATACCTTGCAAGGTGGTCGTCTGCTGGAACGCTTTATACGCGAGTTGTGTGAATGTGAGGCGCTTTGGACGCCGAGCAACATCATCAGCGATGCCATTGATACCATCCGTGAGCAGGTAGGCACCGACGAGGTGATCCTGGGGCTTTCCGGCGGGGTGGATTCTTCCGTGGTCGCAGCGTTGCTGCACAAGGCAATCGGCGATCAGCTCACTTGTGTGTTTGTCGATAACGGTCTGTTGCGTCACCAGGAAGGTGACCAAGTAATGGAAATGTTTGCCGATAACATGGGTGTTAAGGTGATCCGGGTGGACGCGGAAGACAACTTCCTCGGAAAACTGGCCGGTGAAGCGGACCCGGAGAAAAAACGCAAAATTATCGGTAATACCTTTATCGATATCTTCGACGATGAAGCGAGCAAATTGCAGAACGCTAACTGGCTCGCCCAAGGCACTATCTACCCGGACGTGATTGAGTCCGCCGCCAGCAAGACTGGCAAGGCCCATGTTATCAAGAGCCACCATAACGTGGGTGGCCTACCGGAAGATATGAAGCTCAAGCTGGTTGAGCCTTTGCGTGAATTGTTCAAGGATGAAGTGCGCAAAATTGGCTTAGAGCTGGGGCTGCCCTACGACATGGTTTACCGCCATCCTTTCCCTGGGCCGGGGCTGGGCGTACGTATCCTGGGTGAAGTGAAGAAGGAATATGCTGACACCTTGCGTCTAGCGGATCATATCTTCATTGAAGAGCTGCGAGCGGCAGGCCTGTATCACAAAACCAGTCAGGCTTTTGCGGTGTTCCTGCCAGTGAAATCGGTCGGCGTGGTGGGTGATGCCCGTCGCTATGAATACGTGGTGGCCCTGCGTGCAGTGGAAACCATCGACTTCATGACCGCCCGCTGGGCGCACCTACCCTATGATTTCCTAGAACTGGTTTCCAGCCGGATCATCAATGAAATTCCAGGTATTAGTCGGGTGACCTACGATATTTCTTCCAAGCCACCTGCAACTATCGAGTGGGAATGATCACTCGTTAGGCACTAGCTGGTACTAACTGGCATTTAATGACAAAAAAGGCCCATGTTTTCATGGGCCTTTTTTGTTTTTATATCTGGCAGTATTTGGCAAATGATGGCAGCGAGGAGCATCGATTGAGCGTGGTATCCAAGGTGGTATTATCGAGACATGAGAGGTAGGTTGAAGGGGGCATGGTACAGAGGGCTTGAATAACTTTCTCTTGGAGCAATCTGAAAACTGTTATACCCGTATAGCGTCAAGTTGCTTTGCCTTATCTGTGCTGGCTGATCGATGCCGAGTTCCGCCGATGTTCCACAAGAGCAGCAGGAATTTTTATGATGGACAGAAATTCGGGTCAAAAACTGACATTGAAGCGGCTCGTAAGGGTGAACATTGCTCGGGTCGTCGTCGCCGCGATTGTCGTCGGCCTAGGCGCTTGGGCGTGGTGGTTTGTTCAACCAAAGGGTTTGCCAGAAGGCTTTGCTGCTGGCAACGGCCGAATCGAGGCCGTTGAGATCGACGTCGCGGCCAAGACTGCGGGCCGGGTCAAGGAGATCCTGGCTAACGAAGGCGACTTTGTCCGCGCCGGGCAGGTGCTGGCGAAAATGGATTCGGTCGTTTTGGAGGCACAACTGCGCGAGGCCCAGGCGCAGTTGCGGCGCGCGCTTATCGGCATAGAGACTGCGCAAAGCCAGGTGACCCAGCGAGAAGCCGAGAAGCAAGCGGCCGAGGCGTTCATTGCTCAGAGGAAGGCCGAACTCGATGCTGCGAAGAAGCGCCTTGACCGTACAGAAGAGTTGGCTTTGAAAGGGGCCGCGGCCCTGTCCATGCGGGATGACGATCGTGCCGCCTTCCAGGCGGCGAAAGCCGCAGTCGGCGCCGCGGAAGCGCAGGCGGCCGCCGCCCAAGCGGCCATAGGACGAGCCAAGTCGGATGTTATTGGGGCGCAGGCGTCGGTGGAAGCGGCGCGGGCCACCATCCAGCGCATCCAGGCTGACCTTGATGACAGCGTTCTGAAGTCGCCGCGCGACGGTCGTGTCCAGTACCGCGTCGCTCAGCCCGGCGAGGTGTTCTCTCCGGGTGGCGTCGTGCTGAATATGGTTGATCTCGCCGATGTCTACATGACCTTCTTTCTGCCGACAGAACAAGCCGGGCGCGTCGCGTTGGGAACCGAAGCGCGGCTCGTGCTCGACGCCGCTCCGCAGTACGTGATACCGGCCCAAATCTCGTTCGTCGCGGATGTCGCACAATTCACGCCCAAGATGGTGGAGACGGAAGAAGAACGCCAGAAGCTAATGTTTCGCATCAAGGCGCGGATCGACCCTGATCTGCTTAGGAAGCACCTCCACCAGGTCAAGACCGGCCTCCCCGGCATGGTCTATGTGCGCCTCGACCCGCAGGCAAGCTGGCCTCCTGAACTGCAACTCAAGCTGCCACAATGAAACGGGATACGAGCCAAACGTCCAATAACAGCGAGTTGGCCGCCATGCCGGTCGCCCGCTTGAGGAACCTGACCTTGCGCTACAGGGAGGTCCACGCGCTCGATTCCGTTAGCCTTGAGATCCCGGCCGGCTGTATGGCCGGGCTGATTGGCCCGGACGGGGTCGGCAAGTCGAGTCTGCTGGCGCTGATCGCGGGTGCCCGCGTGATTCAGGAGGGTGAGGTCGAGGTGCTCGGCGGCGATATGGCCAATGCGCGCCACCGCCGTAGCGTTGGTCCGCGCGTTGCGTATATGCCGCAGGGGCTCGGGCGGAACCTTTATCCGACGTTGTCTGTGCGCGAGAACCTCGACTTCTTCGGACGCCTGTTCGGGCACGACGGCGGCGAACGGGCGCGTCGCATCGAAGCGCTGACCGAGGCCACCGGACTCAAGCCGTTTCTCGATCGGGCGGCGGGCAAGCTATCCGGCGGGATGAAGCAGAAGCTCGGACTCTGCTGCGCGCTGATCCATGATCCGGACCTCCTGATCCTCGACGAGCCGACCACTGGGGTGGATCCTCTGTCACGACGCCAGTTCTGGGAATTGATCTCCGAGATTCGTTCTTCCCGAGCCGGTATGAGCGTGCTGGTGGCCACGGCCTATATTGAGGAGGCGGCACGCTTTGATTGGTTGGCGGCGATGGACGGTGGGCGGGTGCTGGCTTGTGACAGCCCCGAAGGTTTATTACAGCGTACAGGAATGGATTCGCTGGAAGCGGCCTTCATCCGGCTGCTGCCGGAAGACAAGCGCCGGGATTATCGGGCGGTTGAGATTCCATCGCGGTCGGAAGAGGCTGTCGATACCGCGATCGAGGCGCAGGATCTGACCATGCGTTTCGGCGATTTCACTGCCGTAGACCGTGTGAACCTGAGAGTCCCAAGGGGCGAGATCTTCGGTTTCCTTGGCTCTAACGGCTGCGGCAAGACCACTACCATGAAGATGTTGACCGGCCTGCTGCCGCCGAGTGAAGGCCGCGCCTGGCTGTTCGGGCAGGAGGTGGACCCGCACGACCTCGCCACCCGTCGTCGCGTCGGCTATATGTCACAGTTTTTTTCGCTCTACACCGAACTGACGGTGCGGCAGAACCTGGAACTGCACGCCCGGTTGTTCCAGGTGCCCGCCGCCGAGATTCCGCAGCGTGTGGAGGAGATGATCGAGCGCTTTGATCTGGTCACCGTGGTGGACAGTTTGCCGGGCCGACTGCCCCTCGGGCTCCGACAGCGCCTGTCGCTGGCGGTGGCCATGATCCACAAGCCCGAGATGCTGATCCTCGACGAGCCCACCTCGGGTGTCGACCCGGTTGCACGCGACGCTTTCTGGCGCATGCTGGCTGAGCTGTCGCGTCGGGATGGAGTGACTATCTTCATCTCCACTCATTTCATGAATGAGGCCGAGCGTTGCGACCGCATTTCGCTGATGCACGCCGGCCGGGTGCTGGTGACCGATACGCCTGCTGCTCTGATCAGCCAGCGGGGCGTGGAGACTCTGGAAGAGGCGTTCGTGGGGCATCTGGAGGAGGCGTTGCAGGAGGCCGAGAGACAACCAGAAGGGATAGCTTCGCTCGGTTTGGTTGATGCGTCAGCAGGCCATGTCGAACTACAGGGCTGGCGACGCCGGTTTGACCCCCGGCGCATGCTCAGCTATGCGTGGCGCGAAGGGCTGGAGTTGCGCCGCGATCCCATCCGGCTAACGTTGGCGCTGGTCGGTAGCGTCATCCTGATGTTCGTGATGGGCTATGGGATCAGCCTTGATGTCGAGGATCTCACCTTCGCGGTACTGGACCGCGACCAGACCACCGTCAGCCGCGATTATACGCTTAACCTCGCCGGCTCCCGGTACTTCGTCGAGCGGGCGCCGATTACCGATGATGCCGATCTCGACCGGCGGATGCGCGAAGGCGACCTTAGTCTGGCGGTCGAGATCCCGCCGGGTTTCGCGCGTGACATCGCCCGGGGCCGGCGGGTCGAAATCGGCGCCTGGATTGACGGCGCCATGCCGGCACGGGGAGAGACCGTTCGCGGCTATGTGCAGGGGATTCATGCCCACTGGCTGGCGACCAAGGCGCGTGAGGCCGGCTACGGCGAGGCTTTGGCGGGACTTGTTAATATCGAGACCCGGTTTCGCTATAACCCGGACGTCAAGAGCCTGGTGGCGATGGTGCCGGCGGTGATCCCGCTGCTGCTTATGCTGATCCCGGCTATGCTCGCGGCGCTCAGTGTGGTGCGGGAAAAGGAGCTCGGTTCCATCACCAATTTCTATGTCACGCCGACGACGCGGCTTGAATTCCTGCTCGGCAAGCAGTTGCCCTATGTCGTGCTGAGCTTCCTGAGCTTCCTGCTGCTCACGCTGCTCGCGGTGAGCATCTTCGGCGTGCCGCTGAAAGGTAGCTTCCTGACGTTGGCAGTGGGTGCGTTGCTCTATGTCGGCACCGCGACGGCCTTGGGGCTCCTTATCTCTACCTTCATGCGCAGCCAGATCGCGGCGATCTTCGGCACGGCGGTGCTCACTATCCTGCCTGCAGCGAACTTCTCGGGCATGATCGATCCGGTGTCGTCCTTGGAAGGAATGGGCCGGCTGATTGGCGAGGTCTATCCGACCACGCATTTCTTGATGATTGCGCGCGGCACCTTCTCGAAGGCCCTCAATTTCTCCGATTTACATGCCGCTTTCATCCCGTTGGCGCTGGCCGTGCCGGTCCTGACCGTGCTGTCCGCCGCGCTGCTCAAGAAGCAGGAGCGGTAGCCCATGCGCCTTGCCAATATTCTCCACCTTGGGGTCAAAGAGTTACGCAGCCTCGTCCGCGACCCGATCATGCTTGTGCTTATCGTCTACGCCTTCACCATTTCGGTCTACACGGCGGCCACGGCCATGCCGGAGACCTTCAACAAGGCCCCGATCGCGATTGTGAATGAGGATCGCTCTCCAGTGTCATGGCGCATCGTCAGCGCCTTTTACCCGCCGTACTTTGTTCCCCCCGACGTGATCGACCAGGCCGAGATGGATGCCCGCATGGATGCCGGCATCGACACCTTTGCCCTCGACATCCCTCCCGACTTCCAGCGCGACCTGCTGGCGGGGCGCAGGCCAACGATCCAACTCAACGTCGATGCCACGCGCATGAGCCAGGCTTTCAACGGCAGCGGCTATATTCATAGCATTGTGAGCGACGAGGTGCGGGCCTTCGCGCAGCGCTACCGCGAGGTTCCGGAGTTACCGGTCGATCTGGCGCTGCGGGCGCGCTTCAATCCCCAGCTCAACAAGTCGTGGTTTGGCGCCATCATGCAGGTCATCAACAACGTGACCATGCTCTCCATCGTCCTCACGGGCGCGGCGCTGATCCGCGAGCGCGAGCATGGCACGGTCGAGCATCTGTTGGTCATGCCGGTCACCCCTTTCGAGATTATGACGAGCAAGGTGTGGGCGATGGGGCTGGTGGTCCTGGCCGCCACCGCCTTCGCGCTTACTGTCGTCGTGCAGGGCTGGCTGTCTGTGCCGATCGAAGGCTCGCTTACGCTATTTCTGGCCGGGGCGGCGCTGCATCTTTTCGCAACCACCTCGATGGGCATCTTCCTCGGCACCGTCGCCCGCTCCATGCCGCAGTTCGCCTTGCTACTCATGCTGGTGCTGCTGCCGTTGCAAATGCTCTCCGGTGGCTCGACACCGCGCGAGAGCATGCCGGAGGCTGTCCAGTACATCATGCTCGCCGCGCCCAATACCCATTTCGTGATGCTGGCCCAGGCGATTCTGTACCGCGGCGCGGGCTTCACGGCGGTCTGGCCGCAGTTCCTCGCCATCGCCGTGATTGGGTCGGCCTTGTTCGGCTTCGCGCTCGCCCGGTTCCGTCGCACCATCAGCACCATGGCTTGAGCATACAAAAAAGACAGGGACAAAAGGTCAGGACGCCCTCGCTGGCCGAACAGGCCCAGAAAATTATTCACTAAATGTCAGGTTCTTAGGAGCCGCGTGGCTGGAATAGCCAACGCAAGAACGAGCCGGCGCGTTCGGCGTTACCTTGACCTGGTAGAACGTGCGCCTGAGCGATAACCACGTCCCGCGTACCCGCGAGTTCAAGGCCCAGAATGAGGTCGACGAATTCGGAGCCCTCAACCTCTCAGTGCGACTTTAGGGTGTGGCTTAGAGTATTACGCTAATACCTGAATGCTTGCTTCTCGAATTCATGCCTCGAAACGAATTGGATGAGTTGGGAAAGTGCGCTTGGATGATGCGCCGTCGCCCAGTTTCTCTTTCTGGTTCAATTGTTTGTGGTGAATTATTTTACAGAAAGGCCCATTTTCTCATGGGCTTTTTTGTCTCTGTTTGGCCGCCGATTACGTTTCGTAAAAGCGAGTAAAACTGGCCATTGGTTTAATGCGTTGTTGTTGTTTTGGGAGTACTACTTGGATCGACCTTTTGGATCGTTTTTGTTGCAGTACACGGTTAAGGGGGCGAACAATTTTTAAGCATGTTCTAATCATGGTGTTTTCATGGGTCTCGCACTCTGTGCGATACCGAAATACGCGCCGTAATATTACTACTCAGCGATAGACTCTTAATGTTCATTGGGGGTCTATGAGCGATACAGGAGTAACACATGAGCGATAAACCAGCGAAACCCACCACAACAGATGGTGGCATCCCAGTAGCCAGTGATGAACACTCCCTCACAATAGGAGCGGACGGGCCGATTGTCCTTCACGATCACTATTTGATTGAGCAAATGGCGAATTTCAATCGCGAGCGTATCGTAGAGCGCCAACCCCATGCGAAGGGCGGCGGTGCGTTTGGCCACTTCGAGGTGACCAAGGATGTAAGTGCATACACTAAAGCTGCAGTATTTCAGCCCGGCACCAAGACGGACACTCTGATTCGATTTTCTACGGTAGCCGGTGAGCGCGGCAGCCCAGATACTTGGCGTGACCCACGAGGCTTTTCGCTGAAGTTTTACACCAGTGAAGGCAACTATGACATGGTGGGTAATAACACGCCGGTTTTCTTCGTGCGGGACCCAATGAAATTCCAGCACTTTATCCGCTCGCAGAAACGTCGCGCCGACAACGGCCTACGCGACCACGATATGCAATGGGATTTCTGGACGCTTTCGCCTGAGTCGGCGCACCAGGTGACTTGGTTGATGGGCGATCGCGGTATACCCAAGACGTGGCGTCACATGAATGGCTATTCCAGTCATACCTATATGTGGATCAACGCCAAGGATGAGAAGTTTTGGGTTAAATACCACTTCAAGACCGATCAGGGTATTGAATGCATGACCCAAGATGAAGCCGACAGCATGGCCGGTAAAGATGGCGACTATCACCGCCGTGATCTGTTTGACTCCATCAAAAACGGCGATTACCCAAGCTGGACTCTGCACATGCAGATCATGCCGTTTGAGGATGCCAAGACCTATCGGTTAAACCCTTTCGATTTGACTAAGGTGTGGCCGCACAGTGACTACCCCTTAATGGAAGTCGGCAAACTGACGTTGAACCGCAACCCGACTGATTTTCACACCGAGGTGGAGCAAGCCGCATTTGAACCTAACAACCTCGTGTCCGGCATCGGTTTGTCCCCCGACAAAATGTTGCTAGCTCGTGGCTTCTCATACGCGGACGCTCACCGTCACCGGCTGGGGGTGAACTACAAGCAGATTCCTGTCAACAAGCCAAAGTGTCCGGTGAACAGCTACAGCAAGGACGGAGTGGGGCGTACCGAAAATGTTTCCGATCCGGTTTATGCGCCGAACTCCTACGGTGGGCCAGAAGCTGATCCGCAACGGGGCCAGGATGGTACGCAGTGGTATGCCGATGGCGACATGGTTCGCCAAGCGTACACGTTGCGCAAAGACGACGATGACTTCGGTCAGGCGGGAGCCTTAGTACGCGAGGTACTTAACGACGAAGAGCGTGATCGCCTTGTAGATAACATTGTTGGTCACCTGTCTGCGGGTGTATCCGAGAGGGTTCTGCAACGCGCGATTGAGTATTGGTGCAATGTTGATAAAACGCTGGGTGATCGTATTGCCAAAGGTCTTAAAGGCTAGTGGCTGCATGAACCGCAGGGTGGTCGACGTTTAGGTTTCTGCGAAGACGTTTTAAACCCCCGCTAGCAGGCCTTTCGTCAGCCTGAGGCAGCCGTCAATGGTTGTCTCAGGTGCTACAAGGCGTTCAGTTACTGATTGGCCCTAATCCAAAGAAATACACAGGTTATCGTTGGCGTTTATGCTCGGCGCCGCATCACTGAAGGTTCGGTCTAGCGCCCAATTGCTAAAGGGCAGATAGAGCTCTTCCTTCTCTCTACATTTCTGTTGGTTTGTTACGGTTTATAGCTAACAGTTCCGACGGCGGGTGTTGATCGCCAAGCCAAATAACACCGGCACTAGCAGTGCCAATCCGAGTATCAAATTGATAGCTCCTTGTGCGCTCCCCGTATGTGTCCAGTAGCCTGCAATTGCCCAAGGTGCAACGGCCCGTGCCAGCGACATGGGAATCAGCATGATGCCGTTAATTCTCCCGTAATGGTGGCGGGACAGTAGCTCGGGAACGGCCATTGCGCGAACGATGGTGAAGATGCCATTGGCGCCACCGTAGAGTAGACACAGCGCAACCAGCGTTAGTGTGCTCGGCGGAGCTTTCAGCAGCACAATGGCAACGGGGAAGGTGATACCGGTGAGCAGGCCCAGTTGTCTTATCGTGATCTTTTTGAAAAGTAGTATCAGTACCCTTGCACCGACTTGGGCAGGACCAATGAGCGCTATGGCCAGGACCACGGATTGGGTGTCATCAGAGCGCGCGACCAGCAGGGGGTAGAGGTGATACGTGAAACCTGAAAACAGGGCCATGTAAGCACAGAATGATGCGCTTAAAAGATAAAATGTTGGCTGCCGCAAGATGGGGGAAAGGGACGGTTGATTTGCGGCGACGGTTTTGGGTGGTGTGACGTTGCGTGCTGTTGTGGCTGGCGGAATGGCCCAGTAATAAAGTGGTGCGGCGATGGCCAGGTTAATGGCGGCAAGAGACAGCAAGGTGCCGCGCCAGCCTAATGCATCCAGCATGGACTGCACCAAGGGTACGAACAGGGTGCTGGAAAAGCCTGCCCAAAGGGTTATCGCGGTAATGGCTGAGCGTGCCTGCTGAATGTTCAATTGACGAACCACCACAGCAAAAGCGGGCTCATACAACAATGTGGCTTGAAGCCCAGCCAGCGTAATGATGGCTGCATAAAAGGCGGGCGCCGTTGCGGCATAGGACCATAATAGCGTGGTTAGTGATGCGGCGAAGGTTGCCCCCACCATAATCTTGCGGCCATGCCCACGATCGACCAGGGTGCCAACCGGATAAGCCATGGCTGCCGCGAGAAGTAAGCCGGCAGTGGCCGCACCGTAAATCGAACTGCGGCTTATTCCTGTGTCGTTAATCATCGCCTCTGCTATCAAGGGGAAGCTGTAATACAGCACGCCCCAAGATACCAGTTGCGAAAGGCCCAAAGCGGCAACAAAGCCATATTTAGCGGGCTGCACATTCATCCCGGGCACGTGGGTGCCGCGCAGGGTTGAACTGGAGTTGGCTCCTCTTCGCTGTCCAGCGCGGAGATCACCGATAAAACCTGCTTATAACCGGTGCGAAGCAAAAAAGTGGGAGCCCGACCGTAGCTTTTTATGCCAACGATATAGAGATTCGATTCAGGGTGAGACAGTTCGGCTGCGCCATGCTCAGGTACGGAGCCACAGCTGTGCATGTTTGGGTCGATCAAAGGCGCTAGCCTGGTGGGGCTTTGTGTGGCCGGATCGATGGTGGTGCGAAGCTCGGATAACACACTGAGGTCAGGACGGAAGCCGGTTGCCGCAATGATGCGGTCAACAGGAGGAAGTGACTTGCCATTACTGTGTACGATAAGGCGGTTCCCGTCTTGGCTAATGGTGTCGACCTCAATGCCGGTATGAACGTGTATTCGGTCTTGCTCGAGTAACGCTTGTATATGCACCTCCAATGCTCTGCGCTCTTGGAGTTCATCATTAGCAGGCGAGCGAACTACGTTAGTGACGGATTCGCTGCGAACAGCCCAATGCACTTGCATGCCGGCGCTTTGTTCTGAAAGTCGAACCAGGTCTTGTAAGGCATTAAAAGCCGAGTGACCGCCGCCAACCACAAGTACCGATTTGTCGGTGTAGTGTGCACGGTCAACGCCAAGGACATCAGGAACGCCGTAGCGAATGGCGTTGGACGCAGCATTTTCTCCTAATGCAGGAATGCCATGGGCGCCAAGCCAGTTGGGCGTTTGGTAGGTGCCTGAGGCGTCGATTACCGCTTGAGCGGTGACGTCGTGCTCTCCATCAGGTCCTGCTATGCGGAGCACAAAAGGGGTGTCGTCCCGTCCTTTTGTGCGTAATACATCATGGTTGCATCGACTCACATGGAGAACCCGGTTGTTAAGGTGCAGGTGCGAGGCGATTTTGGGGTGGTTGGCTAGCGGCAATACATAATGCTCTAGGAGCTCTTTCCCGGTGGGAAACTTCGCTAGCGAGGGTTCCGTCCAGTTACCTTGGTTCAGCAGCTCAACGGCGGCAGGGTCGATGTTGTACGACCAGGGTGAAAACATGCGGACATGTCCCCAGCGAGCAAGATGGGCGCCGGCCTGCGTGCCCGCCTCAAAGATGATGGGTGTGTAGCCGCGATTAAGCAGATGAACGGCGGCGCTGAGGCCAATCGGGCCTGCGCCGATAACGGCGACCGGGAGAGTGGCGAGTGTTTTGTGCATACTGTCATCCTTCTTAATCTGTTGGTACTAACAACAAAATGGTTAAAAAATGCCGCTATGAGCCTAGGCGAGCGCGGGCCGCAGCGGTCAGCTGGCGGATCAAGGCCAGGGCGCCATCGACCACTTCCGGCGGCAGGTTCTTTATCATTGAGGCTTCTTCAGCTACCAAATCCTGGCGGATCGTCTGATACAGTTTTTTGCCCTCAGGCGTCAGCGAAAGTTGCACCGCGCGTTGATCTGACGGATCCGGGGTTTTCAGCACATATGCCTTGCGCAACAGGGAGTCGACGACTCTGCTGGTCGTGCTTTTGTCCAGATACATCTCCGAAGCCAGGGCCTGCAGCCGTAAAGGGCCACGCTTTACTAGGGTTTCGAGCGCATAGCACTGAGCCACGGATACGTCGTGGGAACAAATGTAATCGCGATCGCGGAACTGGTGAACCCGTATCAACTGATTGACGGCTTCATACAGCTGTTCGGCACGATCTGTACTGGAGGACATAGATAATTGTCTAAACGTTTATGTTGTTACTGGCAACTATATTAATGGAATCGGCACAGTGCAACATCACGCGTAAGTAAATATGGATGTGATGCTTGAAAAGTAACCGGATTTGCTTAAAATACCCATCCTTCCTGGGAGTTGGGGCCAGTCTTCGAAAGGGTAGGCCGTGCTTCGATTAGGCTTTCAGGTAGAACTCATTCCGTTTCAGCTAGTTGCGTACGTCGGCCAGAGTAAGGGTCGGGGTTGTTGTGCCCGTTGTGGTGGCATACAATGCGCGCCTATTTACTGAGGCGGTGAGGCTACTCGCCTCGTTTTCGACAACAGATTGGAGGTTCACGACATTAAGCGTGGAGGCAAAGGCCGCGAGCAGCGCGCCAATACAAATCAGCAAATCCAGGCAACCGAAGTTCGGTTGATCGATGTGGATGGTGAGCAGGTCGGTATCGTCAGCCTGCAGGACGCCTTGGAAAAGGCCACTTCTAAACAGCTGGATCTGGTGGAAATCTCCCCTGGTGCAGAACCACCGGTTTGCCGAATTATGGATTACGGCAAACATCTGTTCGAGGCTAAACAAAAGGCCAAAGAGGGGCGCAAAAAGCAGCGTCAGACTCAGGTCAAGGAAATCAAATTCCGTCCCGGCACCGATATCGGTGACTACGATGTGAAACTGCGTAACCTCATTCGTTTCCTTGAGGCCGGCGACAAAGCAAAAATCACCGTCCGCTTTCGCGGTCGTGAGATGGCTCACCAGGAACTGGGCCGGGAACTTCTTGCTCGTATCGAGAAGGACTTGGAAGAATACGGTTCTGTTGAGCAACGTCCGAACATGGAAGGGCGCCAGATGATCATGGTGCTCGGCCCGGGCAAAAAGAAGAAGCAGTCATAACGGACTGTTTAATTAATTCATCAACTTGAGAAGGTACCATGCCTAAAATCAAGACAAACCGTGGGGCTGCCAAGCGTTTCAAAAAAACCGCCTCCGGTTTCAAGCGCAAGCAGGCATTCAAAAACCACATTCTGACCAAAAAGTCTTCCAAGACTATTCGTAAACTGCGTCCGAAGCAGGAAGTCCACGAGAATGATGTGGCTCTTGTTAAACGCATGATGCCCTACGCATAACTTTTACGGATCTGGAGACTAAACAATGGCACGAGTAAAACGTGGTGTGCAGGCGCGCCGTCGGCACAAGAAAATTCTCAAGCAGGCTAAAGGCTACTACGGTGCCCGCAGTCGTGTATTCCGCGTAGCGGTACAAGCCGTTACCAAAGCCGGTCAGTATGCTTACCGCGACCGTAAGGTTCGTAAGCGTCAATTCCGTCGTCTGTGGATTGTGCGTATCAACGCGGCTGCGCGTTTGAACGGTCTGTCTTACAGCCGTCTGATCAATGGACTGAAAAAAGCGTCCATCGACATCGACCGTAAAGTACTGGCGGACATCGCTGTCCGCGATCAGGCAACCTTTAGCGCTTTGGCCGAAAAAGCCAAAGCGAGTCTCACCGCCTGATTTACTGTTCGGTCTTAGACTGAACAGCATACTCAACGGGGGAAGAGTTCGCGCTCTTCCCCCGTTTTTGTTTGAAAAAAGACCAGTTGAAAGTTGAAAGTATAAAGTTGAAACGCGGTTGGGTTTTAATGCCAATCGAGTGGCTTTTCCCCACGCTTTACTGGGGCGCGGCTTTAGCCGTGTCGGGTCGTATCTTTCTGGAATCGCGCTTTGCAACTTTCAATTTTCTTCTGATTTAAAGACTGCGGAGTCTTAAATGGAAAATCTCAATGCCCTGGTCGACGCTGCTCTGGCAGAGGTCGAACAGGCTGGCGACATTCGGGCCTTGGATGATGTGCGGGTAAAGTACCTGGGCAAGAAGGGCGAAATCAGTGCCCTGATGAAAGGCTTGGGTAAGCTGAGCGCTGAGGAGCGCCCGCAGGCGGGTGCGGTGATCAATGAAGGCAAGCAAAAAGTCCAAGACGCCATTGCCGATCGTAAGAGTGCAATGGAGGAAGCGGCGTTAAAACAGCAGCTTGCCAGTGAAACCGTTGATGTCACCCTGCCGGGGCGTGGAGAGTTGCCGGGTGGGTTGCATCCGGTAAATCGTATGCGCCGTCGCATTGAAGATTTCTTCCTGCGTTTGGGCTTTGACATTTCCGAAGGCCCGGAAGTGGAAGACGATTTCCACAATTTTGAAGCGTTGAATATCCCTAGCCATCACCCGGCCCGGGCCATGCATGACACCTTTTACTTTGGTGATGGGCGTTTGTTGCGTACCCATACCTCACCGGTACAGGTGCGGGTGATGGAGCAAGGCAAGCCCCCGTTCCGGATTATCGCCCCGGGTCGAGTGTATCGTTGTGATTCGGATCTGACCCATACCCCCATGTTCCACCAGGTGGAAGGTCTGTTGGTAGACAAGGGCATAACCTTTGCGGACCTGCGTGGCACCGTGGCGGAATTCCTGCGTTACACCTTTGAAGTGGAAGATCTGCCGGTGCGTTTCCGTCCCAGCTATTTTCCGTTTACCGAGCCAAGCGCCGAAGTCGATGTGGGCTGTGTCAGCTGTGGTGGAGAAGGCTGCCGGGTGTGTTCGCACACAGGTTGGATCGAAATCATGGGCTGCGGCATGGTGCACCCAACGGTGCTTGAGGCCGGCGGCGTTGATGCAGAAGAGTACAGCGGTTTTGCGTTTGGTATGGGCATCGAACGTATCGCCATGCTCCGTTATGGCGTAAACGATTTGCGGTTGTTCTTTGAGAACGACACCCGCTTTTTGTCCCAGTTTGGCTAACGCCTCCCGCGAACAAGTTTAAGGAATTTCGACAATGCGTTTTAACGAAGCCTGGTTGCGGGAGTGGGTTAACCCGGCCATTGATACCGAGACCCTGGTACAACAACTGACCATGGCCGGTTTAGAAGTGGATGCCGTGGAGCCCGCTGCACCGGCCTTTACCGGTGTTGTGGTTGGGCAGGTTGAAAGCTGCGAACCGCACCCGGATGCAGACAAGCTGAGTGTTTGCCAGGTCACAAACGGTACCGACACGGTGCAGGTGGTTTGCGGTGCATCCAATGTGCGTGTCGGCCTGAAAATGCCTTTCGCCCAAGTGGGTGCAGTGCTGCCTGGCGACTTCAAGATTAAGAAAGCCAAGCTGCGTGGCCAGGAATCCAATGGCATGCTGTGCGGTGCTTCCGAGCTAGGCCTGGAAGACCTGATTGATGGCTTGATGGAGCTACCGGAAGATGCGCCGGTGGGCACGGATTTCCGTGACTATCTGAGCCTAGACGACACCGTCATCGAGGTAGATCTAACGCCTAACCGGGCGGACTGCCTGAGCCTGCGTGGTATCGCGCGGGAAGTAGGGGTGATGAACCAGACGGCGCTCACCGAAGCTTCCATTAGCAAAGTGGCCCCTGTCATCGACGACAGCCTGACTGTGACGTTGGCGGACAGCGCCGGCTGCCCCCGTTATCTTGGCCGCGTCATTAAAGGAGTGGACGTCAATGCCGCCACTCCACTGTGGATGGTAGAGCGCCTGCGTCGAGCTGGCCTGCGCACCATCGACCCGATTGTGGACGTGACCAACTATGTGTTGGTAGAGCTGGGGCAGCCGCTACATGCATTCGACCTGGCAAAACTGAACGGTGGCATCACCGTCCGTAAGGCCAAGGCTGAGGAAAAGCTCACCACTCTGGACGACCAGGAGCTGACCCTGCGCGATGACACTCTAGTGATCGCCGATGATACCGATGATAGTACTGCTTTGGCGTTGGCCGGTGTGATGGGGGGCAAGCCCTCATCAGTGACCACGGACACGCAAGACATCTTCCTAGAGTGTGCCTTCTTCGCGCCGTTGGCTATTGCTGGCAAGGCTCGCTCTTACGGTTTGCACACGGATTCTTCTCACCGCTTCGAGCGGGGTGTCGACCCACAACTGCAAAACGATGCCATTGAATACGCCACTGCCTTGATCCAGAAAATTGCCGGCGGTCAGGCTGGCCCTGTCACTGAAACGGCGGACGAAGCGCAGCTGCCCAAACAGGCTGAGCTCACCTTGCGTGCCGAACGCATCGAGGGCTTGCTGGGGATGGCCCTTCCCTCTCAACAAGTGGAAGACATTCTCAGCCGCTTGGGCATGGACATCTCAGCCAAGGATGAGGGCGAAGAGTGGCGCGTGCTGGCGCCCAGCTGGCGCTTTGATATGGCCATCGAACAGGACTTGATCGAAGAGCTGGCGCGGATTTACGGCTATGAAAAACTGCCTAGCCGCGTGCCCGCGGGCTCACCTTCCGGTGATACCGTTCCAGAGCATATTGTGGCACTGCGGCGTTTAGCCGACACCCTGATGGACCGGGGCTACCAGGAGGCCATTACCTACACCTTCGTAGAGCCAGGCCTATTGGCTAAAGTGGAACCCCGAGTAGAACCGCTGCCATTGCTCAACCCGATCTCTATGGATCTGGGTGTCATGCGTACCACGCTGTTGGCCGGCTTGTTCAGTACCGCCCGCCACAATTTGAACCGCCAGGCTGATCGCCTGCGTCTGTTCGAGACCGGTCTGCGTTTTGTCCCTACCGATGCGGCAGACGTGGAAGGCGGGCTAGCCCAGACGCCCATGATCGCCGGCCTGCTTTACGGCAGTGCCCAGCCGCAGAACTGGGAAGGCAAACGCCCGGTAGATTTCTTTGACCTGAAAGGGGATGTGGAAGCCTTGCTGGCCTTGTCCGATGCGGATGCCTTCAGTTTCGAGCCCGCCGAGCATCCGGCGTTGCATCCGGGACAGACCGCTGCGCTGAAACGTGACGGCGAGATCGTTGGTTATCTGGGGCGGATTCACCCACGGCTAGCGGCAGATCTGGACCTGCCGGGTCAGCTGTACGCCTTCGAGCTGGCCCAGGCGCCATTGCAGCAAGGTGTCCTGCCGAGCTTCCAGTCGGTGTCTGATCAGCCACGCATGCGCCGTGACCTGGCCTTCGTGGTAGAGGATAGTATCCCCGCAGGTGAGCTAATCGCGGCGGTGCGTTCTACCTGTGACGAGCGTCTCACCGGGGTCAATATTTTCGATATATATCAAGGTGATAGCATCGGTGAAAATCGTAAAAGCCTCGCTTTGGGCTTGACCTTCCAGGACCGTTCGCGCACTCTTAAGGATCAAGAGGTGAATGACTTGGTGGATGCCGTAGTATCCCAGTTAAAACAACAGTTTAACGCCATCTTAAGGGACTGAATTAAGGAAGGGCAGGGGAGCTATTAATGGGAGCGCTGACCAAAGCAGATATGGCCGAGCGTTTGTTCGAAGAATTAGGCTTGAACAAGCGTGAAGCCAAAGAAATGGTGGAAATGTTTTTTGAAGAAATCCGCCATTCGCTGGAAGATAATATTCCGGTGAAGCTCTCAGGCTTTGGCAATTTCGACCTCAGAGACAAGAGTGAACGCCCAGGGCGGAACCCGAAAACCGGTGAAGAGATTCCCATTACCGCTCGCCGGGTTGTTACCTTTCGTCCAGGGCAAAAATTAAAACAACGGGTTGAGGCGTATGCTGGAACCAAGTCATAACGACGAATTGCCGGCGATTCCAGGGAAGCGATATTTCACCATTGGTGAAGTCAGTGACCTATGTGACGTCAAGCCGCATGTATTGCGCTATTGGGAACAGGAGTTTCCACAGCTCAACCCGGTAAAGCGCCGTGGTAACCGCCGCTACTATCAGCGTCAAGACGTGCTGATGATTCGTCAGATCCGCAGCTTACTGTACGATCAGGGCTTTACCATCGGTGGTGCCCGACAACAGCTTTCTGGCGGCGCCAACGCTGAGCAGGTCACACAGTATCATCAACTCATCAAGCAGATGATTGTGGAGATGGAAGAGGTTCTAGACGTACTTAAAGCCTCCTGATCCAGACAGATCTCTTGCAGGTGTTTGCCTGTAAGCAAGAAGCCCCGGCAGCCTCGCTTCCGGGGTTTTTTCATGCCTGCTTCCCCGCAATCCGCTCACCTCGTAGGCGCGGTCGTTCGGCTGCGAATGGGCAGCCGGCTATAGTTTTCGGTGGAACTACCCTTTTCACAGGCCCGGTCTGACAAGCCGGGCTGGAGAGCGGATACGACGTTGCTGTCTCGGCGCCGCATGAGTCCGACTTGTTGCTTGCAACTTGGCGCTTGTGTCTTCATCGCTTAAACCCTGATCAACCAGTACGTTACTGGTTCCATCCCCCAATCAAATCCGCTATTATGCTCGCCGCTTTGGTAGCACTGCCTACCAAGCACATCTCGGGGCGTAGCGCAGCCTGGTAGCGCACTTGCATGGGGTGCAAGGGGTCGGAGGTTCGAATCCTCCCGTCCCGACCAATCGAGATACAAAAAAGCCTGACTGGAAACAGTCGGGCTTTTTTGTGCCTGGGCCGAATGTAGAAAACCAAAACCCCCTACAAGATTAATCTCGTGATTTTGGAAATATGTAAGTCAGGAATCGTCTTACTCCACGACAGATCACAGCGGTCCTCTTCATGGTTTCGCTAACATATCCGGCAATGGCATGTTGTTTCTCAATGGCTGGGTGTCCGCGCCGAACGTGCCTTTATCTAAGTGTGACAGAATCAAACCTTCAGCTATGTCATCTTTTGTTTGTTGCCGCTTTTTCTTTCTTTGATGAAATCTTCCCGTTTAAGAGAAAAGATTGAAGTGTACGAGAGTTAATTCGTTCCCCAAAGCCATCCTTTGACCTCATCCCTGTTGGCCAGCACCACCTGCTGGGCCTCGGGGTCTCGGTGCTGCGGTCCATCCAGTCTTAGGAGCTGCACAATGTAATTGGCCATGGCCGCCCGACACTCAATAGTCAGCGCCCCATCGGTCATGCCGTAATCCAGAGCAATCACCGCCTGCTGAGCCGGAGATAGGCGAGGATCTGGGGTGACCTGCAGAGTGAGCCGCTCTTGCCAGGCATCATCCTGTTCAGCGTGGTGTTCGCCGGGAAGCGTCAGCTCGGGTTCATCTTGAATCCGGCTTAATACGAAATCCCGATAGTCACTATTTTTCTCGCACCAGGCACGAACATGCCAGCGCATACCACTGTGCACCACGGTGTGGGGCTGGATGACTCGATATTCCGGTTCCGGATTACTCAGGGAGGCGTACTGGATTTCCACACGTAGATTGTCTCGGCAAGCTTGAAGAATCGGGCGCAGCACACTAGGGCGTAGGTCACGGGAAGGAGGAAGCAGCACTTCGGTATTGAGTTCGCGTACATCCAGAGTTTCAAAAGCACAGCTCAGATCCTCCCTGGCATGCATCATCTGCAGGTATTCGTCGGCCACGCCCCGAGTGAATACCGGCTTGAAGGTGCTGGCGGGCTTGTAGCCCTTCAGGGAGCGGTCGTAATCCAGGTTGCCAGGCGCATATTCAGCAAGATAGTGGTTAATATCCTTGCTGGCCTGCTGCCGGCCGATGCCAAAAGCTCGCTGCAAGTGGTTCGTCGTCAGTCTTCCCTCCCAGAGCGCGATGACCTCGATCAGTCTGTAGCGCAATAACAGATCCCAGCGCAGCGGCCAGTCTGCTGCGTTTTTACCTGCAGTCCGTGCCATGGATATGCTCCAAAAAGCGATATGTGCCAAAAAGTGACGTGTTAATGTAGCCAGTATCGACATGACAATAATAAGTAAATATCCTTTGGGTGTCATCATGGACGAGACAAAAGCGGCAGGATGCCGCATCTGACTTAGGGAAAAGTGGCAAAGGAGAAAACAATGAAAGTCTATGCACTACTGATGCTGGTCCTGGCGGCCATGGCCATTACCGGCTGTTCCGATCCCACCATCGATGCCTCCAGTGAGGCCAAGATGAAGGAGTCAGTTGCCAAGGTCCGGGAGTCATTGCCAGAGGCGAAACGGTCAGACTTTGACCAGGCGGTTCAGTTGATTGCCTTTAGCCAGGTCGATATGAAAAGCCTGTTTGCCAATGGCGGTGCTGATGCGGGAGATATGGAAGGCAAAATGCGGGATGCCCTGAACGGCAAGACGGCGGAGCAGGTGCTGGCTCAGGCAGAGCAAATTCAGGCCGACCGCAAAGCCCGGGAGAAAGAGCAAGCACTGGCCGAGATTCGCGAACTTGTTGCCAAGCGGGAAAAGGCTGAGCAGGCCAAACAGCAGCTGGATAAGTTCCAGGTGGTACGCTCCCGCTTCACTATGCGAGAAAGGCAATACCTTGGCGAGCAGCCGATTATTGAGCTAACGGTGAAGAACGGTACGGATCGGGCCATCTCCCGTGCTTATTTTTCAGGCACCATTGCCAGTCCTGACCGGAGCGTGCCCTGGCATAAAGACCAATTCAATTACAGCATTCCCGGTGGTCTGGAGCCGGGTGAGGAAGCCTCCTGGACGCTGGCTCCGAACAGTTATTCTGGTTGGGGTAAGGTGGATGCCCCTGCAGATGCTGTGTTCACCGTGATGGTGGAAAAGCTGGATGGGCCTGATGGGGAGGTTCTGTACTCCACGAGAGATTTCAGCGAGCGAGATCGTAACCGGCTGACGGAGCTGAAAAAGCAATATGACGTTGATTAAACAGACCATCATCCAAATTGCAGAGAAATAGTGATGGGTAAAATGTAGAGGGGGAGGCAGTCATAGCTCTTTGTGATAGCCTTCTCAAAAAAGTGAATATACTTCACGCGTCTTGAGAAGCTGCTTTGACATCAAGGTGATATCAGGGCGGAGAGCCAAGAGCATTGGGATTCTGACAATGAGTAAGAATCGCCAAGCATTATGGAGCCTCGCCTCCCGGTGTATAGGGGTGTCGTGCCGGGGCAGGCAGGGGGAAAGGGATTTATGAAGTCTGTCAATTTCGAGTTTCTACGCCCGGCTAATGAAGCCTTGACCGAAGTGGCGGGTTTGGCCGAGGCGGTCCTGCATATTGATCCCGGCAGTGCCCTGACCCGGCTCAGAGGCTTTGCTGAAGAAGTCACCAAGGCCATCTACAAAGAAGAGCTGCTGCCGCGCCTGCCCCAGGCGACCTTCTACGAGTTGCTCAAAGATCCGGTGTTCACAGCTTGCACCAGCAAGCCGCTGGTCTACCAGATCAATGCTTTGCGTATTCAGGGCAATGAGACCGCTCATGGCGCCAAGGGCTCGGTGAGGGATGCCAAGGTGGCGCTGGGTACAGCGCACCAGCTCGCCATGTACATGGCAATCAAGTATTACGGGAAGAAGAAGGCAGATATTCCCGACTTCCAGGAAATCCCGGATCAATCCGCGGCGCTTGGCGAGCTAAAGCAATCGGTTGGTGCTTACAAAGAAGAGCTGGAAGCCCGGCAGGAAGAGGTAAAGGCACTTCTGGAGGAGCTGGACAGGGAGCGGACAAAAAATGTTCAGCATATCGATCCGCCCCAGCCTGTAGAGCTGCAAGAGAAACACCAGAAAAGCCAGGCCGTTGCCGATAGCTTGCAGTGGAACGAGGCCAAAACCCGCAAGCAGCTCATTGATGTCATGCTCACCAAGGCAGGTTGGGATGTGGGTGACTCGGAGCAGGTAGGCCAGGAAGTCGAAGTGGACTTCCCTAATAATCCCTCAGGCAAGGGCTATGCCGACTACGTGCTGTGGGGTGATAACGGCCAGCCCCTGGCCGTCGTGGAAGCCAAGAAATCCGGCAATGTCAGCTTGCAGGCGGGTCGCGAGCAGGCCCGCCTGTATGCCGATGCCTTCGAACGCATGGGCTATCAGCGCCCGGTCATCTTCTACAGCAATGGCTACGAAACCTTCATCTGGGATGATCACCAGTACAATTCGTATCGCCAAGTCTACGGTTTCTATAGCAAAGACAGCCTCAATTACCTGATTTACCAGCGTCACTACCGCGCCGCCGAACTGGAGAAGTTCAACCCGGAACTGCGCATTGCGGACCGCCCTTACCAGATAGAAGCCATCAAGACGGTTGCCGCTCACTTTCAAGGCCAGCGCCGCAAGGCTTTGATCATTCAGGCCACGGGCACCGGGAAAACCCGAGTGGCCATTGCTCTGGGCGAGCTATTGTTACGCACCGGTTG
The DNA here is from genome assembly GCF_000009365.1 of Alcanivorax borkumensis SK2. Classification (NCBI taxonomy): domain Bacteria; kingdom Pseudomonadati; phylum Pseudomonadota; class Gammaproteobacteria; order Oceanospirillales; family Alcanivoracaceae; genus Alcanivorax; species Alcanivorax borkumensis. The sequence continues at coordinate 2,100,679 of NC_008260.1, read as the reverse complement.
GGCCAAGCGCGTGTTATTCCTTTGTGATCGCAAGGAGCTGCGTATTCAGGCGGACGAAGCCTTCAAGCAGAATCTGCCCAGCGAACCGCGCTGTGTCATCGGTGAAACCAACCAGATCGACCAGAATGCGCGCATCTACATTGCCACCTATCCCGGCATGATGAACCGCTTTGCGCAGCTGGACGTGGGCTTTTTCGACCTGATCATCGCCGATGAATCCCACCGCAGTATCTACAATAAATACCGTGATCTATTTGATTACTTCGACGCCCTGGAAGTGGGTCTTACCGCCACCCCGGTGAAATTTATCAGCCGTAACACCTTCGACATGTTCGGTTGTGAAACTACCGACCCCACCTTCGAATTTGGTCTGGATGCGGCGATCAACAACGAACCACCATATTTGGCGCCGTTCCGCGTCAAGGATCTCACCACCGACTTCCTGCGTGATGGCATCCACTACAATGACCTGAGCGATAAGCAAAAGCAGCGCCTGGAAGAAGACCTTGGCGAGGAGGAAGCTCGCACCACCACCATCGCTGGCAAGGACATTGGCCGTAAGATCTTCAGCGAAGATACCGATCGCATCATCCTGGAAAACCTGATCAATAACGGAATCCAGGACGAAACCGGCTCACTCGTAGGCAAGACCATCATTTTTGCCCAACGCCAGGACCACGCGGAGCACCTGGAGGCGCTGTTCTGCAAGCTCTACCCGCAATATGGCACCAAGGTATGCAAGGTCATCCACAACAAGGTTCCCCATGTGGATAGCCTGATCAAGGAATTCAAGAAAGCCGATAACGACTTCCGCATCGCCATTTCCGTCGACATGCTCGACACCGGCATTGATGTGCCCGAAGTGGTCAACCTGGTTTTCGCCAAGCCGGTTAAGTCTTGGGTCAAGTTCTGGCAGATGATCGGTCGAGGTACCCGTCTTTGCCCGAACCTGTTTGGCCCCGGCAAGGATAAAACCGAATTTCTTATCTTCGATCATTACAGCAACTTCGATTTCTTCGAGCAGGAATATAAAGAGCCGGAAGACACCGGCGGAAAATCCCTGCTACAAACTACCTTCGAGGCCCGTCTGGAGCTGGCCGAAAGCGCACTCAAGAACAGCAACGCTCCAGCCTTCGATGCCGCCATCGCACTGCTTCAGGCCGACATTAACGACCTGCCGGAAACCAGCGTTGCCGTAAAACGTGAGCTGCGCCTGGTGCACCAGCTTCAGCAAACCGATGGCCTGAAGAAATTCGAGGCCACTACCCGGCATAAGCTTGCCGAAACGCTAGCGCCCCTAATGTCAGCCAGAGTGCTGCGAGACAAGCACGCCACCGCGCTCGATAAGCTGATCGCCAGCATCCAGCGCTGCCTGGTGGAGCAGGCTAGTTGTTTTGAAGATGGCCGGGATGAATTCCTGGCCGAACTGGACAAGCTGGCGGTGAATATCCAGGCCGTCCGGCAAAAAGATGCCCTGATCGCCGATGTACGCAGTGCAGACTTCTGGCAGCAGCCCAGCATCGAAAAGCTGGAAAATGCCCGTAGCGGGCTGCGCGGCATCATGAAATACAAGCAATCGGGTGGAACAGGCGGCTACGCCACGCCTTCTACCGGTACGTCTGATGGCGGCGTAGAAGAAGGGGAGCGGAAAGTCACCATCGCCGGTGCCAACGAAGCCATGATCTATCGTCGCCGCCTGAAAGGCATTCTCGATGACATGCTGGCCGCCAACCCGGTATTGCAGAAAATCCGTCAGGGCGAGCCCATTGCTGTGGCGGAACTGGAAACGCTCACCTCCACCATCCTCACCAGCCACCCCGGCGTCAGCCTCGAAGTCCTTAACGACTTCTATGGCCGTACCGCGGACCAACTGGCTGTCACCGTCCGGGAAATCATCGGGTTAGACCCGCAGGCAGTGGAAAACCACTTTAAACAGTTTCTCCACCAGCACCCCAGCCTCACTGCCCAGCAGGTGAGGTTCATGAACCTGCTCAAGAACCACATTGCCCAGCATGGCTCCATCGTCGTGGACAAGCTCTACGAGGCACCGTTCGACAGCATCTCCCACGAGGGGATTGATGGTGTATTCAGCCCACAAGACGTGGATGACCTGATTGCCGTGCTGAAACCCTTTTTGCGTCAGGATGACGCACATTGATTGATTGATTGATTGGAAATAAGGAAGAAGGATGCTCTGGAACACTGAACATAGTGTGGTAATGGTTGTTGCAGCCGTGGTCTTTATCGGCATGGGCTATTTGCTGGCCGCGCTGAAAGCAGCAAAACGGGTTGCCGGGCTGGAAGGCCAGCTTGATCAGGCTAAAGCCGACCTGCAAGAAACCCGGAGGCAGCTGACACAGGCCCAACAAGAAGCCGCAACGCTAAAAGTAACTACTCACCAGCAAGAACTGGAAATGAGCAAGCTGACTTCCGAGCTTGCCACAGAGCAGAGCCGTGTTAAGGAACGCCAAACACGCCTTGAAGAGCTTCAGGCTCAGTCAACATCAGAGCTTCAGCAGTCGCGGGACGAATTGCGAACCATTCGTGATGAAAAACACCATGCAGAGAAAAGCCTGGAAGCGGCCCAGTCCGATATCCGTGCCAGCGAGAAACGCCTGGAGGACGCCAGTGCGCGCATTCAGGAACTGAAAGACCTGGCCGCTGAAAATACACAGGCCCATAAGGCCTTGAATGAACGCTATCTCAGCCTGAATACCGAACACACCCAACTGAAGACCAACCTGGAGCGGAAGGAAGAGCACTACAAGGAGCAGTTAGAGCAACTTGGCGAGGCCCGGCAGTCCCTCACCAAGGAATTCGAGAACCTTGCCCACAAGATCTTCGAGGAAAAGGGGAAGACCTTCACCGATACCAGCAAGGCCAGCATCGACGTTATGCTCAAGCCTTTTCGTGAACAGGTCGAAGGCTTTCAGAAGCGCGTCAACGAAGTGCATGAATCCTCCGTGCGAGGTCAGACCGAAATGCACAGCAAGATCCGAGAGGTGCTGGATATCGGGCTGAAGATGAGCGCCGAAGCCAATAACCTCACCTCGGCGCTGAAGGGTGACTCCCAGCAGCGGGGGGCGTGGGGTGAAGTGCAGTTACAGCGAACTCTGGAAATGAGTGGCCTCATTGAAGGTGATCACTACGACGCCCAAAGCGAATTCAAAGACGCTGAGGGGAAACGCAAGCGCCCGGACTACCTGATCAAGCTGCCTGACAACAAACACATTATTATCGACAGCAAGGTCTCTTTAGTGGCCTACGACAAGGCGGTGGGTGCGGAAACACAAGAAGAGCACCACTTGGCCATGGACGAACACGTTAAGGCCGTTAAGCGCCATATTGATGACTTGGATGGAAAGGACTACACCAACCTTATCGGCATGCGCAGCCCCAGTTTCGTTCTTATGTTTATGCCCATCGAGCCAGCCTATATCGAAGCGATGAAATACGATAAAGGGCTGTTCGAATACGGCTACAAAAAGAACATCGTTCTGGTTTCACATACCACGCTAATCCCGATCCTGCGCACCGTGTCCAATCTGTGGATGATCGAGCGTAGTAATGCCGAAGCCCGCGAAATCTCCGAAAAGGCAGGTGAGATCTTCAATCAGGTTTGCACCGTGGCAGAGCGGCTCAACAAGCTGGGCGGCACCCTGAAAACCGTTAGCAGCCACTACAACAGCACGGTAACCGCGCTGGCGGGGCAGCAAGGCCTGTATGGGAAAGTGGAGCGTTTCGGCCAGCTTTCCACCAAGGTCAGCAAGTCATTGCCCAGTCTGGAGCCCTCTCATACCGATTTTGAATCCGAGCGCCTCGCCTTGATCGTCGAGCCACTGGAAGAACCAGACGAGAGGGATGAAGAAAGACCAGAACAGGGCGAAGCATTAGGCCAGATTAGTGACCAATCACTCTCAGGTGCTGACGAATCAGCAGATGAAACACCGAATCAAGAGATCAACTAAATGCTCACAGGCCAGCTAAAAAACGACATCGACAAACTATGGGAAAAGTTCTGGACCGGGGGTATCACCAACCCCCTCACGGTCATCGAACAGATCAGCTACCTCATGTTCGCCCGCATGCTCGACATGCAGGAAGAAGTGGCAGAGCGTAAGGCCGCCCGCAGCAAGAAGGAGTTCGACCGCCTGTTCCCGAACACCCCGGAAGGTCAGCTACTGCGCTGGAAGAACTTCAAGAACCTCAGCGGCAAGGAGCTGCACAAGCACCTCAAAAATGCGGTCTACCCCTATTTCGCCAGCCTCGGGCAACATGCAGAAGAAGAGGGCCTGGGCAGCGAAGGCAGCGCCACCCAGGCGCTGGGCCACATCGGCGAATACATGCAAGACGCCGATCTGGAGATCAAGAACGAATCCGTACTGGTCTCCGCCGTGGAAATGGTCGATAACCTGCCGCTCACCCAGAGCGACGTGAAAGGCGACATCTACGAATACCTGCTCAGCAAGCTCACCACCGCCGGCATCAACGGCCAGTTCCGCACCCCGCGCCACATCATCGACGCCATGGTAGAACTGATCGACCCACAGCCCACTGATGTCATCTGCGACCCGGCCTGTGGCACCGCCGGCTTCCTGGCCCGTGCCATGGAATACCTCAACCGGGTGCATTCCAGCGAGGCCGGCACCTTCGAAGACGAAGACGGCAACAAACATTACACCGGCGACCTACTGGAACCCTACCGGGAGCACATCAACAAACAGATGTTCTGGGGCTTCGACTTCGACACCACCATGCTGCGCGTCTCCAGCATGAACATGATGCTCCACGGCGTAAACGGCGCCAACATCCTCTACCAGGACAGCCTCAACAAGTCCGTAAAGGAAAACTACCCGGAACAGGAAGAAGACTTCTTCGACATCATCCTCGCCAACCCGCCGTTCAAGGGCAGCCTGGATGAAACTAACACCAACCCGGATGTGCTCGGCCTGGTCAAAACCAAGAAGACCGAACTGCTGTTTGTCGCCCACATCCTCCGAGCCCTCAAACTCGGTGGCCGTGCCGCCGTTATCGTCCCCGATGGCGTCTTGTTCGGCTCCTCCAAGGCCCACCAGCAACTGCGCACAGAGCTCATCGAAAACAACCAGCTCGAAGGCATCGTCAGCCTCCCCAGTGGCGTATTCAAACCCTACGCCGGTGTCAGCACCGCTATCCTGCTGTTCACCAAAGGTGGCAGCACCGAGCGCGTCTGGTTCTATGACCTGCAAGCCGACGGCTACAGCCTGGACGACAAGCGCACCCCGCTGAAAGGCGAAGGCGGCGATGATCTGCCAGATGCCATTGCCAAATGGAAGCAGTACAGAGAATTGGTCGAAGCCAACGCCAGCGAGAAAAAAATAGAAAAGGCATTCGGCGACAAAACCCAGAAAGCCTTCGTCGTCAACGCAGCCGACATCGCCAGCAACAAGTACGACCTCTCCATCAACCGCTACAAGGAAGTGGTGTACGAAGAGGAAGAATACGAAGACCCGAAAGTGATCCTCAAGCAGCTAATGGCGCTGGAAGAAGAGATTATAGGGGATTTGAAAGATCTGGAGGAGATGCTGTGAGTTGGCCTCTCGTACCTGCCTCAGAAATAATGGTGAAACGCGGCGGTTCTTTAAACCCGGCGAAATTTCCTGACGAAACGTTTGAGCTGCTTAGCATCCCTGCCTTTGACAAGAATAAACCTGAAATCTTGAAGGGGGCAGAGATTGGTTCCTCAAAAAACTGTATTGAGCCTAGGGATGTTCTGCTTTCGAAAATCGTTCCCCATATCAGGCGCTGCTGGGTAGTGCCGGAGAAGGGCGGCTATAGGCAGATTGGTTCGGGGGAGTGGATTATTTTCCGTGATGAAAGATTTTATCCGGGGTTTCTGAAGCATTATTTCACCTCCGAGTTATTCCATAGGCAGTTTATGAATACTGTGGCAGGGGTGGGTGGATCTTTGGTTCGGGCTCGCCCAGCTGGTGTTGAACGTATCGAAATTCCGCTTCCTCCCTTGGAGGAACAAAAACGCATCGCCACCATCCTCGACAAAGCCGACGCCATCCGCCGCAAACGCCAGCAAGCCATCCAGCTCGCCGAAGAATTCCTCCGCGCTGTGTTTCTGGATATGTTTGGTGATCCAGTGACTAACCCGAAGGGGTGGAAAGTTAAAAAAATTGATGATCTTTGTGAGGTTCAAGGTGGGCTTCAAGTAAGTAAAAAACGATCAGAACTTTCAATTTCAGCTCCTTATTTGCGCGTAGCAAATGTGCTTAGAAATCGTCTCTACCTGGGCGAGATTAAAGAGATAAACCTTACTCAAGCTGAATATGATCGAGTTAGGTTAAAGCGCGATGATGTTTTGATAGTTGAGGGGCATGGAAATCCAAATGAAATCGGTAGAAGTGCTCTCTGGACTGGAGAAATTGATGGCATGGTTCACCAGAATCACTTGATTCGTGTTCGAGTTAAGTCTAAGGAAATCCGTCCTCGATTTGTAAATGACTATATCAACTCGCCAGGAGGGCGGGTTCAAATGATGAAGGCTAGTAACACTACCTCGGGATTGAATACGATAAGTACAGGTATTGTTAAGTCGACCGAAATTATTGTGCCCCCTATTTATCTTCAAGATAAATACATGTCTGTGGTGAGTAAGTTTGAAGATGTTCTTGTTAAAAGCAGAATGCATGAAGGCGGAATTGATTCAAGCCTTTTTTCGTTAATCAAAAAGGCTTTTAAGGGAAATCTTTAGGTGGGAGGTAGGTTGTGAGTAAAAGCACATTCAAGGTGGATACACGTTTAGCCTATTTGCTAAGTGAGAATTACCGATCACCGGAAAAAGCCTTGAAGGAGCTGGTAGATAATGCTTGGGATGCTGAAGCGCTAAGGGTGAGCATTACGTTGCCAGAGCCAATGAGTGGTGATGCCATCATTGTGGAGGATGACGGTGCGGGTATGACCTTGAATGAGTTGCAGAATGAATACCTGAATGTGGCCAGAAACCGCCGTCAGCGGAGTGGCGATTTTACGCCAAATTTACGGCGAAAGGTAAAAGGCCGCAAGGGGATTGGTAAGTTTTCGGGGTTGATGTTTGCTGCATCGATGACCTTGGAGACACGGGCAAGAGGGACGCAATCCACATTCTGTCTCGATCGGGATCTTTTGGAGAGCTCTGAGGGATTGCCTGAAATGCCCTTAGAGATAGTGAATTCAGATGTTTCCCCGGATGTCCATGGTACCCGTATTAATCTAGCTGAGTTGAACCAGAGCCAAAAGTTCCCAAATGAAAATAAGCTAAAGCAAGTGCTTATTGCAGATTATGGCCGAGAAGAAGGCTTTGAAATTGTAATTAACGGAAAGCCTTTAGGGGTAGACGACCTACAGGGCGAATATAAAGAAGAATCAATTCAATTAAGTTCAGGTGAAGCGAAATTGCGCTCCACAGTTAGTGACCAGAAGCGTAAATTGCGAAAACCGGGAATTACAGTCCGCATCGACGGGAAGGTCGTTGGTGATCCTTCTTTTTTTGGTCTGGATAAAGATGACGATATTCCTCGTAAGCTGCTGGATAAGTGCTACGGCGAGATTGAAATTACTGGTTGCTCAGATGATGTGACTGCAGACTGGGGTGCAATTATTGAAGGTAGTAAGACCGAGCAAGATTTGATTTCTTCTATTCAGCCTGTCCTGCGAGAACAACTAAAATCTGTTTACGGTCAGGAAATGCATTTAGCTCAGGCAAGATTGAGGAAAAGAGCCAAGGATCGTATATCGAGGCTTCCTGAAAATCGGAGAGCTTTTGCTGATGAAGCAATAAAGAAGATTCTTGACCGGTTTTATCAAGAGCCAGAGGACAAGCTGGAACCAGTAGTTAATGTGCTGCTGAATGCGATCGAGCTTAATGATTACAGGGTTGTGCTAGAGCATATTAATGATGCAAAGCGGTCTGAAGTAAGTCGTTTCTCAGAGGCTCTGGAAGAGTTTGGAATCATAGAGCTGGCGATGGTGGCAGAACAGGCACGGAGCCGGCTTCGTTTCCTGGACTACCTTGAAGGTATGTGCGGAAGGAAGGAAACCTTGGAGGTTCATGTTCATAAAGCGATTGAAAAAAATCTTTGGATCTTTGGTGCGGAGTACAGCCTGTTTAGCTCAAATGAAACGTTAAGACGCCAAGTTGAAGTTTACTTGAATAGTAAGTATGTGGGCGATAGGGAAGATAAGCGGCCTGATTTATTTCTCACCGAGAATATAAATGGTGAGCGTCTGCTAATCGAATTTAAGCGGCCGAATCATTCTTTAAGGTTTAAAGATTATCAGCAAGCGACAGCTTACAGAAACGACTTCCATCAAAATGGCATTGATAAGCAGATCAATGTGATTTTGATCGGAGGGAAGCTTGGCAATGATTTGTCTATCCAGGAGCGGCGGGAGCCGAATGTTAAAATAATGGCATTTGCTGATTTAATCTCCTCGGCTAGACGTCAGTGCCAATGGTTATTGGAGGCGAAATGAATGGGGGAATGCTGACGGGGCTTGCGGTGTATGGATTTTGAGGTGTTCGTGTAGATTCCCCGCTTGTTGGTTTGTAGTTGCTGCCTGGTGTAAATTGTACTTATTTGTTTTTTGTTGATTAATTTATGCCTTCTAAATCAATGGTATATGTTTTTGGTGTGTAGTTATGATTGACCCGGGTGTGAATTTTCCTTTGAGGCTGGTGAGTCCTGATTTTGACTCGCCGCTAACAGATACATTGATGGAGCTGAACCACCTTCGCAGGCTGAAACTGGGGGGGACAACGGCCCCATGGATGTTTTTTCAGCTCAAGAATATCTTTCATATTCTGGAGAGTATTGGCTCGGCTCGTATCGAGGGAAACCGGACCACCATCTCGGAATGTTTTGAGCAAAAAATTGAACATGGGGGGCGCTCCAACGAAAGGTTCTCGGAGATCGCCAATGTTGAAAGGGCGATGGAGTTTATTGAAGAGCAAATTGATGAAGGTACTGAGATAACCCATGTCTTTATTCGTGAGCTGCATAACCTTGTCGTTGATGAGTTGAGCGATGAAGGGGATAGAACACCAGGAGCTTACCGAACGTGGAACGTCCAGATCCAGAATGCGGCGCATATTCCACCCGAGGCGCATTCTGTCCAGCCTTACATGGATGAGTTGATTACGTTTATCAACCGGGATGATCCATCGAAGTACGACCTGCTAAAGACCGCGTTAGCTCATCATCGCTTTACCTAGATTCACCCCTTTGGCAACGGTAATGGCAGGGTGGTTAGATTGCTGACGTATTCGTTGCTGATCAAATACGGCTTTAACGTCAAGAGTGGGAAAATTCTTAATCCAACAGCAGTGTTTTGTAATGACCGGGACGTGTACTACGAGCGCCTTGCTGAGGCAGATATTGGCACGGATACGGCGTTGCTCAACTGGTGTGACTATGTATTAAGCGGCGTGCTCGGTGAGGTAACCAAACTGAACAAGCTGCTGAATTTCGATTTTTTACTGGAAAGAATCTTGCTGCCGACTTTGCTAAAAAGCGAAGAGCGGCGATATATTACCAGGGCGGAATCAAGAATTCTGCAGGCTGGAGTACGCAAGCAGAGCTTCAAGGCAGGGGATATTAATAAGTCTTTCGATGGCCTGGATGCCCGGCAAAGAACACATAAAATCGCCAAGATGAAAGATGCGGGGCTGATAAAACCTTTAAAGCCGGGTGGTCGCACTTACCATGTCAGCTTTATGAATAACTTCTTGATGAGAAGCCTGATTCAGGTGCTGGAAAGCGAAGATTTCATTCCACCTATTGATCGCTAGAGGATAAGGCCGTTAGCGGCCAATCTACTGTGAGGGATAAGGCTATGTCTGACGGGGATACGTCAAAAATAAAAATCCGCACCACCCTGGTGGAAAAGATCAACTTCGCCTGTCACCAGAGCGCATTTGCGGTGCTGCGGGAATTGCAGATCGAGAATCTGGATGAAGAGCAGGATCTGTCAGACCTGGCGGTGACATTAGAAGCCTCACCGGCGTTTGTGAAGTCGAAGACCTGGACGGTGGACCGGTTGGCGGCGGGTGGTTTGCTGGCCATGAAAGACCGTGACTTGGAGCTGGATGGCGGTTTCCTGCTGGGGCTGACGGAATCCATGCGCGGCAGGGTGACAGTTCGTGTCACTCAGGCTGAGCAGTGCCTTGCCGAGACGATGATTTCGGTGGAGTTGCTGGCGTGTAATGAGTGGGGTGGGGCGACCTACATCCCTGAATTGTTGGCAGCGTTCTGCACCCCGAACGACCCGGCAGTGGATCGGTTGTTGGGCCAGGCCAGCCAGATTCTTCGCAAGGCGGGTAAGTCGGGCAACATCAACGGCTACGATTCCGGCAGCCGTGAGCAGGTGTGGCTGATGGCGCAGGCCATTTATTCCGCCATTGTGAAAATGCAGATCGGCTATGCGCTGCCGCCAGCCAGTTTCGAGAGTAATGGCCAGAAAATCCGCCTGCCCAACCAGGTTGAAAGCGCCAAGGTGGCTACCTGCCTGGATACTACCTTGCTGTTTGCGGCAGCACTGGAGCAGGCGCAGCTGAACCCGCTGGTGATTCTTACCCAGGGGCATGCGTTGGTTGGGGTATGGCTGGACAAGGAAGATCTCTCCAGTGTTGTGGTTGATGAAGCCGAGACGCTGCGTCAGCGGATTCCCCTGAAAGAATTGATCCTGATTGAAACCACGTTGATGACCAATCACCCTGCACCACCTTTCTCCAAGGCGGTGCAGGAGGGTAGTAAGCAAGTGTCGCTGGACAAGGATGGCGAGTTTGTCGCAGCCATCGATATTCGCCGGGCACGAGCGCATCGTATTAATCCCATTAGCCTAAAGTCGCAGATCGCGCGGAAAGAGGAAACCATTGATGATGAAGAGGATGTTGAGCTCTGGATTGAGTCTCCGCCAGATGACCTAGGGAAGTCGCCAGTACATATGGAAGGCGATGTACCGGAGGATACGCCGGGCGGTCGCCTTGAGCGTTGGCAGCGCAAGCTGCTGGATCTGTCTGCGCGTAATCCGCTGCTGAATCAGAAGCCCAGCAAAAGTAGTTTGACGTTAGTATGTCATGACCCGGGTGAGCTTGAGGACGTTCTGGCTACTGGGGCTAGAATTTCTGTTGCTCCCTTTCCCCAGTTGAAGGCTCAGGATCAGGATTCGGATATCCATCGACAACGTACCGGGGATGACCTGAAAGAGGTTTATGCCCGCGATGCGCTGACCAAGAAGCAGGTGTTGGTAGACCTGACTCAGGATGATTTGGATAAGCGGGCGGTGGAGATTTACCGCAAGGCGCAGACGTCGCTGAAGGAAGGCGGGTCCAATACCTTGTTTCTGGCCGTGGGCTTTCTGCTATGGAAGCCGCAGGACAAAGGGGACCGCCGCTACCGAGCGCCGCTGATTCTGTTGCCGGTCTCTCTGGAGCGTAAGTCCGTGCGCAGTGGCGTGAAGATGGTGGCCAATGATGATGAGCCCCGTTTCAACACCACTTTACTGGAGTTACTGAAGAAAGATTTCGGTATCGAGATTCGCGGCCTCAGCGGGGCTCTGCCTGAGGATGAAAGCGGTGTTGATGTGGCGGGCATCTGGAATCGGGTACGCCATGCCATCAAGGATGTGCCGGGCTTTGAAGTGGTGGAGGAAACCGTGCTGGGCCACTTCTCCTTCGCCAAGTACCTGATGTGGAAAGACCTGGTGGATCGCTCCGAGGCGCTGAAAGAAAGCCCGGTGGTGCGGCACCTGCTGGATACGCCCCGCGAGGCGTACGAAAGTGATATCCGGTTTGTTGACCCCAAAGAAATTGATCTCGAATACACCCCGGCAGACCTACTGACCCCGCTAGCAGCAGACTCTTCTCAGATGGCTGCTATTGCCACGGCGGATCGCGGCAAAGACTTTGTCATCATCGGCCCACCAGGCACCGGTAAGAGCCAGACCATCGGCAACCTGATTGCGCACATGCTGGGCAAGGGCAAGAAGGTGCTGTTTGTCTCCGAGAAGACCGCCGCTCTGGAGGTGGTGCACCGGCGTCTCAAGGATATTGGTCTGGGCCAGTTCTGTCTTGAGTTGCACTCGAACAAAGCCCGGAAGGCTGACGTGCTGGATCAGCTACGCACCTCCTGGAATAGCGCCTCCCAATCCACGATCCGTGACTGGAAGGCTGAGGCAGAGCGCCTTAAGGCATTGCGCGACCGCTTGAACAGGGTGGTGAATGCCTTACATCAACGGCACCGCAATGGCCTGACGGCGCACTATGCCATTGGGGTGAAGGTGCGTGATGCTGATTTGGCCGCCAAGGTGAAGCTGAGCTGGCCCAATGCAGCCTATCACGATGAAGTGCAACTGCAGAAGCTGCGTGAAATGGCCGAGTTGCTCGCAGTGCAGGCTAAGGCGGTTGGCAACTTGGTCGATCATCCTCTTGGTGTGATCAGCAACTTTGACTGGCGGCCACAGTGGGAAGAAGAAGTAGTGGCTGCTGCTCGCAGCCTGAAAACGGGTGGCGCACAGTTGACCGAGAAACTGACCTTACTTGAGAAGGCGCTGGGCATCAGCCTTGGTGTGGTGGGCTTGCCCAAGCTGGCCGCCATGGCAGAGTGCGGGCAAGTATTGTTGGACGCCTACCGCCAGCAGGCTTCTTTTGCGCTGGAGCCAGATGCAACGGATCGGCTGGATGCGCTCGAAGAAGCCGTCACGCAGCTGAAGACCTATATCGAGACGCAAGCGAAACTGAGCTGTACCTATGAGGCGTTAGCTTGGCAAAAGCTGGACGCGGGGGTACTGGGGCAAGCCTGGGCGGAGGCTAATGATACCTGGTGGCCCAAGAGCTGGTTTGCCAAGCGTAAGGTTGTGAAGCAAATGCGCGAAGGCGGAGCGCAGGGTGATCCGGACCCCACCAATGATATCCCGGTGCTGCAACAATTGCGGGAAACCGGTGGCCAGATCGACCGTCTCGATGGCGTGCTGAAAGGCCTGCGGGAATGGGACTCTTATAACTCAGACCCTGTTGCCATGACTGCCTTGAAAGAGCTCGGTTCACGGGCTCGTGTCGCTGTTGGCAAGCTGGCGGATGACGCGGAGTCTCTGGTGGCCCTGCGCGGCAAGATTCGAACCTTGCTTTATGACGCGAACGACCTGTTGGCTCCAGAGGCCCCCGTGGGGCGTGCAATCAATGATTTCAGAGCGTCTTTCGAGTCCTTTAATACCCATAAGGAAAAGTTCGAGGCATTGATTGGTGCTTCGTTGGAGGCTCGGCTTTCTGGCGATGTGCCGGCCCTTGAGTCACTTGGTGCGCAATGTCAGGAAATTGTCGATAATCATATTGCCTTGCGAGACTGGTGCGCTTGGGTGCGACGTCGTTCCGAGGCACTGGATTTCCAGCTTGGCCCGCTGGTGGACGCCCTTGAAAATGGCACGGTGCCTGCGGACCAGGTGGAAGAGGTCTTCGAGGCGGCCTATTGCAGTTGGTGGTCGTCGGCGGTGATTGGTGAGGATGAGGTGCTGCGTACCTTCTCTTCTCCAGAGCATGAAGCGGCGATTGAGAATTTCCGGGAGCTGGATACCCGGTTCAGTGATCTGACGGCGAAGTATATTGCCGCGAATCTGGCAGGGGAAATTCCGGACCAGGAGACCACAAAGAAGAAGTCGTCTTGGGGTGTGCTGGCCCATGAGCTTCAAAAGAAAATGCGACATAAACCCGTTCGGGAAATGATGGAGACCATCCCGGATGTAATTACGACGTTGGCTCCCTGCTTGATGATGTCGCCTCTGTCGATTGCCCAGTTCCTGTCTGCCGGGCAGGCACAGTTCGATGTGGTGATTTTCGATGAAGCCTCTCAGATCACCGTGTGGGATGCGGTGGGCTCACTGGCCCGTGGTAAGCAAGTGATTGTGGCCGGTGACCCGAAGCAGATGCCGCCCTCCAATTTCTTTGGCCGTTCTGATGATGATCCAGATGGTGACATAGACGGGGAGGGGGATCTGGAAAGCATCCTGGATGAACTGATCGGCGCGAGCATTCCTCAGCGCGTGCTGAACCTGCATTACCGTTCACGCCGGGAAAGCCTGATTGCCTTCTCCAACAGCCGCTACTATGACAGCTCCCTGATCACCTTCCCGGCGCCAGTGCATCCCGACAAGGGGGTGTCACTGGTGAAGCCGGAGGGCTTCTATGCCCGAGGCAAGGCCCGCCATAATCAGGGGGAGGCCAAGGCCATTGTGGCGGAGATTGTACGGCGCCTGACGTCGGATGATCCTGCCGTTCGCAATCTCTCCATTGGGGTGGTGACGTTCAATACTGAACAGCAAAGTCTGATTGAGGATCTGCTGGATAAAGCCAGGGCGGAAGATCCGGGCATCGAATGGGCCTTCTCCGAGGACGAACTGGAGCCGGTGTTCGTGAAGAACCTGGAAACCGTGCAAGGGGATGAGCGGGACGTGATCCTGTTCAGCATCACCTATGGCCCGGATGAGGCCGGTCACGTCACCATGAATTTCGGCCCACTTAACCGGACTGGCGGCGAGCGTCGCTTAAACGTGGCCATGACACGAGCGCGCTCCGAAATGATGGTGTTCTCCACCATGCCGCCAGAGCGCATCGATCTGGCGCGCACGCAGGCCCGCGCCGTGGCGGATCTCAAGCACTTCCTGGAATACGCCGAACGTGGCGCCTCTGCCTTGGGTGCGGCGGTACACGGCTCCATGGGCGACTTCGAGTCCCCCTTCGAAGTGGCCGTGGCCAGAGGGCTGCAGGAAAAAGGCTGGACAGTGCATCCCCAGATCGGCGTTTCTGCCTACCGCATCGACATGGGTATTGTTCACCCGGACAAACCAGGTATATACCTGGCCGGTATCGAGTGCGATGGCGCCATGTACCACAGCTCCGCCTATGCCCGTGAGCGCGATAAGATCCGTCAAGGGGTATTGGAAGGACTGGGTTGGACCCTGTTCAGGGTATGGTCCACGGATTGGTGGACGAATAAGCACAAGGCTTTGGAAGAGGTAGATGCTGCATTGCGTGAACAGCTTTCTGCCGCGCGGGGCGGGGGGGTGAAGCTGTCCACTCCACCTAAACTGAGACAGACCTGATTAGAGACAGCGCCTGAGAAATCTGGTCTGGAACGTTTATTCCGGCGGCATCAGCGCACAGCTGGATAACCAGCACGCGGGTGTTGAGTTCGTTGATTGACACAGGGCTCGGCGCCTTGCTGAACACGAACTGCTTAATGATCAGGCCCATGAAGGGGCTGGTTTTGCTGGTGGGAGGCGAAGATAGGCAGGTAATTTAGTTACTTCCGGTGCTGCCCTTCGCCTTATACGCCGCCTTCCTGGCTTTCTTCTTCGCCTCTTTTTCCTCTTCTTTTAGCCTGCGTATCTCTGCCACTTTCACATGCTCTTTCTCGGCCATGGCCGGGGTTTCCAGGGTGATGGGGCCGAGTTTGCCGCTGCGGTATTCGTTGATGAGCAGGGCGGCGGTGCGGTCGAAGTCCACGTGGCCGCCTTTGCCGATACAGCCGCGTTGCTTGCCGATGGTTTCCAGAAACGGCACGCCTTCATCGGGCAGCGTGTCGAGTTTGAAGCGCTCCTTCATTAATTCTGGATAGGCTTGCATGAAATACTCGGCGGCAAACAAGGCTACGTCGTCTTCTTGCATGGCGGTGGCTTTGATGGCGCCGGAGAGGGCCAGGCGGTAGCCGCTGTCCGGGTTTTCAATTTTAGGCCAAAGGATGCCGGGGGAGTCGATCAGGATAAGGCCGTTGCGCAGGTCGATGCGCTGTTGGCGCTGGGTGACGGCGGGCTCGTTACCTGCCTTGGCAATGATACGGCTGGCCAGATTGTTGATCAGGGTGGATTTGCCCACGTTGGGAATGCCGGTGATCAGGGCGGTGACGCTGGTGGCCCGGTCTTCGCGTTTACCAGCCATTTTCAGGGCGGTGTCTAGCAGCTTGCGGATCTGTTCCGGCTTTTCGGTGGTGATGGCCAGGGCGCGGACGGTTGGATCTTGTTCAAGATGAGCCAGCCATTGTTGAGTAATGGCGGGATCGGCCAGGTCGCTTTTACTGAGCAGTTTCAGGCAGGGCTTGTCGGCGCGAAATTGTTCGATTACCGGGTTGGCACTGCTATAGGGTAAGCGGGCGTCTACCACTTCGATGACCAGGTCCACCTTGGGGAGAATGTCGCGAATTTCGCGGATGGCCTTGTTCATGTGGCCGGGGAACCAGTTGATGCTCATGGGGCGCCGTATCGTTTGTATTGAATGAAACGGCAGTATAAACCAGCTGAGCGGGGGAGTATTGCCGGTTGCTTGGGGCTGGGCCCTGCGGGCTATTAACATTGCCAAGCCATTCTTAATGCGTGTTTTTGAAAATATCGTGGGCTTTCTGCGCTATTTCGATTTTCCCGATTTGCCTGAAAAGGGTGAAGGCGTCTTTATCACTCCCGGTTACAAGGCACATTGATGCTGCTAATAGTATTGGGGCTAAGCGCACAACCCTTGGCGGCGAGGTGATTGCCAACAGCCTGCAGGCGATGCTGTTGAGTTACATTGCATTCAAGTTTGTAAATCGGCAGGAAAGCGCCACCATCGAACCAATTACGCTGGCGGCCCTCTAACCATTATGGTTCGACTCTCCTCACGCATGCTTCGCCCACTAGGCGCTGGCTTGTTGTTATTGCTGGTTATCGTATTGCTGCTGATTCTGGTGGCGGTAGGCTGGGCCTATAGCGCAGGAATACGCGTCAGTGAGCCGGGGTGGCAGCACGGCCTGACGCTGGGCCAGTGGCGTGTTGTGCGCGACGACTGTGTGGCCGCACAAGGTACCGACCTGAGCATTGAGAGTGTTTGGCCGCTGAACGTGACGCAGCAGACGCTAGCGTTATATCACTGTGCGAAAAGTGATTCTGCGCAGACGTCGGCTAGCCCCTTTGCTGACGGGCTTCCCTGGGCGCCCCCTTTCCATCTAGACGTTGTCGAACTGGATTTGGCCGGCGTTATTGACTATCCCCTTCCGGTAATGATGCTGACACTCCACCAGCAGGCGCAGCATTGGCAGCTGCAAGCCTCCGCCCCGCACGTGGCGCTACAGGCGCAGTATCAGCGAGCCAGCGGGGCTTGGGAGGCCAGCGGTGAGGGAGCGTTAAACGCAGTATTACCGGACTGGCAGGGCCACTGGCAATGGCGTGGCCAAGGGGCTTGGCAGGGCGAATCCGCTGGGGAAATACAGCTGGATCTTGATTCGGCCGGGCCAGTGTCGCAAGCACAACGGGCGGACCTGTTGGCGCAGGCTCAGTTTCAAGGTGCCCAGTGGCAGTTGGAGGCGGACCTGTCCCAGCCGTTAGCGCTGAATAGTGACTGGCAGCTGACGGCAGCAGAGCCTCTTAGTGTTTCCGGCAATGGCGTGGCATTAGCTCGGGCAAAAGTGGCGCTGGCGTTGGCCGGCCCGCTTGGCACCGTGACGTTGCAGGCAGCCACTCACTGCGCGCCGCCCGAAAACTGTGAACCAAAAGCTGCCGCAGACTCCCCTCAGGCGATTGAACAGGGGCGGGGAACGCTGCGATTGCAGGGCGAAAGCCTGGAGGGAGAAGTGGCATTTTACTGGCAGGATCGGCTGCTGGTGCTTGAGCCCGCCTCCCTGACTTTGCCGCAAGCAGTCACTGCCCAGTGGCAGGAGCCCTTGCAGATACCCATGGCTCGTTCTGGGTTCACAGCGTTGCCGTTGGCGTTGGGCTACCAAGGATTGAAAGTAACCACCGGTGCCAGTGAGGTTCAGTGGGCACTGGCAGACGACGATGCGCTGGCAGCGATAGAGTGGCAGTGGGCTGGCGATGTGGCCTTGCATGGCCAATGGCAGGGATACCAGTGGCAAGGGGCCTGGCAAGGCGTGGTCGGTAGCCACGGCCTGGAGGGGGTTCCACTCACGCTGAGCGCACGACAAGGGAGTGACCAGCTGACCTTTCGGTTGCCCGTGGATACCTTGCAACAGGCACCATACGGTGCCGAGGCTAGCGTGGCTGGTAGTCTGTCCGGTTACCCGCTAGAGGGTAACCTGGCGTTTGCCCAGTCTGGTGCCGGTTGGGCCGGCACCTTGCAGGCAAACACCGTCTTGCCGCAGTTTGAACAGGGTGGGCAGGTGGCGGTCAAGGCGCCTTGGTCGCTGGTGGATGGCACTGTCAGCGTGGCGGCGGGGAGCCAGGCATCAATCTCTGAAGGTTTGATCGGGCAGGTCTTGATCCGGCCTTTATCGTTGAGTGCAACGGGGCCGTTGCGGATCAATGAACAGGGCATCAGCGGCGACCTGGCCATCCACAGTGAGGGCTTGCTGGCGGCACGCTGGCGTTTGCCGCCGATATCGGGAACCGCGACGGTGGAAGGCGACCAGATTCAGAGCCGGTTAACGGTTAGCGAGTGGCAAAGTGACCTGTGGGCCAACGCCACGCTTGATGGTAACGGGGGGGCGAAAGGGGCGATGGCGCTGCGTAGCGCGCTGACCCCTGCCATGGGCGTCGGCTTGGACGTCACGCCACGGCAAGGGCAGCTGGAAGGGCGTGGTCATTGGCAATGGGGGAAAACGCTGAAAGCCAGCGGCGATATTACTCTCACCGAGACAGACTTAGACTGGGGCAGCGTCACCGCTCGTGGTGCTGCCGCTGAGATCCATGGTGAATACCATGACGGTGATATTCAGATCAGCAGCACGGGGCCGGTGACGGTGCACACTCTGGATATCGGTACGCCAATGACCGACCTGGCGTTAACCGTGAAGAGTGACCTGTCACAGTGGAATGTTACCGATCTTCGCGCGAATCTGCTCGGTGGTTATTTGCGCTCTCCGTCGCTGGACTGGCCCTCCGCTCGGCCTCAGCCGGTAGTGATCAGTCGCATTGATCTAGCCCAGGTCGCGGCGCTGCAGAACCCGTCGCCAGTGTTGCTGGCCGGGCGAGTAGGGGGATATGTTCCGCTGCAACTGGGTGAGGATTTTATGGTTATCGAGCAGGGGCGGCTGGCCAACGAGGGGCCGCTGTCGTTGATCATTCCTGATTCGTCCAGCGTACAAAGCATGGCGGAGTCGAATCAGGCGGTGAAGCTGGCGCTGGATAGCCTTAGTACCTTGCTGATTAGCGATTTTCAGGCTCGCATGGCGATGAATAAAGCCGGTTGGCTGGATGCGAAGATTACCATCAAAGGCGAAAACCCACAGAGAAATAATCTGCCGGTGGTGTTTAACTACACGCACCAAGAAAACATGTTAGCGCTGATGCGTAGCTTGCGTATCGGCGATGAAATCACCGAACAACTGCGCACGGAGAATCAATGATGAAACAAGTCGGGCTGGGCACGGTGTTGTTGGCCGGGTGTCTGTTGGCGGCTTGCACGCCTACGGTGGCCCTGAAAGCGCCGGAAGAACCCATCACCATTAACTTGAATGTGAAAATTGATCATGAAATCCGCCTGAAGGTGGAAAAGGATATTGATCAGTTGTTTAGCGAA
Organism: Alcanivorax borkumensis SK2; assembly: GCF_000009365.1. Lineage (NCBI taxonomy): Bacteria > Pseudomonadati > Pseudomonadota > Gammaproteobacteria > Oceanospirillales > Alcanivoracaceae > Alcanivorax > Alcanivorax borkumensis. Next base: position 2,081,160 of record NC_008260.1, on the reverse strand, counting down.
GATAGCGACCTGTTCTAAGGAGGGGTTATGAAAATGTTAAAACCTGCATTGGCCATGGTGGCATTATTGATGAGCATGGCCGCGTTTGCGCTGGACCTAGGTGAGGCGAAAAGCCAGGGGCTGGTGGGTGAACAAACGGATGGTTATCTGGGAGTCGTTAAAGCTACACCGGCTGCGGTGGAATTGGCCGCGGATATCAATCAGAAACGCAGAAATGCCTACGAGCGAATTGCCAAAAAGAACGGCATTACCCTAGATCAGGTGGCGAGGCTGGCAGGGCAAAAAGCCATCGATAAAACGAGACCAGGGCAATACGTAAAAACACCCGATGGACAGTGGGTAGAAAAATAATTTTCATGAAAATTATCCAAATAATGATTAGGTGTCATTAGTGTGTAAGGCAGTGATCACGCAGGATATGCTTCAATAAACCCTGTGTGAAATAACGATTTTTATGGCCGATTTTTTCTTTTTTATGTTTGGATATCGCAAAAATTTGGACGTGAAACGAAAGAATATTGTCATAAAAAATGGGGTATTGCGGTTGCCATGCGGCTGCTGATTAGGCCCTTTGCTCTGGCCGGAGAAAATCTCTCTGGCCAGTGCGGGTACATCGGTACACGCCCGCCGTGTGGTAGGCCTCTATTTCGCGCTTTTCAACGTTACACTTTTAACTCAACCTCTCTGCTAACCCCGATGCCCGCCAAGTCCGCTTTTTCACCGCACTGTCCAGCACGGCCGATTTGCCGAATTCCAGCAAGGTGAAGCGATCCCGAGCCCGGGTGACGGCAGTGTAGATTAACTCTCGGGTAAGCAGGGGGTGGGGGGCATCGGGTAATACCAGCAGGGTATGCTTGAATTCCGAGCCTTGGGATTTGTGTACGGTCATGGCGTAGACGGTTTCTACCCCGTCCAGGCGGCTGGGTAATACCCACTTGATGCGCCCGTCCGGCAACTGGAACGCCACTCTTAACAGCAGCTCCGCGGTACCCTTCCTGGTCTCAAGTAAGGGCAGCGTCAGTCCCACATCGCCATTCATTAACCCTAGCTGATAATCGTTGCGCGTCATCATCACCGGGCGACCGGGGTACCATTCCCGTTCCGGCGCCAGGTCCTGTTGTTGTAGGTGGTGGGTGATGCGTTGATTGAGTTGTTCTACCCCGAAAGGACCGCTGCGCAGGCCGCTGAGCAGTTGCTGGTGGGTGAGCTGTTTGAGCAGGCCGGCGGCCCAATCATCGAAATCGTGTCGCTGTGCAGGTGGTGTTGCCACCGCGCTAAACAGTGCCCGTAGGCCTGTGTGACCATTACTGCCGTTGAGCAGCAGGGTTTCCAGTTGCTGGCTATCGCTGCTCAGGTGTTGGCGGTACAGGCTGTCCGGGTAGCGTTGAAAGCTCTCGCGCACCTGCGGCAGGTTTTCTTCGTTTACTGCCCGCGCCAGTTCGCCGATGCCGGGGCTGTCCTTGGAGCGCCAGTTGGTGCGCAACATGGCGGTTTGTTGCGCTAGGGCGTTGCCTGGGTTCTGGTCTGTCTCCTGATAGTCACTGATATCCGCGCCACAGGTATTGTTAACGAATTCGATAGTACGTTGCTTGTAGCGACCTTCGTGGGCATGACGGCACAAGTCACCCATCACCGCACCGGCTTCCACGCTGGCCAGTTGGTCCTTATCGCCGAGTAGAATCAACCGGGTGTGTGGGCTCAGGGCTTCCAACAGGCAAGCCATCATGTCCATGTCGATCATGCTGGCTTCATCCACCACCACCAGATCTGCGTGCAGTGGATTATCCCCATGATGGCGAAAGTGACGGCTGTCTGGCCGGGTGCCGAGCAGGCGGTGCAGTGTGGTCACTTCGGTGGGAATGGCATCGCGCACGGTGGCGTCCACGTGGAGTTTTCCTACCTGCTCACCGATGGATTCGGTGAGCCGTGCCGCAGCCTTGCCGGTGGGAGCGGCGAGACGAATACGCAGGCGCTGGTTATCGGCCATTGCCAGGCTTTGCAGCAGGCCTAACAAGCGTACCACTGTGGTGGTTTTGCCGGTGCCGGGGCCGCCGGTAATGATGCTGATCCCGCTGCGGCTGGCCAAAGCACAAGCCACCTGTTGCCAGTCGGTGTGGTTGTTGGAACCGGGAAATAATTTGGCCAGGGCTTCGCGCAGGGGGGCTTCAGGCAGTGGATTGGCGGTGGCCAGTTTTTGCTCGATGGCGTCGGCCACGGCCACTTCCCGGGCCCAGTTGCGGCGCAGGTAAAGGCGGCTGCCGTCCAGTACCAATGGTGTGCTGCCGTTTTGGCTGACCAAGGTGCTTTGCTGCAGTTCATGGAGCCAGTTATTGGGCTCGCCGGGTAACAGGGCGACCAGCTCCGGCGGCGGGTTGGTGCCCCAAAGCTGGGTGGCTAACGCGCGGTTTTTTAGATCCAGACACAGGTGGCCACTGGCTTGCTGGTTGCTGGTGAAGGCGGCGAGTAATAACACCTCGTAGCTTGCTTGCGGGCATTGTTGTTTCAGGAAACGGGCAATGGCCACGTCCAGATCGCGCAGCAAATTGTTGTCGCGCAGCAGGATTAGCGCGTCTTCCCAGGTGAGGGCGGAGAACAGGTCAGCTTGCATAGGATGCCTCCAACCCGGTGGGAGGTTGAACGTTGATCGTTGGAACGCGAGAAGGGCTCGAGCCTGTCGAGCAGGCTCTATGTTGCGATTTGTGTGTGGTGCGCGGGCACGGCATTGCAGTGACAGCAGAGAGCGTTCGCATTTCTGAACGTTGAACTTTCAACTTTTCCCTCATTCCTCACCCCCAAACATGACATCCAGCGCTTCGATCAGTTCGCTATCCGGTCGATCGAATACGGTACCCGCCGCCGGGCCTTGTAAACCACGCAGAAACACATAAACCGCGCCGCCCAGGTGCTGGTCCGGGTGGTAATTCGGTAGGCGGCTTTTTAGCAGGCGATGCAGGGCCAGCAGATAAAGCACGTATTGCACTTCGTAGCGTTTTTCCAGCACCGCGGCGGTCATGGCATCCAGGGTATAGGCGCTGTCGTCTACGCCCAGCCAGTTGGATTTGTAGTCGAGCACGTAGTATTTGCCCTCGTGTTCGAACACCAGGTCGATAAAGCCCTTGAGCATGCCATTGAGGGTGTCGGCTTCCAGTTTTGGGCGCGGGTAGTGCGGGGCAATATGTTGTGGGTGAACGTGCTGGCGGATTAGGGTGTCCATGTCGGCCACGTTGACTCGATGGGCAGGAAACAGGAATTCCAGCTCCGGCACATAGGTGTGCAGGGTATCGAGAGAGACGGTTCCTTCGCTTAATGGCAGCGCAGTGGTGACCGCCTGCTTCCACCAATGGCGGATGACATCGGTGTAATCCTGCCAGCCCCGGGCCTGGAGTTTTTCTTCCACGCTGGTTTCAAAGTCCATGGGGTCGGCCAGGGTTTGTTGGAAGCGCTGGTTGGCGGCCTGCTCAAGCACATCATGCAGCAGCGTGCCCGGCGCTGCGCCGCGTGGGAAAGCGTGGATGGTATCGGCTAACGGTTCCACATCCGCGGCGGGTTGTTCGTCCTGTTGTTCTGCCAATTGATCCCCGCGCGGGTCCGCGGGTGCCAAGGTTTCCTGCACCTGTTTGAGCGCGCTGTAGCTGGCAATCCACCAGGGTTGCCGTTGGCGGGGCGCAGGTATCAAGGGCGGGCGCAGGGTCTGTGATTGCGCTTGAGGCTGATACGATTCGGTGTTGCTGTGCGGTGCCTTAATGATGTTGACGGCATCGTTTGCGACGGGTGCAAGGGCGGCGCTCAAGCCATCGTTGGCCACGCCGTTGCCGAACAGTAACCGGCCGATGGCGCTTTTTTCCAATTGGTTCTGTTTACCCCGGCCTTTGATATAGGGGGCCAGCCCCAGCGTGCAGCGGTGGCAGGCGCGGGTCAGTGCCACATAGAGCAGGCGCATGTCTTCGGCGAGGCGCTCGTGATCCGCCTTGCCTTGTATTGTGTCGTCCGGTTCCAGCGATACATTGAGATGATCGTTCTCGTGGTAACGCAGGGGTGGTTTGTTTTTGTCCGCCGGGCGGAAGCTACAAATAAAAGGCAGATACACCAGCGGGTATTCCAGCCCTTTAGATTTGTGAATGGTGATGACCTTTACCCGGTCGTTGTCACTTTCCAAGCGCAGTATGCTTTCCTTGCTGCTGCCACGGCCTGCTTCAACCGTACTTTCTACAGTGTCTTCAAGATAACGAATCAAGGATTGCTCGCCATCCAATTGGGTAGCGGCTTGCTGTAACAGTTCGGCCAGGTGCAGCAGGTTAGTCAGGGCACGCTCACCGTCCAGGTTTTGGCTAAGCCGGGCGGGCACATGGAAATCCATCAGCAGGCTGCGCAACATGGGCAGCACGCCCTGGTTTTGCCATTGCTGCCGGTAGCCGTGGAACTGCTCTACGGTTTCTTCCCAGCGCACTTCATCCTGGTTGAGGGCATCCAGCTCCGCGTAGGCCAGATCCAGCACGGCGCAGGCAAGGGCACTGCGTACTCGAGTGTCGGATTCCGGGGCCGCGCAGGCGTGCAGAATCAGCAGCAGATCATGGGCTTCGGGCTGGGCGAAAACGGAATCCTGATCGGACAGATAAACGCTGCGCACATTGCGTTGCATTAACGCATCGCGGATGGCTTTGGCTTCGGTGCGGTCGCGCACCAGAATGGCGATGTCGTTGGGGTGCAAGGGCCGGAAGGTGTCGCCTTTCTGAAATCCGGTAACGCCGTTGACCGCACCATTAAGCAGGTGCGTAATTTCACTGGCGCAGCGTGCGGCCTGTTCGTCACGGTACTGGCCGGCACTGACGGGCTTTTCCTTGTCGTCTACCCACAGGGTAATGCCGGATTGTTCTGTCTTGTCGATCAACAGAACATCCTTGCGGCCATTGGCTTTCACGGCGTTGAAGGGGATGGCGTTGTCCATCATGAACACATCGCCAAAGGTGCTCTGGCTGTAGTGGAATAGATGGTTCACCGCCTTCACCATAGTGCGAGAAGAGCGGAAGTTGGTGTCCAGCGTGTAGTGGTTGCCTTCGGTGGCCTGGCGCGCTTTCAGGTAGGTGAAAACGTCGGCGCCTCGGAAGGCATAGATGGCTTGCTTGGGGTCGCCGATCATAAACCAGCCGGTGCTTTGCTGCTCTTCATAAAGGGCGGAAAAAATGCCGTACTGGGTCGGGTCGGTATCCTGAAATTCGTCGATCAATGCCACCGGAAATTGATCGCGGATGACCTGGGCAAGCCGTTCGCCATTACCGCCCTTCAAGGCGTCGTGAAGGCGGCTGAGCATATCGTCGAAGCCCATGGTGGCGGTTTGCCGGCGTACTTGATCCACGCGCTGGTCGATCCAGGCGGCGGCATGGGTGAGCAGCTCGGTGCGGGGCAGTGCGCTGTTCGCCCGGCCTTCCATTACCGCATCCAGTTGTTGGCAAAAGGCAAAGCTCGGGCGGTGCTCTTGACCAGCCTTGGTGAGCTTCATGCCTTCGTGGGAAAACTTGGCCAGGGTGTCATAGGCCTTGCCGTTGAGCCGTTCGCCATTGGCATAGCGCTGCAGCGTATGCAGCATGCCGGGCAGGCTGGTGGTGCGGTAGCTATTGCCGTTTAGCCATTTGTTGTCGCGAGCGGCGCGTACCCATTCAAGAAAGTCCGGCAGTTCGTGGGCCAGTTGCTGGCGGGCCTGCTGGTCCCGTTCCTCTTGCGGGCCGGTTTGGTTCAGCCAGTGAGCCACGCTTTGCGGTAACGCTGACGGGTCGGCTTCTTTCAATCCCAGTAACGGCCGACAGGCTCCCAGCAAGGCGTCCGGGTTGCCCAAGTTCTCGTTTTGCAGGGCATTGGCCGCGCTTACTGGAAATTGGCTAATCACCGAGCGCCAGTAATCTCGAGCAGCCAGTTGCTGCTCTTCGCTGGCGTCTTCCTGCAATTCCAGGCTGAACAAGCTGCCCGAGTCGAAGGCGTGCTGTTTGAGCATGCGGTTGCAGAAGCCGTGGATGGTGTAGATGGCGGCTTCGTCCATCCACTGGGCGGCGGCATCCAGGCGCTGGGCGCAGCTGGTGCGTTGTTCGTTTTCACTGTAATCGCTAAGCAGTGCCGCCAGCACTGGATCGTCGGCTTCAGCGTGGGGGTCGGCAAAAATGCGCGCGGCATCAGCCAAGCGGTCGCGGATGCGTTCGCGTAGTTCTTCGGTGGCGGCTTCGGTGAATGTGACCACCAGAATTTCCGGCGGCAGCAGCGGACGTGAAAACCCGTTTTCGCCTCCATGGCCCAGTACTAGGCGCAGATAAAGAGCGGCCAAGGTAAAGGTTTTGCCGGTGCCCGCACTGGCTTCGATCAGCCGGGTGCCGTGCAGTGGAAAGGTAATCGGAAGCGGACGTTCAATGTTCATGCGTCATCCCCCGGTTCGAGCCACTGGGCATGCTGGTAGAGCGGGGCATAGAGTTGTTCAGTCCAGTATTCGAAGGCGTTGGCATCGCCATGGGAGGCGGCCAGTAAGGTGTCGAAGTCGGCCCAGGCGCGGGCAATGGCCGGTTCTTTTTCCTGTTCGCCGGTATGCATAAAACCGGACTCAAACACCTTGCGTGCTTCGTTCTCACCGTTGTCTTTTTCTTCCCCTTTTAGCCAGGCGAAGGCGGTGGCGCAGGCCACGGGCAGGGGTTCGCATAACGCCTTCTGCCAGGCGTAACCTAGCTGATCCAGGCATTGCTGGGCGTCGCTGCGATGAATGTGGGGCAGGCTAAAGCGCCCGTCCTGACCTTGAATATGCGTGGTCAACGGCAGCCCGGCGGCGCAGGCGGCCAGGTGCAAGGTCCAGTCCCGAGTCAGTTTGTCGAATCGCTCTTTTAACTTGCCGGTGTGCAGCACCAACCGTTGGGCGTTGGCGCTAGAGCCACGCAAATCAGTGAGCCAATCTTCGATTTGTAAGGGGCCGGCGGTGAGGCGAATTTCCTGCTGTGGTTGCAAGGTTCCGCTGTCGGCCAGCAGCGTAAAGTAGTGTTCCAGTGGCTGCGCGAGCGGCAACAACAGGCTGTCGCGGTTGCCCTCGTCAAAGGGCGCCAGGGGTAGGTCGCCGCTGCCAGCGAGACGGTCCATGGCTACGCGCATGGCGTCATTGGCATGTTCCGGGCCGGCGCGCAGCGCTTCATTAAGCAACTGATCCTGTAACTGGAAACGTTGCAGTCCATCGAATGAAAACGGTTCGCTGTCATCCAGCACTTGGCGCTGTTGTTTCAGGCGCGCCTTTAAGCGCTGCTCGAAAAAATGGGCCACGGGTTGTTTGAGAAAACGCCCCAGGGCGGCGCAGGAAATGGGCTCGTTATTTTCCAGTGGCGGCAAGGGCTGATCATTGTCGACCCTGTGCGTTTGCTCCTCGTGGAGGGCGCGCCATTCGTTGGCGTAGGTGTGCAGGATGTGGGCGTCGGCGTTGTTGGCTGCACTGGCGTCGTTGGCCGAATAAAAATAACGGGCGCTGAACGGTTGCAGCGGATGCGACACGGTGAGGGCGTCCACCGGTTCGCCCTGATCGGTGTGCCAACGTTGATTAATGTGATCGCGTAGTTGTGCCACCAGTACCGAGGGCGGGCGTTCACTGTTGTCGCGGACGTTGCGGCCTGTCCAGCTAATGTAGAGGCTGTCGCGGGCACTGAGCAGGGCTTCCAGAAACAGGTAGCGGTCGTCGTCGCGGCGGGAACGATCCCCTGGGCGGTAGTTACCCCATTGCCGCATTAAATCAAAGTCCATGGGTTGCTGTTGGCGCGGGTAGTCGCCGTCTTTCATTCCCAGCAGACAGACATGGCGAAAGGGAATGGCGCGCATGGGCATCAGGGTGCAGATGTTAATACGCCCGGCCATGAAGCGCTGTGACATGCTCTCGGCATTGAGGGCATCGAGCAGGGGGCGGCGGGCCACGGTGAGAGGCAGGAGGCTGTCGAAGTCGGCTTCGGCGCAAGCGGCCAGCCAGTCGTTAAGGGCATCGCGCAGGCCTGCGTCCAGAGTCTGGTCTGCTTCGTCCACGGGGGCGAACAGGTCATCCAGCAGTTGGGTAAAGCGTTGTTGCCACTGTCGGGCGCTGGCGTCCGTACGGCTTTGCTGCCAGTGCTGCTCCAGGGTGTCGAGCAGGCGCGACAGTCGTCCGGCCAGCTCCGCGCCCAGGCCGGCTACTTCGTCCAGCGGCTCGATGCCCATCCAGGCCGGGCCGTCGCCGAGCAGGTAGCCGGCCAGCATCCGTTTCAGGCCGAAGGCCCAGCTATTTTGTTCAAAGCCGGGCACGTCCAGGGTTTTGCGTTGTGGGCTGTTCAGGCCCCAGCGAATGCGCGCCTGGTCGATCCAGCGGGCCAGTTGCGGCAGGTCGCCTTCGTCGATGCCGAAGCGCTCGCGCACCGCGGGCACATCCAGCAGGTCGAGAATATCGGTGGCGGTGAAGCGCCATTGCGGCAGGTGCAGCAAGGATTCCACTGCTTGGGCCAGCGGCGAGGCGGCGCCGGCACTGCGGTCGCTGAGGGTGTAGGGCAGGTAGCGTGGATCGTCCCGTTCCAGTCGGCCGAATACCGCATCAATGTGCGGCGCGTAGGCTTCGATGTCTGGCACCATCACGATCACATCGCGGGGCTGCAGGGTAGGATCGTTGCTGAAACGGTCCAGCAGTTCGTCCTGGAGGATTTCCACTTCCCGCTGGGCGCTGTGGCCGATACGGAACTGAAGAGAGCTGTCCATTTCCAGAGGCAGGCGCCGGTTCGGTTCGGGCAGCGGTTCCAGATCGAGAATGTCCTGCTGCAACTGTTGCAACAGGGTATGCGGCTCGCGGTTTTCAAACAGATCAATCTGGTTTTGGAAGGCGCTGCGATAACTGTCCGGGTCGTCGTGGTCGTAGAGCAGGCCGATAAAGTCCCGGCCCTGTTTGCCCCAGGCCGCCAGCAGCGGATTGACCCGGTTTTCCGGCAGGGCGGTCAGGTGACGTTTGCGGTTGTCCAGCTGGCGGCGCAGCAGTTGTTTGTCTTCGACGATATCTGCCCAGTAATGCTGACAGGGGTTTTGTACCAGCATCAGTATTTGGCAATGCTGGCTCAGTGCGGCCAGTGCTTCCAGGGCCTGCTGGGGCAGGGCGCTGATACCGAAGATGATCAGCCGGCGTGGTAGCCTCGGCGGTGGCGTGCCCTGTTCCTGTTGTTGAGTGAGTGCAGCCATGAAATCCCGGTGGATGGCGCTGCGGCTGAGGCCTTGTTTGCTGTCATCCATGTCCGCCAGCAAGGCACGCCACAAGTGAGCTTGCCATAACTGGCTGGCGGGAAAATCATCGAAGGTGTCGCGATCCTGGGTTTTGCGCAGGCGGTCGTTGCCGTTTTCCCAGTCGTCCAACCAATCTGCCCGGTACATTTGATAGGCATCGAACAAATCCGCCAGTCGCTCGGCCAGTTGGTGGCGTTTGCGGCCATCCACATCGTCGGCAAGAAAGTGGCGTAGCGGGCCGAAGTGTTCGCTATTGAGCAGGGTGGGCAGCAACCGGTACAACCGCCACAGCAGGCGGGATTTGTCGAAAGGGGATGTGCGCGGTACCTGGTCTTCACCCAGCACGGTGCGATAGGCCCCCCACAGGAATCGGGCTGGCATCTGGAACTGGAAACCGGCGCTGATGCCGAGTGCATCCGCCAGCTGCAGTTTCAGCCACTGCGCCATGCCGTTGGACTGCACCAGAAAGGTTTCCGTTTCCAGCGGTGACAGTGGTTCGCGCTGCAACCAGTCGGCCACCAGCTCGGTGAGGGTTTCCAGACGGTTGCCGTGCAGCACCATCAGCCCGTTTTGCATGGATATTCCTTGCCTGACTTGTGTGTATGCGAAAGGAGTTAGATTAAGGGAGAGCGCGGCTTGGTGCCACAAAAGAGCCGCTCCTTACACGCGAGAGTATTTAAATAATCGGATGCTGGAATAATGGGTGCTTCATTCTCTTCAGGCTTTAGGTTGTTGGCAAAATGAAAACACCCCGCATCGGCGGGGCGTTTTCATGCTGGCTGTCCGTTGCTGTTAGCTTTCCATTTCTGCCAGCTCATCTTCAAAGAAGAATTTCTCTTCGCCGAAGGCCGGTTCCAGATGATTGAGCCAGGTGGCTTCTTCGTTGTATTTGGCGAAGAAGGGGCGCTGGACCCAATCGTGGTTGCGGCCTTGAATGAAACGCAGGGCGAAAACTTTCTCGCCGTTGATTTCGGTAACGCCCTGGATTTCCACCTTGCCCGGGTGGCTGGACATGCTGGGGCCGCGCGCGGTGCGAGCGATGCCGGAGACCTGTTTCATGGCATCGCGATAGATGTTCCAGGCCTTGGCCAGCGGCACTTCAAAGTAATGGCGGGCGCCGGTGTCTCGCTCTACGAACATGTAATAAGGAATGATGCCCAGCTCGACCTGGGTTTGCCACAGGCGCGCCCAGTCGTCGGCGTTGTCATTAATGTGCGCCAGCAGCGGCCCCTGGGCACGGATCACGGCACCTGTGGCGCGGACCCGTTTCACCGCTTCACGGGCGATGTTGGTTTGCAGTTCCTGCCAGTGGTTGTAGTGGGCCATCAGCGCAAGGTGTTTGCCGCTGGCGATCACCTCTTCGAACAGGTGTAGCAGATCCTTGGCGTCGGCATCGGAGACCACTCGCTGGGGCCAGAAGGTGAGTGCCTTGGAGCCGATACGGATGGTGCGGATCTGTTCCAGTTCCAGCAGCGGCTCGATATGAGCTCGCAGGTTCTTGGTTTTCATCACCAGCGGATCACCGCCGGTAATCAAGACATCGGAAATTTCCGGGTGGGCTTGAATGTACTTCTTCAGCTGGCCGGCTTCCTTGGTAGCGATTTTCAGGTCGTTGTCGCCGATGAACTGGGCCCAACGGAAACAGAAGGTGCAGTAGCTGTGGCAGACCTGACCCTGGCTGGGGAAAAACAGCACAGTCTCGTTGTACTTGTGTTGGATGCCTTCGATCTTCTCGCCGTCCACTTCTGGGATGTTGTGTTCCATCTGCCCCGCAGGGTGCGGGTTCAGCGCTTCACGCACTTCGGCGATAGCGGTTTTAATGGCGGTTTTGTCGCCGCCACGCATGGCATCGGCGACCTTGTCGAAGTGTTCCGGGGCCAGCATGCCTTTCTGGGGAAAGGTGAGCTGGTAGATGGGATCATTGGGCACATTATCCCAGTTGATCAGTTCGTTGATCACATATTCGTTGACCCGAAACGGCAGAACATTGGCCACCACGTCCATGGCAAATCGGGTCTCGTCGTCCAGGCGCTGTAGTGGTTCGATTTTGTCCAGCTGGCGCGCGGTGTAGACCTTGAAGCGACGGGGCTCGTCGTAGGCGTGGTCGAAAGTATGGGCCAACGTGGCGGTGCTTTCTTGGATGTCCTGGTGCAACGGAATAACGGTATTGGTTTCGGGCATGGTATTGCTCCTCATCATGCGCCGGCATGACGTAAACGCCGTCAACACCGGTACACTGGTTATCTAAACCAGTGGAATAATCGTGACTACTGATGGCCAGCGGCGGCTGGCGCTAAGCTGGGCTTGTTAGCCCGTTTTACGTGCGTCGGCGTGGCAACGCAGAGGACTTGGAACGGATTGCCCCCCAGCCATATCGGGGGGGGGGGGGAGAGTGGTCGTTATCTGTACGCGGCTTAACTGGCGCCAGCTGACCGGTGCTCCAAAAGAGGGCGTATTCTAAGGAACCAACGAGCAAAGCGCAAAGCCCCACCGCCTCGGGCCTAGCCGGTTATGCTATCGTTGGGCCGATACCCGCTTCAGGGACGGAACTTGATGCCTTTGGATGCCACTTACTGGACCGCTGAGATTGATGCATTATTGATAATGCTGGAACCCTATTGGCCCTACGTGGCAGCCGTCATTAGTATCGGGTTGGCGGTAACAGTGACCGTGCATGTCGCTCAGAACAAACGTGATGCTCGGGCGGTGGCGGCGTGGACCGGTTTGGTCTGGCTGGTGCCGGTGCTGGGTGCTGTGCTGTATTACATGCTGGGGGTCAATCGCATTCGTCGGCGGGCTCGTCAGCTAACCGGTGGGTTGATCGACAGTAACGATGGCTGGCGTATCGCTGCCGAACCTGAACCGGATCTTGAACACCTGAAGGTCCTTAGTCGTCTGGTGGGGCGGCTGACACATCTGCCGCTTACTGATGGCAATCATATTACCCTGCTGGATGCGCCCATCGCTTATCAGGCAATGATGGATGCCATCGATAGCGCCACGGAAAGCATTTATCTGGCGACCTACATTTTCGGCAATGATGCTGCCGGCAAGCCGCTGGCGGATGCGCTTTCGGCGGCGGTGGCGCGCGGGGTCAAGGTGCGGGTGTTGGTGGACGGCGCCGGCGCCCTGTATTCCTTGCCTTCGATAGTCTGGCGCTTGCGCCGTGGCAAGGTGCCTGTGGAGCGTTTTCTGTATTCCCTGGCTCCGTGGCGCATGCCGTATTTGAATCTGCGCAATCATCGCAAATTTATGGTGGTGGACCGTCGCTATGGGTTTACCGGGGGGATGAATATCCGGGCGGGCTATATACAGCAGCCGCCAAAGATCACGGATTTGCATGCCCGTATTGAAGGCCCAGTAGTAGGGCAGTTACTGCGCACTTTTGCTGCTGATTGGTATTTCACTAGTGGTGAATTGCTGGACACCTGTTATTGCGGCCCAGCTTGGCTGGGCGCAGTGCAGTCCCGGGGTATCAGTGCTGGGCCGGATGCGGATTTCGATAAACGTCGGATGACGTTGCTCGCGGCCATTGGCAGCGCTGAATCCCGAATTCGCATTGTTACCCCGTATTTTGTGCCGGACCTGACTCTGCTGGCCACATTGCAACTGGCGCTGCTTAAAGGCGTGCAGGTGGAGATTGTGATTCCTCGCAAGAATAATCTGCGGCTGGTGCACTGGGCCAGCCTGCATGCTTTGCGCTGGTTGGTATCGGAAGGCGCGGAGCTGTACCTGTCACCGCCGCCATTCGACCACAGCAAGGTGATGACGGTGGACCGGCACTGGGTCATGTTGGGCTCGGGAAACTGGGATGCGCGCAGCCTGCGATTGAATTTTGAGTTTGACCTGGAATGCTATGGGGAGGCGTTAGCTGGGCAGATTGATGAAATGCTGGATGAACGTATTGCGTTGTCTCAGCGGTTCGACCAAGTGGGTTTTGAGCAGTTGGCACCTTGGCGACGGGTCCGTAATGCACTCGCGCATATGCTGGAGCCCTATTTATAAAAGGGGGTTAGTTAGCGCTTAGAGAAAAGCGTGATTATTTGTGTGGTCTTGATCGCGCACTGCCGGATTGAAGGGGCACATTTGCGCTATTGCTAGTGTTGATGGTTGTGAGCCTGCCCAGCGTTTGTCTGGGTGACTATGACGCGGTGGGGATGGATGTATATGCATACATGGGGCTGTGCATTGGTTATCTAAGTCATCCCCCCTTTTGGCCAGTAAAAACCGGATGCCCCTGTGCGAGAGCCTGTTACCCAGGAGCCCAGCGGGCCACACGGGATTACCTCACGGCTACTTGCAGACACTGGGTGCCTGGCAGCAATCCGCAGGGAATCGAGCGGTGGCCGCGGTGACCCCCGAAAAAAGTTAGCGCTTCAGGGGGGACCCTGGTCCCATCAGTGCCCAGATAATTAAGCCAATCAGCGGCACAATCAGTACCAATAATACCCACAATACTTTGGCGCCGGTTTCAGCGGAGGATTGGAGAATCATTACGATGGCGTAGATCGCCACGGCCAGTTGTAACAGTCCCAGTAATTTCATCGACATTCCTTTTTATCCAACGTGAGCCTTCAATTTAGAGGACTTGGTGGAAAGGGTAAATCTCTGAGGTGTAAAACCGGGTCAAGATTGCGGGCGCTCGCCCCATAGTTTTGTCTAGTGATCAGCATCAGACCCTTATAGAACAGGGCTATCACCGACAGGCCGGCTCCAGAAACACAATGCTCACCAGCAGGTCGGCCAACAGAAAAGGCTGCTGATCCGAATGATCATAAAAAAAGTGATGCAGAGGAAAAGGAAAGGTGGTGCCCCGGAGACGATTCGAACGTCCGACCTAGCGCTTAGGAGGCGCTTGCTCTATCCAACTGAGCTACCGGGGCTGAAAGAGGTGACGATTGTAAGGATTTTGCTGCGCGGTGCCAGTTATGGGGGGAGCAAGCGGCTATTTTATCGGCGCTTACTCGCCCTGCGGGCGCCGGCAAAGCGGCGGTATCCGCTTCGCGTTCGTTCGGCCAAAGCACGCTTTGGCCCCCCCCGCACTCACCCAACTGATCTACCGGGGCTTAAAGAGGTGACGATTGTAAGGATTTTGCTGCGCGGTGCCAGTTATGGGGGAGCAAGTGGCTATTTTATCGGCGCTTACTCGCCCTGCGGGCGCCGGCAAAGCGGCGGTATCCGCTTCGCGTTCGTTCGGCCAAAGCACGCTTTGGCCCCCCCCGCACTCACCCAACTGAGCTACCGGGGCTTAAAGAGGTGAAGATTGTAAGGATTTTGCCGCGCGGCGCCAGTTCCGGGGGATGGTGGCTAATGTTGCGACGACTTTGGGTGATGTTGTGAGACATGTAGCGCTCCGCCCATTCCGCTATTGCTTGAAGCTTTCACGTAACGTTTGCGACAAGCCTGCATCTAATTGATAGCATTAAAGAAATTGAAAAAGGTGAAGTATGCAGGACACCCACGATTTATTGGTGCGCAGCAGCACAGATTTTCCGTCACTACGTCGCTATGGAACGTCCGTGTTGCAAGTGAACTTGGGTTATCTGTGTAACCTGAGTTGTGTGCACTGCCACGTGAATGCTGGCCCCACGCGCACCGAGCTGATGGATAAGGCCACTATCGACCTGGTTCTTCAGGTGATCCGCAAGCGGGATATCAAGGTCATCGACCTTACCGGCGGCGCGCCGGAGATGAACCCGCATTTTCGTTACCTAGTGCGTGAATGCCATGCACTCGGTGTGGAGGTTATCGATCGCTGTAACCTCACCATCCTGCTCGAACCCGGCTATGAGGACTTGCCACAGTTTCTGGCCGATCACCATGTGCATGTGGTGGCTTCTTTGCCGTGTTATTCCGAAGAGAACGTGAATAAGCAACGCGGAAAAGGGGTGTTTCAGGGGAGCCTAGAGGCGATTCGGCGGCTTAACGAAAAAGGCTACGGAGAGGATCGAGTATTGGATCTTGTCTATAACCCCACCGGAGCCTCCCTGCCGCCTCCCCAGCAGGCCCTGGAAGCCGATTACAAGCGCGAGCTGATGGAGCATTTTGGTCTGCGTTTTAATCATTTGTTGACGATTACTAATATGCCGATTAGCCGTTTCGGCGCGGTGTTGTTGGCCCATAATCAGTTCAACGACTACATGCAACTGCTGCGTGACAGTTATAACCGCGAGACTTTGCCGGCATTGATGTGCCGTTCCATGGTCAGTGTGGATTATCAGGGGTATCTCTACGATTGTGATTTCAACCAGATGCTGGATATGCCGCAAGGTCATCATGAAAACCATCAGCATCTGTCGAGCCTGCTGGATGAGGATATTGAAGGCGAGCCGATTTATGTGGCAGATCATTGCTTTGGCTGCACCGCCGGTGCCGGAAGCAGTTGCGGTGGCGCGCTGGGATGAGTCGGGTGAGCGTTATCATCCCTGTGCTCAATGAGGCCGATGTGTTGGCCGAGTCACTGGCGAGAGTGCGCGCTGCATTGCATGCAGGTGACGAACTGATTGTGGTGGATGGCGGCAGTACTGATGATAGTGTTGGTATTGCCCGGCAGATTGCCGATACGGTGCTAACCAGTGAGCCGGGCCGTAGTGCCCAAATGAATGCCGGTGCGAAGTGTGCCACTGGCGTATGGCTGTGGTTCGTGCACGCGGATACCGTGCTCGACTCGCGTCACCGTGAGGCCTTGGATGAGGCGCAGCCGAAAGGGCAATGGGGGCGTTTCGATGTGCGCTTGAGTCAGCCGCGTTTTCTGTTTCGCATAATCGCTTTCATGATGAACTGGCGTTCTCGCCTCACTGGCATCGCCACCGGCGACCAGGCCATCTTTGTGCGCCGGGATGTATTCTGGGAGCAGGGTGGATTTCCCGCCCAGCCATTAATGGAAGATATTGCCCTGTCACGCAGGTTGCGTGCGCAGTCTCGGCCACTGTGTTTGCGTCCACCGTTAATTACCAGTAGCCGGCGGTGGGAAGCCAACGGCCCCTGGCACACTATTTGGCTTATGTGGACGTTGCGTTTTCGATACTGGCGTGGTGCTAGCCCAGATGTTTTGTATCGGGATTA
The DNA here is from genome assembly GCF_000009365.1 of Alcanivorax borkumensis SK2. NCBI lineage: Bacteria > Pseudomonadati > Pseudomonadota > Gammaproteobacteria > Oceanospirillales > Alcanivoracaceae > Alcanivorax > Alcanivorax borkumensis. Next base: position 2,064,858 of record NC_008260.1, on the reverse strand, counting down.
TTACCGGGGGGATGCGGGTTGACGGACACGCCATTGCTGATCATTTTCGCCCGAGCTTTGCAGGCAGGGCAGGTAAAAACACGGCTGATCCCGAACTTTGGTGCCGAAGGGGCCATGCAGATTTATAAGCAGTTGCTGTGGCGTACCTTTTCTGCCGCGCAGGAGTTTCCTGGCGATGTGCAGTTGTGGCTGGATAAGCCAGATGCGGCGTTGAAGGCTGAAGCAACAGTGCGTGGCTGGTCTTGTCATTTACAGTCGGATGGCGATCTTGGTGAACGGATGGCCAGGGCGCTCTCACATGGATTGGATCACTTCTCTCGGGTTTTGCTGATAGGTAGTGATTGCTTGCTGCTAGGTCGCCCCTACTTCGAACAGGCACTGCATACACTCGCGCACGCGCCTGTAGTGTTTGGTGCCAGTGAAGATGGTGGCTATGTGCTTCTGGGTAGCAGTCAGGCATCGCTCTGGTCTGCCGCTCGTTTTAACGGTGTCCGCTTTGGTGGTCACCATGCACTGCAGGATAGTTGTGCCTGTTTTGCTCCGGAACAAATAGTGGTGTTGCCGCCGCTATGGGATGTGGATGAAGCGAGTGATGTTGCCAGGGCCCGCTCGTCCGGACTTTTACCGCCTGTCGCTTGTCCTGAGTTGGTGGGTGCGAGGAAGGGTTGGACTTGATTAAATTTCTAGCCTGTAACACAAACAGAGTTTCTGTCGTGGCTGTGGTAGCGGCGGTAAAGGATCACGGGGTAGGTTGATGCAAGATGGATCGCTCCTCGATGCTGAGCTCGTTTCCGAATTGCAGGAGATAATGGGCCAGAATTTCCAGATGCTGGTTGAGTCCTTCCGGCGTGATGGTGAGCAACGTCTGGCCGCCATGGAAAAGGCGCTGAAAGCAGAGGATAAAGAGGCTCTTCGCCGCCAGGCGCACAGCCTCAAAGGTAGCAGCAGCAACCTTGGTGCTGTCCGTGTCGTAGATGTGTGCGTGGCACTGGAGTTAGCGGTGTCTAATCGTGAGTTAGCCAATGTTCCCGTTTTGCTTGAATGTTTGAAACAGCAATTCAGGCAGGCCTGCACGGCACTGCAGGCCTGCCTAGCGTAAAAAGATCGTCAGGGCTGGTCGGATTTTAGGCAAAAAAAACCCTCTTCCGAAATTGGGTGGAAGAGGGGTGTTGTGAGCGCTATTGCTAGCGCCTTGGGGGGATACTGGTCGATCTATGGTGCCTTGTAGCACCACGTTTCTATGGAAATAATGCTACCGAGAAGTGCTTCCTCTTGCTGTAAAGAGCGGTGAGGAAATGTAAGAGTTTGAGTGGCTTTTGGCTTCGAGATGTAGCCATTTTGCTCCGAGCACTGGTTATTGGGTGAGGTATCTTGTAAGCAATCTCTTACAAGACTGTAGGATAAACTGGTGTTTTTGGCAAGATTTTAGGATTGAAACGCAGAGAAATATCATTAAGTATTTGTTTTTAATGGTTATTTATTTTTTGTGTGATTTTCGTCCAGACTTTTAATATTTATTTTACCCACAGAGCAAAATCCGGTTGATATAGTATTTGCGTGTTCAGGGAGTTGGGCACAAGGATTTGCAGGGATTGCAGTACAAGGATGTTGCGGTGAGCGCAAAAGAGTCAGGATGACTCGACGCAAAAAGGGCGGCAGGATGCCGCCCTTTTATTTTGCCCAGAGAAAAAGGATCCGCTTAGCGGATCAGTTTCTCCCGCTTGTTGGGCACACCGTCCCACTCTTCAGCGTCGTCCGGCGCATCTTTCATTTCGGTAATGTTCGGCCACTTCTCTGCCAGATCCGCATTGATCTCTAGGAAATCTTGCTGGTCGTCTGGCAGCTCATCTTCCGAAAAAATCGCGTTTACCGGGCACTCCGGCTCGCATAGTGCACAGTCGATACACTCGTCCGGGTGGATGACCAGAAAATTCTCGCCTTCGTAGAAACAATCTACCGGGCACACTTCCACACAATCGGTGTGTTTGCAGTTAATGCAGTTCTCACCTACTACGAACGTCATATCCTGTCCTCGCCAGGTGTCTTCAATTTATACAGCGCCAGTGACTGATTATAACAGCAACGGGCACGGTCTCGCTTGGGGTGGCGCTAGTCTAGCGATATGCCCTGAGGCAGGCAAACGGAGTGTTGATATAAGGTTATAGCGCCAACACTCTTTCTATGCGCGCCGGCAGCTCGCGCCCACTTAGGTTGCTCTGCAGCGTCTCTAAGAGGGCTTAAGTCAGCTTTTTCAATGTATATAGCGCCTCCAGGGCTTGCTTTGGTGTCAGCTCGTCTGGGTCTAGATCGGTCAACGCTAGCTCGATCGCATTGGGTTCGTTGAATAGTGAGGCCTGGGCCGGAGCCGCCGCCGGTGATGGGGCGGCATAGCTGCTGGGGGGAGTGGCTGAAGGCGCCAGCGGTTTGCTTTGTTCCAACTCGCGTAATTTCTCACCGGCTCTATGGATCACGCTGCTCGGCACTCCCGCCAGTTGGGCTACCTGAAGACCGTAACTGCGACTGGCCGGTCCTTCTTGTACTCGGTGCAGAAAGACAATGCGGTTATCGTGTTCGCTGGCGGTCAGGTGTGCGTTGTAGATGCCCGGCAGTTGCTCTGGTAGTTGAGTCAACTCGAAGTAGTGTGTGGCGAACAGGGTAAACGACTTGAGATTGCGCGCTAGGTGCTCGGCGGCAGCCCAGGCCAGGCTAAGGCCATCAAAAGTGCTGGTGCCGCGGCCAATCTCGTCCATCAGTACTAGGCTTTGGGCGGTGGCGTTGTTGAGGATGTTGGCGGTTTCTGACATTTCCACCATAAAGGTGGAGCGGCCACCGGCCAGATCATCGGACGAGCCAATGCGGGTGAAGATCCGGTCCAGGCTACCGATGCGGGCACTGGCCGCCGGCACACAGCTGCCAAGGTGAGCGAGCAGCGCGATCAGGGCGGTTTGGCGCATGTAGGTGGATTTACCGCCCATGTTGGGGCCGGTAATGATCACCATACGGCGGGCATTGTCTAAGTGCAGGCTGTTAGGAACGAACGCGTCGTCTAGCACCTGTTCCACCACCGGGTGACGGCCATCCACAATTTCGATGATCGCTTCGTCATCTACTAACTGTGGGAGCACCCAGTTGAGTGCTTCGGCCCGTTCGGCCAGCGATGCCAGCACATCGAGCTCGGCCACGGCGGCAGCACTGCGCTGAAGGGCGTGCAGGTCGGCGGCCACTTTTTCCAGTAGTGCTTCGTAGAGGCGTTTCTCCAGCGCTAGAGCTTTGCTGGACGCGGACAGGGCCTTGTCCTCAAATTCTTTCAGTTCGGGAGTGATAAACCGTTCAGCATTTTTCAGTGTTTGACGGCGTTGATAATCTGTCGGCGCCTGATCGGACTCGCGTCGCGACAGCTCAATGTAATAGCCATGCACGCGGTTGTACTTCACGCGCAGGGTGGAAAGCTGGGTTCGTTCGCGCTCGCGGGTTTCGATATCCACTAAAATCGCACCGGCGTTTTCGCTGATGGAACGCAGCTCATCCAGCTCTTCACTGTAACCGGGAGCAATGACGCCGCCGTCGCGTATCAGCATGGGCGGATTCTCGATCACCGCCGTGCCCAGCAATTCCACCTGGTTCGGAAACTGGCCGATGCGCTCAATCAATTCGCAAAAACAATCGGCGGCGGGTAGGGTGCCGATTAGAGGCGGCAGCGCTTTGAGGCTGGCGTGCAGGCGCGTCAGGTCCCGAGGGCGAGCAGAACGTAACGCCACCCGGCCGAGAATGCGTTCCATGTCGCCGATGTCGTTAAGCACATCGCGGGCGGACTCAAAGCACCAGCCCTGACGCAGGGCGTCGATCTGGTCCTGCCGCTGGGTGAGCGTGGTGCGGTTGCGCAATGGCTGGTGTACCCAGCGTTTAAGTAAGCGCGCGCCCATGGCAGTTTTGGTGCTGTCCAGCACCCAGGCCAGGGTGTGTTGCTCCTGGCCATCCAGGGTTTCAGTCAGCTCCAAGTTACGGCGGGTGGCTGCATCCATGGCGACCGCATCATCAAAGCTTTCTACTGTTAGGCCGGTGATATGTGGGAGTTCGCCGCGCTGGGTTTCCTTGGCATAGCCAAGCAGTGCGCCAGCGGCGGAAACCGCCACGGGAGATGGCTCACCAAAGCCGGCCAGATCCTGCACCTGGAACTGTTGGCACAGCTGGCGACGGGCAGCGTCTTCATCAAACTCCCAGCTCGGACGTTTACGAGTACCCGGTCGATCGGACCAGCGCCCCGGCAGACCATGCTCTTCACTGATCAACAATTCCGCTGGCGACCAACGCTCCAGCAAGGCCTGTAATTGCTCGGCACCTTCTACTTGAGTGACGAGAAAACGCCCGGCGGCCAAATCCAGGCTGGCGCAACCGTATTGATTATTATGGTCGAAAACCGCGCACAATAAATTATCCCGACGCTCTTCCAGTAAGGCCTCATCGCTCACCGTACCGGGCGTGACGATGCGAACCACCTTGCGCTCCACCGGCCCCTTGGCCAGCGCCGGGTCACCGATTTGTTCGGCAATGGCCACGGATTCGCCCAGCTTCACCAGCCGCGCCAGGTAGTTCTCCGCCGCGTGGTAGGGAATGCCGGCCATGGGAATCGGCTTGCCGGCACTTTGACCGCGTTGGGTCAGCGTGATATCCAGCAGTCGCGCCGCTTTCTGCGCATCGCCAAAGAACAACTCATAGAAATCCCCCATGCGGTAGAACACCAGCTGGTCCGGGTGTTCGGCCTTAATGCCGAGGTATTGCTGCATCATCGGCGTATGTTGGCTTAGGTCCGCGGTCACAGGTCCTCCATGGGGCGGTAATGAATCAGTGGGCGGTCATGATATAGCGATATGGGAGAGGATTCATGGGGAGATCTGGATGGTTTTTAGGAGGGACTATCTCTGTCTGCCCATTACCGAGTTTATATGCAGGCCGGGTGAGGCCGTTTGGCTTGCACGGAGGGCATCATTCATGCTGCCCCGCGATCTAAACGAGGTTGCCGTTGCCAGGCATAAAAGCCGCTGGGGTGAACGTCCAACAGGAAGCATCGCTCGCTATGTTTCTTTATAAAGGTGTACCTCAATCGGACTGACTAGCAAAGTACGCCGCGGCTTTTTTTAGGATGTCACGCTCTTCGGTAACGCGGTTAAGCTCTTTCTGGAGCTGGCGGATCTCTGCCAGGTCATCGGTCTTAGCCTGATGCTGCTCGGAATCCGGGCCAAATTTCCTGATCCAGGCGTACAAACTGTGGGTAGTGGCACCGGGTCGATCAGCCACTTGGGCTACGCTGTGACCACGATCCGTCACCTGACGAACCGCCTCAATCTTGAATTCTTCGGGATAGCGTTTGCTGCTCATGGGTACCTCTCTGATTGCCATTTTGGATGGCTGAAAGGTGTAGCAAACTGGTGGCGATTCAACCGGCAGAATTCAATGCACAGTTAGAGGTGAAGTTACCGGATGGTAGCCATGCATAACAAAGCCAGCCAGAGGGACCAAAAAACCGCCGCTTCGCTCTGGTTTTTCGGCCCCTGCTGGCAGGCGTTAGGTTTAAGGTGAACTAAATTGATACCTGTTGAGAAAACAACGTTCGGAGTTCCACGATTTCTAGCCTTCATAGACCTGGGTTATCTCAATGAAGCTGTGAAAATTGCTGAAGAAGTTTTTGAGGTTCAGGCTCGAGAAGCTGGCAACGCGCCAGACCAGAATCAATTAGGGAATATAAACGCGACTAGACAAAGTCTTTACAGATCCATCTTTATAAGTGCATATGCATGCTTTGAGCAGAATCTTGATGAGCTATGCAATATGAAGCGTGAAAAATTAGCGTGTTTGTTGAAACCAAACGACCTGAAAGATCGAGGGATAGCGCGTTCAATAAAGTATGCGCAAAAGGCGCTTTCTGCTGCTATTGATACCAATAAGAAACCCTGGGTAACGCTAGAGCTTCTAGGCTCCGTCAGAAATCACTTGGTTCACTACGGTCCTAGCTTCAATGATTCCGGTGAGCACTCCAAGCTCTACGGTCGGCTACAAAATTCAGATCTTGTGTCTCTTAGACCCATGATTTGTTTCGATGCTGAGCAGCTTGAGAAGGTGTTTGATGTGCTTCTTACTGGGGTGAATGATTTTTCGGAGTCAATGTCTTGAATTTGAATGTGTATATGAAAAACCTAACAAGGTCCTGCAGTCGGACAAAATCATAGTGTCATGTCTTTTGCAAAATTTGCAAAATCCCCGCCACTACGCTTTTGCCGCTGAGGAACGGCGTTAAATGGCTCTGCTTTATTGTTGCAGCGCAAGATTCTGAGTCGGTGCTATAGCGAGCGTTTGTGTGCCGTTAGAAAAATAAGAGGTTGTGGCTTGGTTGCCCCGTTCGTTTTGGGCGGCCACATTCATTGTTGGGGGTGGCTGCAAAGTCTTCGTTCTTGCGGGTGCCATAATTCAGTTTGGTTCGCAGGCTCACATCGTGCCAGTAGAGGCGTTGGTGTGTCGCCACTTAACCAGGCAAGGCCGCGGACGCAAAATGCGCGCTGATCTGTAACCACTTTTGTGGACAGAGTTTTCTGTTCATGAGAGGGGTGCAGTGTGGGACCGTGATTCGGGGGCAGATACCCTCTTGAGTTTCCGACTCTGCCCCCGAAATTATCACTGCTTGTAATAGCTGGTGGCCAGATCGATCTGAAGCTTCCGTCACCCATGTCAACGGCTGGAAAGTACAGTGACTCGATCCTTGCTTCCTTTTCCTTCATCAACAATGAGCTGCCCCTGGCCGAAATCAATGAGAACCTGTGCTCAACAGAAGGGGGAGTGAACAACTAGTGTTTGAGTCAGGTAACCGGATTATTTCTGTCTTGATTTTGTGCGTGTCCCCGATGAGTACAGCCTGTAAAAATGGATATAGAAGTGCAATAAAAAGGGCCGGAAGACAAGATTCCGGCCCTTTTGCGTTACTGAGCCCGCAATTCTTTCTTCATGATCTTACCTATCGGATTGCGGGGAATGACATCTACTAGCCTCATCTTTTCGGGAAGCTTGTAAACACTCATACCCTGACTCTTCAGGTAGTCATTGATTTCCTCTAACGCTGGCGGATGGCTCTCATCCGCAGGCACCACGCAAATGCAGACACGCTCCCCCATGATTTCGTCCGGGTGGGGTATGACGGCAACGTCTTGCACCTTATCAAAGCCAAGCACGGCGTTTTCCACCTCGACACTGGAGATGTTGAAGCCTCCGCGGATCACCATGTCTTTCTTGCGATCGTAAAAGCCTACGTGGTTGGCATTTTGCACAATGAACAGGTCTCCGGTGCGGAAGAAACCGTCAGCGGTGAAAGACTGCTCGGTGATGTCCGGGCGTTGGAAGTAACCGGCAAAGACCCCCGGGCTTCGGTAGCAAAGCTCTCCGATGCCTCCGGGCTCGGTGATCTCTTCATCTTGGTCGCCGAGAATCTTCACTTCAATGCCATTGATGCCGGAGGGCCATTCGACGCTTTCTCTGCCCCACCAGGGTAGATGATCCACCCGCATAGCCAGGTCCGGTACGTCGGCGGGGCCGGCCACTAGGCAGGAGCCTTCGTTCTGGCCCCAGATATTGACGATGTCGATATCCCAGCGGCGCTTGAACTCCTGCATGGACCAGGCAGAAGGCGGTGCTGACCCGGTGGTGATGGTCCGCACGCTGGACAGATCGAGCTGGTCCACGTTGGGCAGTTTGGCGATCATGTTCAGCATCGCCGGTACTAGGATGGTATATTGAATGCGCTCTTCGGTAAGCTGGCGCAGCAAGATCTCCGGCGTGATGGGATGGTGCAGCACTAGGGTCCCTGCTGTCGCTAGCCAAGGTACGTAGTTCACCCCCACCGCTGTCATGTTTACCAGGGGCGCCACGCATAGAATCCGGTCGCCCTGCTGCAAGCCACAGGTGGTGAACACGAGGTTAATCATGTACTCCCAGTTGTTGTGGCTCATGGGGCAGCCTTTAGGGTCTGCCTCAGTGCCAGATGTCCAGCACAGCGTAAAAATATCATTGGCTTCTACTGGCACCTCAGGTCCCTGGCTGGGTTTGCTGCGGGCAATATCGGTCAGTTCTTTCAGGCCGATGTAGTGCTCGAAACCCAACTCCTGGCCTAGAGCTTGGTAATCAAAGCCGTGAAAGCTCTCAGCCGACGCGTAGAAGCGGGCCTCGGTCATTTTTTTCACATAACCCACATCCTTGCTTCGCCATTGCATAGGCAGTGCAGAAAGCAAGCCGCCGGCCTTTGCTGCGGCTAGGTACAACATGGCCAGCTCCCACACGTTGGGTAACTGGGCCACTAATACGTCGTCCTTACCAAAGCCGCGGCGCGACAATTCTGCTGCCGTAGCATCCACTGCCTGGCCGAACTCTGCCCAGGTGAGGCGCTGGGCGGGGGTGCCCACCAGCTCGTTCCGGTTGGGGGGATCCACCACCGCTTCTCGCTCTGGGTGGGCGATACAATTGGCGGCCGCGCGCTGGAGCAGGGTCTTGTCCCCCCAGTGCCCCATGTTCGTATATTTCTCAACCAGTTCAGGTTTGTGCAAAATCATGAATTAATTCTCCTGTGACGGTTATTGTTGTTGCCATCCAATTGGAAGCGATGATGGTTGACGTCGACACTCGGGACCACTTCCTGCCAGTAGTGCTTCGACACTATCCGCCAGTGATACTTATTTTTCTAGGACGGGTTTGAACGTCTCGATCATTTTGCTGGCATTGCTAATATTGTATTTCTTGGTGTAAGTGGCGGCATGGGTGTAGATGCTGAGGGCATGTTGCTGTAGTAAGTTACGGTAAAGAGCCGCAATGGGCCGCTTTGGAAAGGGCGGGGATCTCCACCGAAGCGCATTCAAAAAGTCTCGCTAACCGGAATGTATATGCCTCGCATCGCCGTCTTTGCTGACGTCCAGAATATTTATTACACCACCCGCCAAGCTTTTGGGCGGCCTTTCAATTATCGGGCGCTTTGGCAGCTGCTGTCGGCGCAGGGCGAAATAGTTCACGCATTGGCCTATGCCACTCACCGTGGCGACGACGGGCAGACGAAATTTCAGGATGCGCTTAAACACATTGGCTTCACGGTTAAACTCAAACCCTATATTCAGCGCAGTGACGGTTCCAGCAAGGGTGACTGGGATGTGGGCATTGCGGTGGATGTGATGACGCTGGCTCCAGAGGTGGATACGGTGGTGTTGCTTTCCGGGGACGGAGATTTTGATGTGTTACTAACGCGAGTTGGCGCTAATCCGGGGGTTCGTACGGAAGTGTATGGTGTTGAGCCGCTGACTGCGCGTTCGTTGATTGATAGTGCCTCGGTGTTTCATCCGATAGGAGATGCGTTGCTATTAAAGTGATATCAGAGACTTCCGAGCGCTGATAGGCGCGGCAATGGATATCTTTGGCTGACTGTTGATAACCAAACGCAACGATTTTGCTAATGCTCTGGGGTTAAAAATCCGGATGATAGGACGTTCGAGCCTACCCTAGGTGTCAGGCCACTGCGATACGGATAACAATAAGGAGCAGCAAGTATGGCCCGTAAATTGTCTATTATGGATTCCGGCTGGTTAATGATGGAGACCCGGGAAACCCCTATGCATGTGGGGGGGTTGGCGTTGTTTGCCATTCCAGAAGGTGCTCCTGAGGATTATGTGGAAAGTATCTATCGATACCTGGTGGATGTGGATAGCATCTGCCGCCCATTTAACCAAAAGATTCAGTCTCATTTGCCCCTGTACTTAGATGCTACTTGGGTGGAAGACAAAAATTTCGATATTGACTACCACGTACGGCATTCTGCCTTGCCTCGGCCGGGACGGGTGCGTGAGCTGTTGGCGTTAGTATCGCGGTTGCACGCCCAGCGTTTGGATCCTAGCCGCCCGTTGTGGGAGAGCTATTTGATCGAGGGGTTGGAGGGAAACCGTTTCGCTCTTTATACCAAGATGCATCACTCCATGGTGGATGGGGTGGCAGGGATGCACCTAATGCAGTCTCGCCTAGCTACTTGTGCGGAAGACCGTTTACCCGCCCCTTGGTCTGGCGAGTGGGATGCAGAGAAGAAACCGAGAAAGAGCCGTGGCGCTGCAGCGGCGAATGCCGGTATGAAAGGAACAATGAATAACCTGCGCCGAGGTGGTGGTCAGCTTGTGGACCTGCTGCGACAGCCCAAGGATGGCAACGTAAAGACTATCTATCGGGCGCCGAAAACCCAGCTAAACCGCCGGGTGACGGGCGCGCGACGCTTTGCTGCCCAGTCGTGGTCGCTGTCGCGGATTAAAGCCGCGGGCAAACAGCATGGCGGTACGGTGAATGATATTTTCCTTGCCATGTGTGGCGGCGCGCTGCGTCGCTATCTGCTCAGTCAGGATGCCTTGTCCGATCAGCCGTTGGTAGCCCAGGTGCCAGTAGCCTTGCGTAGTGCGGATCAGGCTGGTGAGGGTGGCAATGCCATTACTACGGTTCAGGTAAGCCTGGGTACGCATATTGCTCAGCCGCTGAATCGGCTGGCCGCAATCCAGGATTCCATGAAAGCGGTGAAATCTCGGCTTGGTGATATGCAGAAGTCCGAGATCGATGTTTATACGGTGCTGACCAATATGCCGCTGTCTTTGGGGCAGGTCACGGGCCTGTCCGGGCGCGTAAGCCCCATGTTTAACCTAGTGATTTCCAATGTGCCGGGGCCGAAGGAAACGCTTCATCTCAATGGTGCGGAGATGTTGGCTACCTATCCGGTGTCATTGGTTCTGCATGGTTACGCCCTAAATATCACTGTGGTGAGCTACAAGAATAGCCTTGAGTTTGGCGTGATCGGTTGCCGTGACACGTTGCCTCATATTCAGCGTTTTCTGGTTTATCTCGAAGAATCGCTGGTGGAGCTGGAGCCTTGATTCGGTAATGGTGACTTGATGTATAGAGGCTCCCTAACAACATTGCAGCTTGGTGATTGAGTCGATAATCAACGCGCATTTCTGCTGTATGTTTTTCCCCTTAACCACACATTGCCGGCATGCTAACGGGTTCGCGTATGGAACCCATGCTGCTGCATCCCTCAGGGGGCTGAGTTCTGGTGGAGTAGGTGTATCGATGTAATCGAAGGTTTATGAGGCGTACGTTAAATTGCCACTCCCAACCGCTCTTTTGTTCTTCTCGCCTGCATCTTCCCTTAAAATACCGGGCAACTAATTCCTCTGGAGCAAGATGTCTATGGGCCGCGCCTACCAAAACCGCAAAGAATCCATGGCGAAAACCTCGGACATGAAAGCCAAGGTGTACAGCCGCTATGGTCGGGAAATCTACGTTAGCGCGAAATCCGGTGGTGTGGACCCTACTGCGAATCTGGCATTACGCAGCCTGATTGAACGCGCCAAAAAAGATCAGGTGCCCGGTCATGTGATTGATAAAGCCCTCGACAAGGCTAAAGGGGGTGGCGGTGAGGATTACTCCCCGGCCCGCTATGAAGGCTATGGCCCTGGTGGCAGCATGGCACTGATTGAATGCCTCACTGATAACCCGAATCGTACCTTTGGTGATGTGCGTATGGCCTTTACCAAGACCAAATGTAAGATCGGTACCCAGGGTACGGTGAGCCACATGTTCGATCACGTGGCGATTTTCGTTTTTGCCCACGAAGATGAAGATGCGGTGCTCGAAGCCCTGATGGATGCGGATGTGGATGTCAGCGAAATAGAAAACGATAACGGTATGCTGACGGTGTTCACGCCTAACACCGAGTATTTCAAGGCTAAGCAGGCGCTGGTCGAGGCCTTCGGGGAATTGGAATTCGAGGTGGATGAAATTCAGTTTATTCCGCAGAGTTACACCACCATCAGCGCCGAAGACATGGACATGTTCGATAAATTCATGGCCATGTTGAATGATTTGGATGACGTTCAGAACGTCTATCACAACGTGGATCTGGGCTGATTCCAGTCCTGCAATCGTCAATCCGCAACGGAGAATGCCCTGTGCTGGATAACGACATCCTCGTCGCCGCCGTCGCACTGGCCGGTGCCCTGCAAAAACAACGTTTGCTGTTGGCCACTGCGGAGTCCTGTACCGGGGGGGGCATTGCCCAGACGCTCACCAGCCTGTCCGGCGCATCCACTTGGTTCGATCGGGGTTTTGTCACCTATTCTAATGAGGCTAAGCAAGAGATGCTTGGCGTGCAGGCCTCCACGTTGGCGACCTCGGGCGCGGTTAGTGAAGCAACGGCACTGGACATGGCGCGGGGCGCTATTAGCCATTCCCGTGCCCATGTGAGCGTGGCGGTGACGGGTATCGCCGGGCCGGATGGCGGCACGCCAGATAAGCCGGTGGGCACCGTCTGGATTGCCTGGGGGCAGAAGCTGGGTTATGCAGAAGCTCGCTGTTTCCAATTCGACGGGGATCGCGATGCCGTCCGTCAGCAGAGCATCCTGCACGCCATTCTGGGCTTGAATGCCCGTCTCAAGTAGCCACAATCAGGCTATTCCTTTTCAGCCCTGCTGAGGCGGGGCAGACCAGACAACGATCTGGAAGGTTGCAATGCACAGCCAATGTTGGTCATAATACTGTCCATAACGCCAGTGCTGGCCGAAAGGTCAGATAAGGCGGGTCGGATACGGTTAGATACGGTTAGCGTCAATGAATGACGCGCCGAACACGGAGAGGGGTCACAATGAGCGATAAAAGTAAGGCGCTGTCCGCTGCGCTGTCACAGATTGAGCGCCAATTTGGCAAAGGTTCTGTCATGCGCATGGGCGATCGCAAGCGTGAGCGCATGCCCTCCATCTCGACCGGCTCACTGGGGCTGGATGTTGCCTTGGGTATTGGCGGTCTGCCCAAGGGCCGTATTGTCGAGATTTATGGCCCTGAATCCTCCGGAAAAACCACCCTGACATTGAGCGTGATTGCCCAAGCTCAAAAAAAAGGTGCCACCTGTGCCTTCGTGGATGCTGAGCATGCGCTAGACCCGGATTACGCAGAAAAGCTGGGCGTAAACGTGGACGACCTGATTGTTTCCCAGCCAGACACCGGAGAGCAGGCACTGGAAATCACCGATATGCTGGTGCGATCCGGCGCGGTGGATGTGGTCATCGTCGATTCTGTGGCTGCGCTGGTGCCGAAAGCTGAAATCGAAGGGGAAATGGGTGACACCCACGTGGGGTTGCAGGCTCGTCTGATGAGCCAGGCGCTGCGTAAAATTACCGGTAATGTGAAAAACGCCAATACACTGGTGGTCTTCATTAACCAGATTCGCATGAAAATTGGTGTGATGTTTGGTAACCCGGAAACCACCACCGGTGGTAATGCCCTGAAGTTCTACTCCTCTGTACGCTTGGATATCCGCCGTATTGGTGCGGTGAAGCAGGGCGACGAAGTAACCGGTAACGAAACCCGGGTGAAGGTGGTGAAAAACAAGGTGTCGCCGCCGTTCCGTCAGGCTGAGTTCCAGATTCTCTACGGCCAGGGTATTAATCAGCTGGGAGAAGTGTTGGACTTGGGTGTTCAACAGGGGTTGGTGGACAAATCTGGCGCCTGGTATGCCTACAAAGGCGACAAGATTGGCCAAGGTAAGCAGAACGCCTGCGAGTACCTGCGAGAAAACCCGGCCATTGCCGAAGAAATTGAAACCGAAATCCGGGCCCGCCTGTTGCCGGACCCTACAGCTGAAGCCCCGGCAGAAGAGGCCGCCCCCGCTGACGATGAGTGAGCCGCTGACCGAAGCCGAGTTGCGCCAGCGGGCAGTTGCCCTGCTGGCCCGGCGCGATCACTCCCGCCGTGAGCTTGTCACCAAGCTGCAACAGCGCCTGGGGGATCAGCCGGCGCTGGAGGCGGTGCTAGCCTGGTGTGAGGAGCACGATTTTATCGATGACCGGCGCTTTGCCGGTTTTTTTGTGCGCGCGCGTATTGAGCGAGGGCAGGGGATGTTGCGGATTCGTCAGGAACTGCAGCTAAAAGGCGTTGAGAATGACTGGATTGCTGAAGCGCTAGAGAATGCCGAGGTAGATTGGTTCGCGCTGGCGAAAGACGTTCGTGCCCGCCGTTTCCGGCAGTACCCCCAAGACCAGAAAGAAAAAGCCAAGCAGCTACGTTTTCTGCAAAGTCGCGGCTTTAATGCGGAACAGAGCTTCGCTGCGCTGGATATGCAGGACGCTGAACTGGATTAAATCTGCTGTTTTCTTGTGCTTTCAAGTGCTCCCCCGTTGCGTTGCTGGCGGCGAAATTCAAGCCAGGACCAAAAGCACTTTCGCCCCAGAGCGCACAGGACAGATAGAGATGCCCTTAGGTGAGCGCGCCGCTAGCGTTGCTCATGCTCTTAGCGCGGGAATGCGATTGGGCGGGAGTATATGTGTTGTGCTCTGGTGAGCATCTTCTTGGCGGCGTATTCTGCGTTTTTAATGCGTGTGTGAGATTTTTCATGGAATACCTGTCTGATCCTTGGCTGGTGGCTGCCATGCTAGGCGCTGGTGTGTTGGCAGGTTTTATCAATACTCTGGCAGGAGGCGGCGGTTTGCTGATCTTGCCACTGTTAATGCTCAGCGGCATGAGTGCGGCCCTGGCCAACGGTACCATGCGCGTTGCAGTGTTGATTCAAAGCGCGGAAGCGGTGCGCCAATTCAATAAACGTGGCTCTATGCCCTTTGCCGATCTGCCCGCGATATTGGTGCCGAGCTTGCTGGGAACATTGGTGGGGGCGCTGGCAGCAGCCTTTCTTCCCGAAACTATTCTTAAGCCTGTGCTTCTAATTACGCTGGTGGTGGTCGCGTTACTAATGGTGCTGCGCCCGTCGCAGATGTCACCGGACCCGAACTCAGTGCCATTGTCTCCTAATACCAGCCTGTCGGGCTGGATAGGGCTGTTTTTCGCTGGAGCCTATGGTGGTTTTGTTCAAGCGGGCGTGGGCTTCGTGTTACTGGCGGTGCTTGCCGGGCAGTTACGCTACGACCTGCTACGCAGTAATGCGTTGAAACTGGCTATCACGGGCAGCTTCACCATATTAGCGCTGGCTATCTTTGTGGCCCGGGGGCAGGTGGCCTGGTTGCCTGGGCTGGTGGTTGCGGCGGGTAGTCTGATTGGCGTTCGGCTTGGGGTCAGCTTTGCTCACGCCGTGTCCCCACGTGTGCTCAAGCGTATTTTGCTGGTGATGGTGTTGGCAGTATGCCTAGCCGCGGCAATCAAGGGGTGAGCTTCAAACCATACCCCATAAGGTGCGAGAAGAAAGAGGGTGAGCGGGGAGCGCTTATGACCGTATTTTTCCTCTCAGGTTTGTACGTGGCCAGGGTCTGTCAGCTTTACAGGTGATGCTTCTTTGTTGCCGCTTGGGGTTTGTTGCTTCAGGTTAACTTGTCACCATCGCAACCACGCCTTGAGGGCGGTATACTCGGCGCCTCTGACCGCCAGCCAAGAAAACGTTTCTCTTATGAAAAGTGCTGAATTACGCCAGGCCTTTCTGGACTATTTTGCCAGCCAGGGGCACACCAAGGTGTCGTCCTCCTCACTGGTACCTGCTAATGACCCGACACTGTTGTTTACTAACGCGGGCATGAACCAGTTCAAGGATGTTTTTCTGGGACGTGAGTCCCGGGATTACACGCGTGCTACAAGCTCCCAGCGCTGTGTCCGCGCCGGCGGTAAGCACAATGACCTGGAAAACGTGGGTTATACGGCGCGGCATCACACCTTCTTCGAGATGCTGGGCAACTTCAGCTTCGGGGACTATTTCAAGCGCGAAGCGATCAAGTTTGCCTGGGAGTTCCTCACTGGCACCTTGGGGCTACCGGAAGAGCGGCTGTGGGTTACTGTGCATGTTTCCGACGATGAAGCCGCTGATATCTGGCTAAAAGAAATGGGAGTCAGTGCCGAGCGCTTTTCACGGTTGGACGAAGACAATTTTTGGCAAATGGGCGATACCGGCCCATGCGGCCCGAGCTCTGAAATTTTTTATGATCACGGCGCCGATGTGCCCGGTGGCCCACCGGGTTCTGCAGATGAGGATCTGGATCGCTATATCGAGATATGGAACCTGGTGTTCATGCAGTATGACCGCCAGCCAGATGGGGAACTGCAGCCTCTGCCTAAGCCCAGTGTTGATACCGGCATGGGCCTGGAGCGCATTGCCGCAGTGCTGCAGGGCGTACATTCCAACTACGAGATCGATCTGTTTCAGGCATTGTTGCAAGCTGCGGCCAAGGCCACGGGCTGTACTGATCTGGAAGAGAAATCACTGCGCGTGATCGCAGACCATATTCGTTCAGCCAGTTTTTTGATTTGTGATGGGGTGATTCCTTCCAACGAAGGTCGTGGCTATGTATTGCGCCGCATCATTCGTCGCGCCCTGCGTCATGGCCACAAGCTAGGGCAGGACAAACCGTTCTTTTCCACCTTGGTGGCCGCACTGGTGGCGGAGATGGGTGAGGCCTACCCGGAGCTGGGCCGGGAACAGGCGAGAATTGAAAAGGCCCTACTGGCGGAAGAAGAGCAATTTGGCCGCACTTTGGCTGCGGGCATGAAAGTACTGGAAAGTGCCATTGAGCAGCTTGATGGTAGGGTGTTGCCCGGTGACGTGCTGTTTAACCTCTACGATACCCATGGCTTTCCACCGGATCTGACCGCGGATGTAGCCCGTGAGCGCGATTTGAGCGTGGATATGGACGGGTTTGAGGCCGCCATGGCTGCCCAGCGAGAGCGGGCCCGTGGTGCCGGTAGCTTTGCCAATGATTACAGCGATCGCCTGAATATCGATGCGATAACCGATTTTTCCGGTTACGAGAAATTGGCCGATGACAATACGGTGGTTGCTTTATACAAGGACGGCGCCGCTGTGGACACCCTCAATGCCGGCGAAGAAGGCATGGTGGTGCTGGATCGTACGCCGTTCTATGCGGAATCTGGTGGGCAGGTGGGTGATACCGGTGCTCTAATTGCGGATGAAGCCCGCTTCATGGTCACCGATACCCGTAAGCGTCAGGCAGCACATGTGCATGTGGGCAAGCAGGTAAGCGGCAGCTTGACCATTGGTGGCAAGGTGTCGGCCTGTGTGGATGTGGATCGTCGTCTTGCGGTGATGCGTAATCATTCCGCAACCCACCTTATGCACGCCGCCCTGCGTAACGTGTTGGGCGAGCATGTACAGCAGAAAGGATCGTTAGTATCGGCGGACTATCTGCGGTTTGATTTCTCCCATGGAGAAGCGGTCAGCGAAGCCCAGCGTGAAGAGATTGAAATTCTGGTGAATCGTCAGATCCTCGCTAACACTGCGGTAACTACGGAGTTGATGGATATTGAGTCCGCCCGTGAAGCCGGTGCCATGGCACTGTTTGGTGAGAAATACGATGATCAGGTGCGTGTGCTGAGTATGGGCAGTGACGGTTTTTCCAAAGAATTGTGTGGCGGCACCCACGTAAACCGCACCGGTGATATTGGATTATTCCGCATTACTCTGGAAGCCTCCGCAGCGGCAGGTGTGCGGCGTATTGAAGCGGTCACCGGTGAGCATGCGCTAGCGGTGATGCGCCGACAGGAGCGCGCGCTCAGCGAGATTGCGGCCACGGTGAAAAGCTCGCTGGATAATGCTGCTGATCGCGTGCGTAGCCAGGCACAGAAAGTCCGTGAACTGGAAAAAGAGATCGAGCGTCTCAAGCAGAAATTGGCCAGCGGCGCCGGTGGTGACTTGACCAGTGAAGTACAGGATATTAATGGTGTGAAGGTGTTGGCGACGCAGATTGATGGTGCCGATGGTAAAACCTTGCGGGTCACTATGGACAAGCTGAAAGACAAGTTGGGTTCCGCGGTGATTGTGTTGGCAGCAGTGGAAGGCGAAAAAGTGGCTTTGGTGGCCGGTGTTACTAAGGACCTGACCACCAAATACAAAGCGGGTGATCTGCTCAAGTTCGTGGCCGAACAAGTTGATGGTCGCGGCGGTGGTCGCCCGGACATGGCCCAGGGTGGCGGTAATAATCCCGCTGCGCTGCCCGGGGCGCTGGAAAGTGTAAAGGCCTGGGTGGCCGAGTAGGGCAGCTGGGCCACTAATACGGGGTATTTTTGGCCAAGAAAACCCACTTTGGTGGCGGAATGAGGCTCAAATTCATTCCTCCACACCACCTCAACATGAAATGGTGGCGCGTCTCTGGTATAGTTTCGCGCTCCTTTTTGCAGAAAAAGCGACTTTATGGCTCTTATCGTGCAGAAATACGGCGGTACCTCGGTAGGTACAGTCGAACGTATCCAGGCCGTTGCCGAGAAGGTAGCGGGCTTTCACAAACGGGGTGACCAAGTGGTCGTCGTGGTCTCCGCAATGAGCGGGGAAACCAACCGGCTCATCGAGCTGGCCAACGGCGTTACCGACAAACCCTCTCCACGGGAAATGGACGTGCTGGTCTCTACCGGCGAACAGGTCACTATCGCCCTGTTATCCATGGCGCTGCAGAAGCAAGGCCTCAATGCCCGCTCCTACACCGGCAGCCAGATTCCTCTGCGCACCGACAATACCTACTCCAAGGCCCGCATCGAAGAGATCGACGACAAGAAGGTTCGCGCCGATCTGGATGGTGGCAGTGTGGTAGTGGTGGCGGGTTTCCAAGGTGTTGATAATGACGGCAACATTACTACGCTGGGCCGTGGTGGCTCCGATACCACCGCGGTAGCGTTGGCTGCTGCGCTGAAGGCGGATGAGTGCCAGATTTACACCGATGTGGATGGTGTGTACACCACCGACCCACGAGTAGTGGATAACGCCCGCCGCCTAGACAGCATTACCTTCGAGGAAATGTTGGAAATGGCTAGCCAGGGTTCCAAGGTTCTGCAGATCCGTTCTGTGGAATTCGCCGGCAAATACAATGTGCCGCTGCGTGTTTTGTCCAGTTTCCAGGATGGCCCTGGGACACTTATTACCGTCGAAGACGAGGTTGATATGGAAAAGCCGGTAATCTCCGGAATTGCCTTTACCCGTGATGAAGCCAAGATTATCGTGCGTGGCGCCCCGGATACCCCGGGTATTGCCTACAAAATCCTCGGCCCGGTGAGTGCAGAAAACATTGAAGTGGACATGATCGTACAGAACGTAGGTAAAGACGGTGCTGCCGATTTCACTTTTACTGTGCATCGCAACGATTTTGCCCGCGCTCAGGAAGCCCTGCGTAATGCGTCTGAAGAGCTGGGTAACCCGGAAATCATCGGCGATGACAAGATTGCCAAAGTCTCTTTGGTGGGCGTGGGCATGCGTTCTCATGCTGGCGTGGCGTCCAAAATGTTTCAAGCGCTCGCTACCGAAGGTGTCAATATCGAAATGATTTCCACCTCTGAGATCAAAGTGTCAGTGGTCATCGCCGAGAAGTATCTGGAGCTGGCAGTCCGTGCCCTGCACTCCGCCTTCGAGCTGGATCAGCCCGGCGTCTGAGCGACATACCATCAGGTAGGTGTGGGGCGACGACCGGTCGGTCTAGCCCCCTTTCACGGCAAGACTTGAGAATGTGATTCAGGCATACTATCGGCCCCGTGCCAGGGGTGGGTAAAGGTCTCTACACCAAGGAGTCGTCAAGGACGGCAACCCGCGAGCCTTAGGTACGGAAAGCGCTCACGGAAATGAAAGGACCCCAGGAGGGATCATATGTTAATTCTTACGCGTCGAGTTGGTGAGACCTTGATGGTGGGTGACGAAGTCACTGTTACTGTGCTGGGAGTAAAAGGCAATCAAGTTCGTATTGGTGTGAATGCGCCAAAAGAAGTTGCCGTGCACCGTGAAGAAATTTATCAGCGAATTCAGCACGAAAAATCATCAGATGGCGAGTCTGCCTGATTTTTGAGCTGTATTTTGTTCGCAAAGTCGTTATCATGCGCGGCGAGTTTGGTGACAGGGCCGATTAAGAGCGTTCACCACCAGACCACAAGCAGTACCGCATTCCGGAGAGGTGGGTGAGTGGCTGAAACCAGCTCCCTGCTAAGGAGCCATACGGGAAACTGTATCGCGGGTTCGAATCCCGCCCTCTCCGCCATATTCAAAAAAGCCCCGCAATGCGGGGCTTTTTTTGTATTGTTTCCGCTGGCGCTGCTTCTGCGCAGCATTGGCTTTCCTAACTCCGCCTAGCCCTGAACTTGCGCTACACTACGCTCCCGAACCGCTGTCCCCATTTCCATGGTAAAAGGTGATCCCATGACCGACTCCCTGACTATTGCTCGCCCTGACGATTGGCACTTGCACTTTCGCGACGGCGATTTGTTAGCGGAGACAGTGCCTGCCACGGCAAATGTATTTGGCCGGGCCATTGTTATGCCTAATCTGACACCGCCGGTAAATACCGTGGCCGAGGCCGCCGAGTATCGTGAGCGGATTCTGGCGCAGGTGCCGGCTGGGGTGAACTTTGAGCCGTTGATGGTGTTGTACCTCACGGATAGCACTCCGGTGCAGGAAGTAGAGCGCGCTGCGAACAGTGATTTTGTCCATGCGCTCAAACTCTATCCAGCGGGGGCCACCACCAACTCCGACAGCGGGGTGACCGACCCGGGCAAAATTACGCATCTCTACGAAGCGATGGAGAAGCACGATGTGCCGCTGCTGGTGCATGGTGAGGTCACCGATGCGGAGGTCGATATTTTTGATCGGGAGCGAGTATTCATCGACCGATACCTAGCGGATATCCGTGACCAATTTCCAGCATTGCGCATTGTTTTTGAGCATGTGACCACGGCAGAAGGCGTTAACTTTGTGCGCGAGGCGAATGCGCTTACAGCGGCGACGGTCACACCTCAGCATCTTTTGATGAACCGCAATGATTTACTGGTGGGAGGCGTGCGCCCGCACAATTACTGTCTGCCGATTCTCAAGCGTCGCCAGCATCAAGAAGCTATTCAGAAAGCGGTGATTGAAGGCAATAGCCGTTTCTTCCTGGGCACTGATTCTGCACCCCATGCACGCACTAAGAAAGAAGCCGCCTGCGGTTGTGCCGGTTGTTATTCAGCTCGTGCGGCATTGCCGCTCTATGCGACCTTCCTAGAGCAACACAATGCGCTGGACAAGCTGGAAGGGTTTGCCAGTCACTTCGGTGCGGATTTTTATCGCCTGCCTCGCCACACTGATACCGTAACCTTGGTGCGTAAACCTTGGGCTGTGCCTACAGTAATCGATGCAGCAGGTGAGCCGGTGGTGCCTTTCTTTGCCGGCGAGCAGCTGCCCTGGTCGCTGGGTTGATCGCCATGGAACCACGCATTCCGGTTGTAGTGCTGACTGGCTTTCTGGGTAGCGGTAAAACCACACTGCTTAATCGTTGGTTACGCGAACGAAAGAACGTTGCCTTGATCATCAATGAACTGGGTGATATTGGCATCGACCAGTACCTTACCGGTCGCCGAGATGTGCCGGTGTCGCTACTGGCTGGGGGCTGCTTGTGCTGCGTGATTCAGGGCTCCTTGTCCACCACATTGCGCAACCTGTTGATGGCTCGCAAGAGCGGAGACATTCCTGCTTTTGAAACTGTGGTGATTGAAACTACGGGGGCGGCGGACCCCTTTGGTGTGATTTCACCACTGGAGCAGGATCTCTGGTTAAAAAAACGCTTTTTTTGTCAGTCTGTACTGACTGTGGTGGATACCCTGGCCGGTACCGATGCGCTTGACCGCCACCCCGAAGTGCTCGAGCAAATCCACGCTGCAGATGTGTTGTTGCTTTCCAAGGCAGAGCAGGTCGATGAGGCTTCACTACAAGGGTTGCAGTCGCAGTTGCGGGAGCTGAATGCGACAGCACGGCAATATCGATTGGACAACGATGATCCCGGTTCGCAATTGCTGGATAACGTTTTTGAGCGACGCTGCCGGGTGACGGGTCTGTTTTCGCTGGTGGTTGATCCTGCTACGCCTGCGGTATCCGGTTTGGTGAGTCGCCCGGTACAGAGCCAGGGGCGTCATAACTTATTTAGTGCTTCCTTGCGCTGGCCCTATGGATTGAGTTGGGCGCTGTGGCAAGCTGCTCTGCAGCAGTTACAAGAGCAATGCGGCGAAGCGTTGGTGCGGGTGAAAGGGTTGCTGCAGGTAAGCGGCTTGGATGGCCCTTTGCTGGTGCAGTGGGTGGCGGGGCAAGCTCCGGAGATGACACCATTGAATGATTGGCCTGACCAAGACGGTGACTCGCGACTGGTGCTGATTGTGAGACATAATCAGGCTGACTTTGCGGGCGAACAACTGGCACACTGGCAGGCATTGTTGGATCAGTTGCTGACGACTTCGGCGTGAACCGCCAGCCCTAACGAAAGCGCCTTTCATTGCGGCAGAGTTTTATGGGTTACCTCTATTTGTCCCTAGCCATTGTGGCGGAAGTCGTGGCCACGTCGGCATTGAATGCCTCTCAGGGCTTTACCCGGTTGTGGCCCTCGGTGACCACCGTAGTGGGCTATACCATTGCTTTTTATGCCCTGTCCCTAGCCTTGCGCACTATTCCTATGGGTATCGCCTATGCGGTTTGGGCAGGAGTGGGTATCGTATTGATTGCGTTGGTGGGAGCGGTGTTTTTCAAGCAGCTCCCTGACGTGCCTGCCATGGTGGGTATGGGTTGTATTATTACGGGCGTGGTGTTGGTCACGCTGGTCTCTAATACGGCCAGCCATTGAGCACGTTGAGTCAGTAAGCCGATTAAAAACAAGGAGATGTTGTGACGGATCGAATTAATCAGGTAGAGCTGGCGGTGGATCGGGTTATTGAGGCCACTGGTGGCGAAATTCGCCTAGCCATGCCGCTTGGGCTGGGTAAGCCTAACCGGTTTGTGAATGCGCTCTACGCCCGTGTGGAGGCGGACACACGCTTGAGCCTTGATATCTATACGGCTTTATCTCTGAGCAAGCCCAGTGCTGGCAGCGATTTGGAAAAGCGTTTTCTGAATCCGTTTGCCGATCGGCTTTTTGCTGACTACGAAGAGTTAACCTATTTGGCCGCGCAGAAACGTGGAAACCTGCCTGCCAATATTCGTGTATTCGAGTTTTTTGTGCAGCCAGGCAGCATACTGGGCAATGATGTGGCGCAACAACATTACATTAGCAGTAACTACACTCATGTGGCGCGAGACCTCAATGCTCGGGGCGTGAATGTGGTGGCACAGTTGTTGGCGCATCGCCAGGTAGACGGCAACGATGAATACAGTTTTTCCTGCAATCCAGAAGTCACTCTCGACCTTATGCCGCTGTTAAAGGCGCGCCGTGAAGCCGGTGAAACCATTTTGGCCGTGGGCCAGGTGCATCGGGATCTGCCGTTTATGGAGAACGATGCTCGGGTGGAGGAGTGGCTGCCCGAAATGGATCTACTGGTAGATGATCCGCAAGGACATACCCGTTTGTTCAGTACACCGAACATGCCGGTGAATATTCAGGACCATTTCGTTGGGCTGCACGCCAGCACTTTGGTGCGCGATGGCGGTACGTTGCAAATCGGTATTGGAGCATTGGGTGATGCGCTGGTGCACCATTTGCGCTTGCGAGATCAGGATAACCCCCGTTACTTGAAGGCAGTAAAAGCCTGGGCAGTGCCACCGGAGCATGAGGCGCTGATTGAACAAGAAGGGGGAACCGGTGTTTTCCGTGAGGGCGTTTATGGTTGTAGCGAAATGATGACCCATGGGCTGTTGACGCTGATTGATGACGGCATCATTCGCCGCCCTGTGTATGACTGGGCGCCATTGCAACGGTTGGAAATGCATAACCCGACCACCCCGGGGCTGGCACTGCTGGATGCTTTGCGAGAACAGTCAGCAATTAGTCGGCGGCTGGATAAGGAGCAATTGCGTACGCTGAAGCGGTTTGGCATTTTTCGTAATGAAATTGATAAGCACGGGGATGAATTACAGTTGCCCAATGGGGTGACGGTACCCAATGATCTGGATGATCGCACCACCCGTGAGGCTCTGAAAGCGGTGTTCGGTGACCGTTTGGTTGGGGGGGTAGTCATGCATGGTGGCTTTTTCCTGGGCCCCCGTGATTTTTATGCGCGCCTGCTGGAGATGAGTAAGCAAGAGCACGCCCAAATTAACATGACCCGGATCAGTTTCATCAATCACTTGTATGGTGATGAAATCCTCAAACGGTTACAGCGTCAAGATGCCCGTTTTGTGAATACCGCTTTCACCGTCACCTTGCTTGGCGCGGTGGCTTCGGATCAAATTGAAAACGGCAGGGTACTTAGCGGGGTAGGCGGGCAGTATAACTTTGTCAGCCAGGCCCATGAGCTGGAAGGTGCCCGTTCTATTTTAATGGTACGAGCCTGGCGAGAACGCGCTGGCGAGGTCATGAGCAATATAGTGTTCAGTTATGGCCATAACACCATTCCTCGACACTTGCGCGATATAGTGATCACAGAATATGGGGTTGCCGACCTTCGTGGTAAGACCGATGAGGAAGTGGTGATGGCCATGCTAAACGTGGCCGATAGCCGTTTTCAGATAGAGCTGATGGAGCAAGCTCAGGCAGCAGGTAAATTGCGTGAGGATTACCAAATACCTGAAGTGCATCGTCGTAATAATCCCGAACACCTGCACGAAATAGCAGAACGGTGCGGTAAGGATAGCTTTCCATTGTTTCCGCTGGGTACGGACTTCACTGAGGTCGAGCAACGCTTGTTGACAGCGTTAACTTGGTTGAAAGAAAAAGTGAGTCACAAGGAGTACCTGAAATTGGGACGCAGGGCGTTATTCCACGATGGCAGCCCGTCCGAGTTTGCTGCGCAATTGAAACGTATGGAACTTAACAAGCCGGAAGGGGTTCGAGAACATATTTTCCAGCGCTTGTTGCTGACTGCGCTGGAGGCCACACAGGAAAACTAGGTTTATACAAGCTTTCCACTAGTCTGTTGGGTGTCTAGGCAGGGGCGGCAGAGAGCGCTGCCTTAACCCCTGTTGGCGAAGGCGTTACTTGTTATCGTTCTTTTTGTTTTCCGGGTTGATTTTTCGGCCCGGGCGGGGACGGTCGCTACTGGAAAGGGTGCGCCAGAAAGGAATGCGACGGGTCACCGAAACCATTTCGTCGACGCTGTCGCTAATGCCGGACAAGCGATCAACCGTGTCGCGTAACCCCACCAGTTCATCCACGTGAGCAGCAATCTTGAACATCACCATGTAAAATTCCAGCAGGGCGCGTAATACTGATGCGGTTACTAGGAAAGTGAGTGGCGCGCCAATGAAAAAGTAAAAAAGGCCGCGCCAAGTGGACGTCATAAACGCGTCCACACACAAATAAATCAGAACCAAGGCAATGGCGGCCAGAGCGATACCATACACACCCGGTAGGACCTGAATGATCATGTATTTATCGAACTTGAAGTTAAATAGTTCGCGCCAGTATTGCACCATCCAGAAGTAACCCCGGCGGATTTTTTCATTGAAGGTTGCCGGTGTGGAAGTTTGTTGGTCGGTACTTTCATCGGTGTCGCGTTTTTGATCTACCATTTTGCGTATTGCTCCTCGACAAAACCGTAGTGGCGTTTGATGCAAAGTCGGCGCCCGTCATCCAGGCGAAGTTCGCCATCGAAGTGGCCAAACAGCTGATTAAAGTTGCTGGCAAAGAGGCCCAAATTAAGGCGCTCTTTGTGGTTCCCGTTGGGAGTGAACTGCAGGTTTACACGCCCGCAGAGGCTATGGATATCCCAAGGTTGCATCAGATCATCACGATTGTAATCAAATAGCACCCCGCCGGTAGGGACCATGACATTATCAATCCACAAGCAGTTTTCGGAAAAGGTTGTCTCATTGACACCGCAGGATAGGTTCAGTCCGACGCGAGTGTCGCCCACCCGGGTGGACAGGCAGGCCCAATTCCAAAAGGTTTCACGGCGCATATAGCCGGCGGAAAAATCATGGTGCCCGCTGGCATCTAAGGCAGTCAGGTCAGTATGCTTGCCTTGGCGCTGCAGTGATCCGGTGACGGCTTTGCCTGCCACTTTATTGGCATACACCCAACCATTAATACCGGTGCGGGTGCACAAAGACATGGGTTGAAAATCTGTGCCTTCGTCCATCTGGGCATGGAGGGTTAGGTCGTCTAACTTCACTGATAGACTTTTGCTGAGAGCACCTACACTATCCTGCTGGTAACCGAGGCGGATAACCACATTCTTTTGCTGAAATACGCTTTCTCCTTGTCGTGGAGAAGGCGACATGTGCAACCCTTTGCCTAATGGTGAGCGCCAAGTATACTGGTGGAGAACGCCGGTTTGCGGCTCAAAAAGATAGAAAAAAGCCATGCCCAAGTAGGCCGTGTGGGCAAATGCGCAACCGGCTAGAAGTTCATCGCTGATAATGCCGAAGTACTGGAACTGCTTGTAATGAAAATGCCGAGTAAAAGACGACGCCGGCTTGCCCATGGGGGTGCGATAATCCGCTTCACGACCGTTGATGGTAGCAACAGTGTGCGGGAATACGCCGAAAGCGACCTGGCCTTGATCATTAACTAAGGCCGGCGGTTGTTGTGATTTCATAGGGTCGGCCAGCTGACAGGTATAATGAAGCCCGGTTGGTCATGGAGAGGGTTTGTGACCATGAGGGGCGAGAGTTTGATCCAACATAGTCAATCAATGAAGGGGGATCAACGAAAGTGGGCTCTTTGTCCGACATAAACGGGGGCGTCCAGAACGGACGATCAATGATGGACCTAGTACCCTCATCCAACTCATGTATGGTTCGCCACCATCCGTGCTCGTGGCCAGCGGCCAGCATTTCCCCTTCGCTGGGAGTGTCGCAGTGATAGAAGAGGCTGCCGCGTGTTAGCAGGGGCTGGCCGTTTTCTTCCCCGCCTTGTTTTACTCGCTGAGCGCGGGCAATCTCTGATTGATATCGGCATAATCCCCCAGGAATTAGCAGGAGCCAAAATTAGAGTATTCTCGTGCTCTATGCGCAGAAGGTTTTGCATTAAACGATTAAAATTTACTGACAACCAAGTCATGGCTATTCTCAAGCAAACCGAAGGCGGTGTTCCGGTACCTGAGCTGTGCCGGGAATAGCTGAGCAGTGCTAAATTTACAAGTAGCGCAGCAAATACGGTGGCACGGATGCCTCAATAATGGCTAGCCTGAAGGAGCTTGAAGATAGAGAATCGGCGGCTGAAAAAGATGTACGCTGAGGAGCGCCTCAAGTCTGAGCTACGTAAGGAAGCCGTCGAAAAAAGTGATAAGCCCTGCCAAAGGCGCGAGCTTTCTAAAGCAGCGGTTGGTTAACAGGGCGTCAGTATGCGGGTGTGTAGTTCCCCCGCTTTAGTGGACACCTTCTCTTAATCAGAGGAGGTGGCATATGCCCCGATACAACAATCCGAGAAAGACTTGGCGGTATTCGACAGACTTTAAAGTAAAGGCCGTTGAGCTTAGCTGTCAGGAAGGCATTCAGGTTCAGCAAGTGGCAGCTGGGTTGGATATCCACCCGATGATGCTTTCGAGGTGGCGCAAGGAATACCGTGAAGGAAAGATCAAGCCAGATGGCCGAAAGCGTGTTGGTGTGATGAAAGAAAAGAAAGCTCCCTCCGGCGAGGAGTTGAAAGAGCTCGATAAGCTCAAACGGGAAAACACCCGCTTGCAGAAGGAAAATGACCTTCTAAAAAAGTGGCAACGGTATCTGTCGGATCGACATCAGAGCGATTTGGATTCATCCAGGAACACGGACGAAGACTAGGCGTCAGGTACCTGTGCAATTGGTTGGGTGTGTCGAGGAGTGGCTACTATGCGTGGTGCAAACGCAAGGAGCCGCCACGAGCCCGAGAAGATAGATGCTTGCTGAAGAAAGTGCGCCGGATCCATGGGGATTGCCGGGGCGTCTATGGCAGCCCGAGAGTGCATCAGGCCTTGCGTCACGAAGGCGTCCGGATTGGCCCGTAAGCGTGTTGAGAGGCTGATGAGGGAGGCTTCGCTGGTGGGGCGTGTGGCAAAGCTGTACCGCAGGGTGCCGGGGGTGGAGCGATTCTATCAACGCCACAAGAACCTGCGCCTGAATAGGCCCGCTCCAACCGGGGTAAATCAGCAGTGGGTAGCGGATCTCACTTATATCAAGGTTAACCGGCAATGGCAGTACCTGGCGGTCGTGTTGGATGTCTATTCGAGGAAGGTGATTGGCTGGTCGCTGGGGGACAGGAAGACAGCTAATCTGACTCTGAGGGCCTTGCGCCATGCTTTACGGGTGCGAATGCCGTGTTCCGGTCTAATATTCCATACGGATCGTGGAGTGGAGTATGGCGCGTACTTGATCCAGAACGAGCTAGGCAGGCACGGCATCAGACCCAGTATGAATCGGCCTAAACACTGCACGGACAATGCGCATATGGAATCGTTCTTGCATAGTATGAAAGCTGAAGTGATCCATGGCGTATCGTTTAAGGATGAGCAAGAGTTGCGAGCGGTTCTGAGTGGCTACATCAACCAGTTTTATAACCAGAAAAGGTTACACTCTGGCATTGGCTACGTGGCCCCGGCAGAATACGAGAGAATGGCAGCGTGAAATGAAGCGTGTCTATTTTGTCGGGGGAAGATCAGTGGCCTGCGAGGCCTATAGTATGAGTGAACGCAGTTACCGTTATCAGGCCAGATTCAGCGACGAAAATGCCGCCATCGCCGATTGGCTGCTGCGGTTAACTCGCAACCAGCGCAACAGGAACTTCGGTCTATGTTTCTTGTACTTGCGCAACGTGAAGGGTTTTCCATGGAATCACAAGCGGGTGTACCGCATTTGCCGAGAGCTGGAGCTTAACCTTCGAATCAAGCCTAAGAAGCGGCTCAAGCGTGAGAAACTTGAGGAACTGTCGGTACCGGCTGAGCATCGGTCGGCGAACTTCATGCATGACCAGTTGGGCTATGGCCGCAGTTACCGGTTTCTCAACGTGACCGATGAATGTAATCGATAAGGCCAGAGTATAGAGGTGGATTTCTCCTTGTCCGCTGAGGGGGTTATCAGAACACGGGATCGGCTGATTGAATGCCGAGGTAAGCTCAAGCGATTGCGTGGCGACAATGGGTGGGAATATCTCCGTGGTGTACTCGCAGCCTAGACTGATAAGAATGGCATCACACTGTCATTTATTCAGCCAGGTAAGCCGCTACAGTTTCCACTCAATTATTGATGTTCAGGATTGTGCAACTCAGTGGCGATGGCTTTACAACCATGAATGGAAAATATGGTCCTTGGCCCATACCTCTACTTTTAGCTCCAGTTAAAATGGGAGGTTATTACATTTGAATGAAATTCGAACGAATTAAAGAGGCGGTTCTGGCCAAAAAGTACGGACGTTAAAAAATAAAAAAAAAGCGGCTAAAGAACGCAGAAGATTTAATCGAAGATTCAGAATTATATTGAATTATAAAACCCCACCGGATTTAATGAGAGAGCATATCAAGGTCATTGCCACTTAAAGGGTGGTGTGCTTCTGATTTGAATCTGCGATTGAAAATACTCAGCTATCGAGACCAACGTCAATGAAAAAACGTATAGCCGCTCAATCAAGCTCAACGGTAGCGCTTGTTAATTCATCAAATGGTTCATTACGGGGCACCCAGCCTGAAGACAAGTTCAATGAGCAACAGGATTGCACAAACCTTGGTGGATCTATCTCGCCGGAAATCAAATCCCTCCCTTTGGCCAGCGCACAGCGTGGTTTATGGTTTGGTGAGCAAATTGGGCCTAAAGATGCGGTATATAATATAGCGGAATATTGTGAAATTCTTGGTGAAATTAAAGTCGATATTTTCATTGCCGCGCTTAAGCAAATTACCCAAGAGGCTGAGACTACTCGAGTCGAGATTCACGACACAGCAGACGGTCCTAAGCAAATTATTCTAGATCGCTATAAAAGCGAGTTTCCGGTGATAGACTTGAGCGGGGCCACTGATCCTAGGTCTGAAGCAGAGAAATGGATGATGGATGAGCTCCATCGGCCTGTTGATCATGCCTGTGACCCGCTGTGGTTTTGCGCACTCTTTAAAATTAGTGAGCAGTGTTATTTTTGGTATCAACGTAGCCATCACCTAGTGCTTGATGGTTTTAGTGCCGGCATTATTTCACGGCGATGCGCCGAGATTTATAATGCTTTACTTGAGCATCGAGACATTGGTCCTAGTCCATTTCTACCTTTGCGCATTCAGCATGAGCAAGAGCAGCGCTACCGTGAGTCTGCACGGTATGAGCGTGATCGTAATTACTGGATAAATCAACTTAGCGGATTACCCGATCCGGTGTCGCTTACCCGACACAATGCAGTGCGCGCGGGGGGAATGCGCAGGAGCACCGCTCAGTTATCTATAGACACTAGCAATACACTGCGTAATTTAGGAAAAGACACTAAGGCGAGTTTGCCTCAGATACTAATTGGTTTGTTTTCGGCCTATATATATCGGATGACAGGCGCAGATGATTTGGTATTTGGTATGCCCGTATCTGCTCGCCCCAATCGTGATATGCGCAGTATTCCGAGCATGATGGCCAATGCAGTATCGATTCGTTTGGCGATGAATGCTGAGCTCAATTTAAGCACTTTAACAGCGCAAGTATCTAAAGCTGTCAGGCAGGCTTTGCGACATCAGATGTTTCGCTATGAGGATTTGCGCCGTGAGCTAGGCTTGCTAGGCCAAGGACAGCAAATTTCTTGGGTCGGCGTGAATATAGAGCCCTTCGATTATGACCTGCGATTTGGCGGTCATCAGTGCCTCGCCCATAATATTTCCAACGGCACCGTCGAAGATTTAACGGTGTTTATCTATGATCGTGGTGCTCATGCGGGCTTGCGTATTGATTTGGATGCTAACCCCGCCCTGTATTCTCAACATGATTTAGATACTCACAGAGACCGTTTTGTGCGGCTAATTAGTTCGGTTGTTAACGATCCTAGCGCACCAATCGGAAACATAAGCCTGTTGTCTGAATTTGAAAGAAAATGCATCTTAGATGACTGGAATAAAACTGAGAAGCCATTACCAGACACTAATTTGCTGGCGCTATTTGATAGCCAAGCGATAAAAACGCCGGATTCGATAGCTCTTACAAGTGGTGACAAAAAACTCACTTACCAGCAACTACAGAGTGAAGTCGTTAGGTTAAGCCACGCCTTAATCCAGCGTGGCATTGGCAGCGGCGACATTGTTGCAGTTGCTCTTCCCCGCGATGAATCTATGCCAATCGCTCTTCTCGCCATAATGAGAACTGGTGCCGCCTATTTGCCGTTAGATCCGACGGCGCCTGCAGAGCGCTTGGCATTGGTATTGGGTGAGGGTAAGCCTACGCTGATCTTATCTGCGTCGTCTATTAGCCGTGCATTATTTAAAGACGATGTCGCTGTACTTAATTTAGATACTGTCGATACTGGCTTAGCTGAAACAAGTATTAACCCTGCACCTATTCACGGCAACACCAGTGCCTATGTTATATATACATCTGGATCAACTGGGCGCCCTAAAGGGGTTGAAATCAGCCACCGGGCGTTATTGAATTTTTTGTTAGCTATGCAGGATGAACTGCAAGTTCATGCCAATGATAAATTATTAGCTTTAACGACCGTCGCATTTGATATTGCCGCGCTTGAATTATATTTGCCATTGATCAGTGGTGCTGAGGTGGTGATCGCAAGTCGCGAGATTGCAAAAGATCCCGAAAAGCTTGCAGCGCTTATTGCCGATGAAAAAATTAACCTAATGCAGGCGACACCTTCCCACTGGCAAGCATTATTGGCAGATTATGCCGATCAAATTAGCAATGTACGGCCCTTGGTGGGGGGGGAAGCATT
Organism: Alcanivorax borkumensis SK2; assembly: GCF_000009365.1. NCBI lineage: Bacteria > Pseudomonadati > Pseudomonadota > Gammaproteobacteria > Oceanospirillales > Alcanivoracaceae > Alcanivorax > Alcanivorax borkumensis. The sequence goes on along the minus strand of NC_008260.1, from coordinate 2,033,125 downwards.
GCCTGCGCAACTCGCCCATAAAATGCGCAAATTAGGCCATCCTATTATTAATCTCTATGGCCCAACTGAAACTACGATTTGGTCTACCATCATGAAGTTAGATGGCGACGATTTAGACGCGCCGCCGATTGGTCGTCCGATCCAAAACACGACAGTATATGTGTTAGATCAAGAGATGCAGCCAGTGCCCTTAGGAGCGATTGGGGAACTGTATATTGGCGGTGTTGGTTTAGCAAAAGGCTATTTACATCGGCCTGAACTTACCGCAGAGCGTTTTATCGAAAACCCCTTTGGGGCTGGTCGCTTATATAAAACCGGTGATTTAGTTCGTTGGCGCGCAGACGGTGTATTAGATTATTTGGGCCGTAATGATTTTCAAATTAAAATCCGTGGTTTTCGTATAGAAGCTGAAGATGTAGAATCAAATATCCAACGTTGCGAGGGTGTAAAACAAGCCGTTGTCACCCTTCGCGAAAATCCGGACGGCGAGAAAAGGTTAGTCGCGCACTTTGTTCCCTGCAGGCTCGACACCGGAGAGAGCGCAATAGTTGATACTGCAGTGTTGCGTAAGCGCTTAGCGCAAAGCTTACCTGATTATATGATTCCATCGGTGTTTATGTGTGTCGATACCTTGCCCACCAACGTTAATGGCAAGTTAGATCGAAACGCCCTGCCGGAGCCGACCTGGCAAGCCTCTCTTGGTTATGTCGCACCTCGTACAACGCTAGAAACACAGCTCGCGGCTTTATGGTGTGAGATTTTTGGGCGTGAACGAATCGGTATTCACGATAGCTTTTTTGACCTAGGCGGCGACTCTCTAACAGCTGCAAGAATGGTATCGCGTTTACGTGAGTTGCTTACTCAGGATATTCCTCTCGCCGCCATCTTTGAAGCCAGCACAATCGCAGAACTCGCTGCGCAATTAGAACATCATCAATCTGTTGACCCCTTGGACATGATGTTACCGCTTAAATCCTCTGGCACCGCAAGCCCGCTGTTTTGTATCCATCCGGTAATTGGTTTAAGTTGGAGCTACAGCGGTTTAACCCGCTATCTCGATAAAGAACAACAGCTTTATGGTGTGCAAGCCCGAGGTTTAGCCACCGAACCCCAACAACATGGGGCTGCAGGTTTAGGTTTACCTACAAGCATCACAGAAATGGCTGGCGAATATATTGAACAACTGCGACGCGTGCAGCCAGCAGGGCCGTATAAACTATTGGGCTGGTCCTTAGGTGGATTAGTGGCACATGAAATCGCACGACTCCTAGAGGCTGAAGGCGAGGAAATAGGTTATTTAGCAGTGTTGGATTCCTACCCTTATGTGCAGCAGCCAGCGCAGTTAGCAGACGAAGCACAATTAGTACAAAGTGCATTGACTTTTATGGGTTTGGCCTCGGACTCTTTGCCTCAAGGCGAAGAAAGTATGGCCAATTTAAGCGATTTGTTGTGCCGCGAATATGATATTCACAACCTCCCTTTTGTGAAAGAAATGCAGCAAAGTAATGGCAATATTATAGAGAGCGTTAGGCTGATTATCGAAAATAATCTTGTTATTTCCCGCCAGTTCACGCCAGGGAAAATCAAAGCTGCAATGCTGTTTATTGCCGCAACTGAAACAGTAGAAACTGACATGGTCGATGTACTGCACAACAGCGCTGATATTTGGCAAGAGTATGTTGGCAAACTCACGATTCATCACGTGGACTGCCATCACCAAGATATGTTCGACGCACCTGCGCTAACGAAAACCGGCCCCTTAATCGCTGACTCACTTATGCCATAAAATGTGGCGTACAAATGAACTACCGTGAAACCTCAGTACAAGGTGTCAAGTGCGAGGCACTTATTAGCGCTGTAAAAGAGCAGTAATTATGCTTAAACATCACTACCATATTTAGGCTGTTAATGAATATTACCATCTTTAGTATCGGCACTCAGGGTGACGTTAGGCCCTTTATCGCTCTGGGTTTAGGATTGCAGGCTGCGGGCCATAAGGTCTGTATCGCCAGTGGTAAAACCTGTAAGGACTTGGTTATAAATCACGGCCTGAGATATGCGCCCTTGACCGCAGATTTCTTTGAACTTATGGCTAAAGATCCGCGTGCTATTCAACGCGGCCTGAATCCCTTGGCCTTAATGAACACCGCGCGCAAGCATCTTAAGGATATGGGTCGACACTGGGCTGAAGAAGGGTTGGCCGCCGCTAAAGATGCTGATTTACTGTTAGGCAATGGCATGATGGCGGTGCTAGCGAACTCTCTGGGCGAAGCACTGAATATCCCGACGGTAGAAACGCATTTGCAGCCAGTAACCCCTTGCCCTGACATTCCGCCGATGATGCTGACACCACCGAGCAAACCACGTAACGGCAGGGTTAACGAATGGCTTTACCACCTTTTGCGAGTCATTACATGGCGTATGCTAAGTGCAGCTTACAGTCCAGTGCGTAAAGCCCTTCAACTGCCGGCACTACCTTGGTATGGCCCGTATTATCAACAAAAGATAGAAGACCGCAGGATTCTTTACGGCTACAGTCCCGCCTTACTTCCACGATCACGCCACTGGCCCGCGGGTGTGCAAGTGACAGGAAATTGGTTTTTAAACGGTGAATCACAGTGGCAGCCATCAGCGGAGTTAGAGCAGTTTCTCGCTACTGGCGACAAACCAATATATATCGGCTTTGGCAGTATGCTAAGTGACGACACCGATAATCTTAGTGCCCTCATCTATGAAGCCGTTGCAGAAAGTGGACGCAGAGCAATTATTGCGACGGGATGGGGGGGGCTTAAAGCAAAGTTCAATAATAATCCTAATATTTTAGTTATTGAGGCTGCGCCGCATGACTGGCTATTTCCCAAGGTTTGTGTCGCGGTTCATCATGGCGGTGCGGGTACCACGGCCGCAACCATTCGCGCGGGCATTCCTTCGGTGGTTATTCCATTTTTTGGTGATCAACCGTTCTGGGCTTGGCGACTTGAGCAAAATGGTGTGGCGCCCAAAATGATTAAACGCAAAGACCTCACCGCTGAGAAATTAGTCGCCGCCATCAACATGGCTTGTGTACCTGAGATGCAAAACGCCGCCGCTAAAATGGCAGTAAAAGTGGCCGAGGAAAATGGCGTTCAATGTGCGATAGATCTATTGACACAATGGGGCTTACTCGATTCTTCCGACCTCAATGCCAACACGTTATCGGCTGATACTTGAGCGCTATCCACGCAAGTTACGGCGACGTGATTAAGCCATTAACACAGGGGCTATCGAATTTTTTTACTGCTGGTAAAACCGTTATACTCAGCGGTTTTACCGGCACCTGCTATCACTGCCGCTTTGACGCCGCGCATTACCATGATGCCCTCTTTGCACGTTACAAAACTCCCCTTCCCGCCACGCTAAGCAATGCGACAGCCTCACGCAAAGCCGAATTTCTTGCTGGACGCATTGCAGCACATAATGCTTTTATTCAATTAGATTTAAGGCCAGAGATTATTGGCATTGGTTTGCGGCGTGAGCCGCAGTGGCCGCCGACAGTGTTGGGTTCAATCAGTCATCATGGAGACAGTGCATTCTGTATGATGATGCCTCGTCCTGCTCAGGCACCGCTTGTTTCTCCTGGAATTGATGTCGAAAAAGTGATTTCAGCAGACGATCGAGCCCTCTTGAGCCCAAGTATTCTCAGTCATGAGGACTTAGAGTTTATTCACGGAAACTTTGTAAATATAGAATATGGTTTTACAGTGGTATTCTCAGCAAAGGAGGCCCTGTTTAAAGCACTGCACCCAGCGGTGGGGCGATATTTTGATTTCCTAGATGTAAAAATATCGTCAATTCATACTGAGCGTTGTGAGCTAGAACTTCGCCTAGTAACTAATTTGTCCGCGCAGCTTTTAAACGCCCATACCGTCACCGTATATTGGAGGAGGGAGATAAATACCGTCATTAGCTGGGTGCTCCCTAGCCATTGAGGGTTGTAGTGGCATAGCGAATTTGGCCACCTGTTTTTAAGTGCATGATCTCTCACAGAGAAAGTCATGTGGATATGATGACGGAGAAAAGAACTTTTAGCCCGGAGTTTCGTTTGGAGACGGCGGAGCTTGTGGTCGACCAGGGCTACACTTTGAACGCGGTTGCGATGCTATGGGGGTCGGCAAGTCCACGATGGAATATTGGGTGCGTAAACTGTGGGCTGAGCGCGCAGGCGAATGAAGGAGCTTGGGCTGGTCAACACTCAACCGTCGAGTCACGTCTACAAGAAGGCCGATCAGTCGCACGTGGATATTTCCAATCTGTTCGACTGTGAGTTCGATGTAAGAGCGCCCAACAAGGCCTAGGTAGGGGATATTATCTATATCTGGACGGGAGCCCGCTGAGCTTATCTGGCGGTCGTCATCGAGCAGTTCCCTCGTAAACCGGTGGGCAGGGTCTTGTCGTTCTTCCCGAACACCGACATGGTAGAAAAGGCGTTGATGCTGGCGTATGAATCTCGCGGCTGTTCACCCAAAGACGTTCTATTTCACTCGGATTAAGGTTGCTAGTACACCAGCCTGGGGTTCCGGCAGTTGCTTTGACGTTACCGGATGACGCAGAGCCTCAGTCGACAAGGTAATTGCTGGGACAATGCCTCGACAGAGCGCTTCTTCAGGAGACAGAAAACGGAATGGATGCCTGGGATTGGCTACCCCCAATGTTGCGGCAGTGAAGCAATCTGTGACCGGCTATATGCTCGATTACTACAGCAGTCTCAGACCACACAAGCATGCCGATGAACTAGCGCTGAATGTGGCGGAAAAGAGCTACAGCAATGCTCAAAAGTCGGTGGCCAAAAACACTTCACCACTACAGTGGAGATTCGGGCTGTGCTTTATGTATTTACGCAACGTGAAAGGCTACTCCTAAAATCATAAGCGCGTATATCGGCGACCCAGTGGCTGTGGCAATACAATAACGAACGGCCGAATTCAGTCATCGGCGGAGTACCCCCGACCCAGCTACTACCGGTGGGCTAACCTTCTACTCATGGGGGCGGTTAAAAAAGGGGGGGCGGATTACAATGCTCAAAGAGTAATCCTAGACGCCGTGGCGCGGCGTGAACGTGTAATCGTTCGGCCGCTCGGCGCGTAGTAATGCCGGGTCCGCCTGCAATTCATGCTGCAGTAGAATACTGGCATCCAGAAATGGAGAGCAGCGCAACAGAGCGGGAGCGTGTACTAGCCAGCCCAGTTGGCGGGCGAGCGTCTCTGTTGCACTATGGGGCATTACACCGATGTGGGTACGGAGGAAGCCTGCTCTTCGCGCTTTTCCAGGGCGCTACGGACTTCGTCGGCCCAGCGTAGCCAAGTTTGTTGGTCCAGAATGCCACGGCGCAGGGTTAGGTAAGTGAACAGGTCACGGTCCTGATGGGTGTCATTCAGTTTAGCGGCCAAGGCTTCAAAGGTGTTCAGTCGCTCACGCCGTAGATCCGTCTGGTCGTCTAGCTCTCGAATGATGGTGGCGCTGTCGGACATGCTTCCGCCAGCAATCTTCACCATAAAAGCGTCACGAACTCGAGGTGGAGCTGCGGGTTTACGAAGCCAACGAGTCAACTCGTCACGCCCTTCATCCGTGATCCGGTATAGTTTTTTGTCTGGTTTGCCATCTTGGGGAATATGGCGATATTTCACCATGCTTTGATCGTTGAGCTTACCCAGCTCAAGATAGATCTGCTGGTGGGTGGCGTTCCATACTAGCCCGATACTGTTGGCAAATTCGCGAGCGAGGTCATAACCGCTGGCTTCCTGATCTTGTAATAGGACAAGTATGGCATGGCGCAAAGACACGGCTCACTCCTCGTTTTTTTATGATGTCTTACCCGTTTGATAGTAGAGAGCTGTGTAGTTGCTGCGCAATCTGTTGAATAAGGAGTTTTGTAAAAACTTGATGAGGTTACTCTACAGGCTTCAGCAAATGTAAGTATTTGTTATAAAAATAGATGCATCTTGTAGGTCGTATGGCGGATAAAGGAAAACGATGTTGTATTTCTATATCCGCCTTAATGTAACGTTATGCAAGCGAGAGCTTGGCGGATGCATATTCGTCAGCAGCCTAATGTTGCGTTAGATCTATCTCGGGGCGTTACGGTCGATACTAGGTAAGATGTTTTACTGGTAATATTGTCGAAGGGTGCCATCTTTTTAGGTTATTTTAATCGAGGCTTTATTAGGTTTTTATCCGTAGAAATTATGAGGACCTCAATCTGCTTGGACTCCTCGGGCGTTTGCGGCCTTTACATACTCGCTGAATAACGGCTTTGGTCGCTGGTGCAGGTTGTCACTGGAGTATAAGGCTAACGGTGGCGTTGTTTTTTTCAGTCAATGAGCCAAGGACAGTCGTCATATCCGCTAAAGTGCAGGGGTGAATGACTTGAAGTGGTGTTTCGATGGCTGTTTATTTTTCTTGGCGAATGGCAGATGATTCGCGACCGTCAAGAGGCTTGCAAATCAGTAAGCCTGAGGAGAATGTCATGTTAGGCGTCGTGAACGCGGATGCTGACCAAGTTAAACGCTGGTTGCAGCAGGCCAATATTCAGCACTATATCTGTGAGCACTGTCATGCCCTGCACTTGTCCGAACTACAGGAACGGGAAGGGGTGGTGGACGCGCGCCTGTTCGTAGAAGAAGACGGGATTCTGTTGACCAGTGAATTGGAAGTGCGCCCTGCGGCTTTATTTGCGGTGCAGGCGGAGCTGGGCCGGCTGAACATGGCTTACCCCTCGGTGAAGGTGTTTTTGGATGTGAATGATGATTCCCTGCCACGCCTTGTGGTCTGCGATTTGTTGTTGGGCCGCAAAGGGGTGACCTTTGAGCAGTTTATTTATTTTGTCCAAGCGACGGTGGATGCTACGTTGCAACTGCTTGATGAAAGCCAGGAATCTGATTGGTTGCTGTGGCCGGATGACTTTGAATCCGGCGCCAGTGGCGCGCTGCATTAACATTGCCGCCGGGTCCCGGCGTTTGCGCATACGCTAAGAGGGCACGGACGGTGCACGATAATGCGGATTTGTTGGGTGGTGTGGGCGGTAGCCTTTTAGACGGCCTGATTGATGGTTTGGTTAGGCGTGGCTATGCGGTGGCGCCAAATTATTTTTCTGCTGCTTTGGTGCGGGCTCTTCGTGAAGAAGCGCGCTACAAAGATCAGCATGGTGAATTTCGTCTTGCCGGCATTGGTCGTCGCCAAGAACATCAGAAGGACACCCGGGTACGCAGCGACCGTACCTGCTGGTTAAAAGGTGATTCGCTGGCTCAGTGTCAATTGTTTGAAGGGCTGGAAAGTCTGCGTTTGGCTGTGAATCGTGAGTTGTTTATGGGGTTATTTGAGTTGGAGTCTCATTTTTCCATCTATGGGCCGGGGGATTTTTATCAGCGACATGTAGATGCCTTTAATGGCAATAACGGCCGGCTTTTGTCGGTGGTGCTGTATCTCAATGAAGGTTGGCAAAGTCAGTGGGGGGGGCGTTTGCGTATCTGGCCCAAAGCGAATGCTAACCGCGTAGTCACGGAAGTGGAGCCTCGGGCAGGGACGCTGGTGGCGTTCCTAAGTGAGAACATTCCCCACGAAGTCCTGGCAGCTACTCGAGAACGTTACAGTATCGCTGGGTGGTTCCGTTGCAATAACACCACGGCCGACAGGCTCGACCCAGCACGTTGATAGCGTGATGTTTTTTGCCGCCTCGACACCCATTTTGGCCATCGGGCCTGATTCACTATTATAACAATGCCAGAGACACTGTTTTGGTTTCTCAGCGTTGCTTGCCAAAAAAACATCCAACCCCTTGAAAGCGGCTCCCTGAGCCCCATTTTCTCATTCAGTGACAACTGGCCGGTTGGAGTAATGCAGACAGTCTTAGTGACTGCTTTTGACTCCTTGTCACATCAACCATTTTTAAACCGTTTTCCAGCGGATGCCTGCGGGGTCTGCTGGTGAGATTGGAATGAGGATAGTGTGATGAATACCGGATTTTCCCTTGCCCCATTGTTTCGCCATTCTGTTGGCTTTGATCGTTTCGATGAATTGCTGGACGCGGCGTTGCGTGCGGACCAGTCCAATGGTTACCCGCCGTACGATATTATCCGTGAAAGCGATGGCCGCTACCGTATTGTTATGGCGATGGCAGGCTTTGCGCGCAATGACCTGGATATCACCGTGCAAGAAAATGAACTTCGCATTCGCGGTAACTTGAAAACGGAAGACGATAGCGAACGTACTTGGCTGCATCGTGGTATTGCCCGCCGGGCTTTTGAGCGGACGTTCAAGCTGGCTGACCACGTGGAAGTGGAAGCGGCTGGGTTAGAAGATGGCTTGCTGACCGTGACCTTGACCCGCGTGGTGCCAGAAGAGAAAAAGCCCCGTGTGATCCCGGTTGAGGGCGCGTCGCCACCTGCGAAAAGTAATTAATCAGCCATATTGTCGACGCAAATTTGTGACACGGCAAAGGGGCTCTAAGGAGCCCCTTCTTTATTGAATGTGGGTAACCATATGATGGTTTAGGTGCGTAATGGCTGGGTGGCTTGCGCGGCCTCTCGTCCATAAACCGTCACCTGTCCCCGCATCATGCCTGCTGCTTTTTGGCGATGCGGGGCTGGCTCTGTCTGTGCCTAGCGTTCCATCCAATACGCCGCAACATCCAGCATACGGTGGCTGAAGCCCCACTCGTTGTCGTACCAGGCCAGCACTTTTAATTGTTGCTCCAATATCCGTGTGTGGTTGGTGTCGACCACGCAAGAGTAGGGTTGGTGGTTAAAGTCACTGGAAACCAGGGCCAGATGGTTCATGGCCAATACCCCCTGCAAGTCACCGTGGGCCGCATTGTTCAGGCTGTCATGAATCGCCTCCACCGTAGCGGGCTGTTCCAGCAGCAATGTCAGGTCCACCAATGATACGTTGAGGGTGGGAACTCGCACCGCCATTCCGTCCAGTCGCCCGGCCAGGTGAGGCAGCACTTTTCCTACGGCTTGAGCTGCGCCGGTGCGGGTTGGAATCATATTGACTGCCGCGGCGCGGGCGCGCAATAAATCTCCGTGGGCCTTGTCTACCAGGTTCTGGTCGTTCGTGTAGCTGTGGATCGTGGTCATTAGCCCCTGTTTCACCGTGAAGTTGCGGTCCAGTACATCTACCAGCGGAGCCAAACAGTTGGTGGTGCATGAGGCGTTGGAAACGATGCGTTGATTGTCATCAAGAATCTTGTGGTTGACGCCATAAACCACCATGGCGTCGGCGTCGCCCACCGGGTAGCTTGCAAGTACCCGGCGAGCGCCAGCATCAAGGTGCTGTTGAAGTTGTGCTCGTTGCTTGTAGCGGCCGCTGCATTCGAACACTAAGTCTGGAGCCAGTTCACGCCATGGTAATTTTTCCAAATCGGCAATGGCGTAGCAGGGCACGCTGAGACCATTAATTTCCATGGTTTGGCCGTCATAATGCACAGGATGAGGCCAGCGACCATGGGTGGTATCGAAGGCAAGCAGGTGCGCGAGTACATTGAAATCGGCAAGATCGTTGATGGCGACAAGTTCAAAACGCTCCCGGGCTGGATGTTCGCTGAGGGCCCTAACTAGGCAGCGTCCTATACGGCCGAAACCGTTGATGGCAATGCGAATGGTCGGATTGCTGTCCATGAAGCCTCCCTGTTCGCGCTGGGGTTAGATATAGAGTCTGATGGACCCTACTTTGCTTTTTCAAGTGTAGCCTTGCGGCTCGACTGGGGCCAGCCTGCTCAAGCTTTAGCCTGATGAACGCCCAACCCCGGTCGTGCTCTTGCAATAGCGGTGGGCTTTCGCCACAATGCGCGCTCGTTTCGCGGCTACTTGGTTACTAGGCTGCAAACGCGTTATGGTCGACCCGTCGGTCCCCCCGCAACGATAAGCTGCGAACCCCGCCAGGCCCGGAAGGGAGCAACGGTAGCAGTGGACTTGTGTGCCGGGGTGCGGCTGGCGGGAAGACCGCTCTAATTCCTGTACTCCCTCCCATCGCGCTTTTACGTAACACGCTTCTTGTACTGTCCTCCTTTCGGGAACTTCGTTAGCATAAGCTTTTTGATTCCAATCCTTTTTTCTTCGTGGTCGAGAAAGCCGCTGGAGTGCTATGAGTTACCAGGTTCTTGCCCGTAAATACCGCCCCCGCACCTTTGATGAACTGGTGGGGCAGGAGCACGTTTCACGGGCCCTGATGCATGCCTTGGACCAAGATCGTCTCCACCATGCCTATCTATTTACCGGAACCCGCGGGGTGGGCAAAACCACTATTGCCCGTATCCTTTCCCGATGCCTGAACTGTGAGCAGGGTGTTAGTGCCCGGCCGTGCGGTGTATGCCCTACCTGTCAGGAAATCACCGACGGCCGTTTCGTTGACTTGATCGAAGTGGATGCGGCCAGCCGCACTAAGGTGGAGGATACCCGCGAACTGCTGGATAACGTGCAATACGCGCCGACCCGAGGGCGCTACAAAGTGTACCTGATTGATGAGGTGCACATGCTTTCCGCCCATTCTTTCAATGCGTTGCTGAAAACTTTGGAAGAGCCCCCGCCCCATGTGAAGTTTCTGCTGGCCACTACAGATCCGCAGAAACTGCCGGTGACGGTGTTGTCCCGCTGCCTGCAATTTAGTCTTAAGGCTTTGCCTGCAGAGCAGATTGCTGGGCATTTGAAAACGCTGCTCGACAAGGAAATGATTCGCTACGATGAGCCTGCACTGCTCTCGTTGGGCAAGGCGGCTGAAGGCTCTATGCGTGATGCGTTGAGTCTCACGGATCAGGCTATTGCGTTTGGCGGTGAGCAGCTTAGTAGTGAGGCGGTGAACGCCATGCTGGGCACCGTGGACCGTAATCATGTGCTTACCCTGCTGGTGGCGCTGGCCGAACAGGAACCGGGTGGGGTGCTGCAGGCATTAGCATCGGTGAGCGAGCATTGTCCTGGTGAGTTGGCATTGCTGGATGAGCTGATCAGCCAGCTGCACCAACTGGCGGTGTGTCAAGCGGTGCCAGGCAGTTACGATGAGACGCAACAGCAGCTCGCTGCAGCGCTTACTGCAGAACAGATTCAGCTTTATTACGACGTGGCTCTACGTGGCCGCCGTGACCTGCAGGATGCCCCAGATAGCCGCGCAGCCTTGGAGATGCTATTGCTGCGCATGGTGTTGTTCACTCCCAAAGGTGTATTGGTGCAAGGGGATAACCCCTCAGTAAAAAAGCCTAAAGCGGTAGCGTCGTCGGAGGAGCCCGGCGACAAGCCAGATTTGCGTGCCCTGTTGAACAAAACGCCTGCCGCTGCGCCGGCCCCGGTCTCGCTGCCTACACCTGCATCGGCTTCTGCACCTGTTACAGCACCAGAGCCTTCGCCGACACGGGCTGCACCGGCCGCTGCCGAGCAGGCAGCATCAGCGGACGATGCGCCACCTTGGGATGAAAGCCCTGGCCCATCAACGTCTGCTGTCGCGGTCGCGCCGTCGCAGAGTGAACCGCAAGCTGAGCCAGAGCCTAATCAAGCGCCAACGCAGGAAGTAGAACCTCTGGCGCCGCTCGCGGAGCCCACCAATGAGGCGGAAGTTGCCACCTGGTGGGCCGCGTTGTTGTTGCGGCTGGACGTAGATGGCACGGTGCGCAATATCGCTCGCAATGCGGTGCTGATCAGCCGCGAGGAAAGCGTCTGGACGCTGCGCATCAGCCCAGGTCATCAGGTCTTGGTTAACCGCGAGCGGTTGGAAGAATTGAGTGGAGCGCTGGGGAATTACTTCCAGCGGCGTATTCAGGTTCAAGTGGAATTTGAGCAGCAGCCGGGTGCGACACCTGAGGTCATCGCCGAAGCTCGCCGGCAGGAATTGCTGCTCCAAGCTAAAGACACTTTGCATTCGGATCCGGTGGTGCAGCAGTTGATCACCACCTTTGGCGGTCGGTTGGATGATGAGAGTGTCACCCCGAAAGAGAGAGTGGAATAAAGAACGCGACACGCAACAGGCGAGATGATAAAGCATGGTTTGTCCGTGCTGGATGCTGCTTGAAGCGTTATATGGGAGTAAATCATGGATTTCGATATTAACAATCTCATGCAGCAGGCCCAGGCCATGCAAGAGAAAATGAAGAAAATGCAAGACGAAGCCGCCAATGCTGAGGTGGTAGGTGAGTCCGGTGCCGGCTTGGTGAAAGTCACCATGAATGGCCGCCATGATGTGAAAGGGGTGGATATTGATCCAAGCCTAATGAGTGAAGACAAGGAATTGCTGGAAGACTTGCTGGCCGCTGCGGTGAACGATGCGGTGCGCCGGATCGAGAAGCAGCAGCAAGATAGCATGCAGAACATGGCGGGTGGTTTTCCGTTCCCACCGGGTTTCAAACCCTAAGTTCAGCGACGAGACCCCGAAACTGTGAAACACGCGCCGCTGGTTGACCAGCTTATCAATGCCTTTACCTGCTTGCCCGGCGTTGGGCCTCGTTCGGCCCAGCGTATGGCTTATGCGTTGCTGGACCGCGGACGCGAATCTGGACGTCGCCTGGGCGATGCCCTCCATGCGGCTATGGATGGGGTTCAGCATTGCGAACGGTGCCGCAATTATGCGCAATCGACGCTTTGCCCGGTGTGTGAAGATCCGCGTCGAGATGCGTCGTTGGTGTGTATTGTGGCAACCCCGGGAGATGTGTTGGCCTTTGAGCAATCAGGCGAATACCGCGGCCAGTATTTTGTACTGATGGGCGAGTTGTCGCCGCTGGATGGCATAGGCCCCCGTGAGCTGGGGTTAGATGTGCTTGAGCAGCGTCTTAATGAAGGGCAAATCAGTGAATTGATACTGGCCACAGGCACCACGGTGGAAGGCGAAGCCACTGCGCACTATGTGTTGGGCCTGGCTCAAGATGCCGGGGTGGGTGTGAGTCGTATCGCTCAAGGGGTGCCAATGGGGGGCGAGTTGGAGTTTGTGGATGGCGCCACCTTAGCACAGGCTCTGAAAGGTCGCAGGCCCTTTGATGCTTGAAGTTTCGGTCCCTTTCTTGAGCGCCTAATTTTTCCACTTTATCGATAAATCAAAACGATTGGATTCGTCTGGTTTCCTCCTCTGGCTTTCTGGTAAGGTAAAACCAAGCAAGCGCTAGGTTGTTTGTAATCAATAAATCCAAGGAGGCCCTGTGAGTGCCCTGAATTATTTCAATGAAACCCATCAGATGGTGCGCGATACGGTGCGCAAATTCGTTGAACGGGAGATTCTCCCGGAAGTAGACGATTGGGAGGAGGCGGGAGAATTTCCCCGTGAGCTGTACAAGAAAGCGGCATCTGCAGGCATTCTTGGCATCAATGCACCGGAAGAATTTGGTGGTACCGGTGAAGATATCTTCATGAAAGTTGCTGCCTGCGAGGAGCTGGTACGGTGCTCGTCCGGCGGCCTTTGCGCGAGCTTGGGCTCACTGGATATTGGCCTACCCCCCGTTTGGAAATGGGGCAGCGAGGCCATGAAGCAGCGGGTCGTTCCGGAGGTAATCAACGGAGACAAGATTTCGGCGCTGGCGATTACCGAGCCTAACGGGGGGTCTGACGTGGCCAACCTGCAAACTCGAGCGGTACGTGACGGTGATCATTATGTGGTAAATGGAGCTAAAACCTTTATTACCAGTGGGGTGCGCGCCGATTATTACACCGTAGCCGTACGCACGGGTGACAAGGGTTATGGCGGTATCAGCCTGTTGCTGATCGAAAAGGGTACCCCGGGCTTCACCGTTGGGCGCAAATTGAAAAAGATGGGCTGGTGGGCGTCTGATACTGCTGAGCTATTTTTCGAAGACTGCCGGGTGCCGGCGGAAAACCTTATTGGTCCGGAAAACGGTGGCTTCTACTGCATTATGAGCAATTTCCAGATGGAGCGACTGGTACTGGCAGTAACTGCCAATAGCACGGCTCAACTGGCACTGGATGAAGCTCTGCGCTATGTGAAAGAAAGGGAGGCATTTGGTCGGCCACTGGCAGGCTTTCAAGTAACACGGCACAAGTTGGCAGAAATGGCCACGGACGTAAAAGCCAGCACAGAGTTTACCTATCGGGTTGCCGCCAAAATTGCAGCTGGCGAGAATTGCGTGCTGGATGTGTCCATGGCGAAAAATGTGGCAACGCGTTGTGCTGATCGCGTGACCTACGATGCGGTACAACTATTTGGCGGCAGCGGATACATGCGGGGCACCGTGGTGGAGCGCCTATTCCGCGATAATCGGATTCTCTCTATCGGCGGCGGCACCCACGAGATCATGAATGAGGTGATTGCAAAGCAGATGGGGTTATAAACGGCAAGCTTCAAGCTTGCAGCTTAGAAAAGCGCTAAACGTAAGAGGCCGCGTCTAATTTTTATGGACGCGGCCTCTTTGCTTTAGAGCGAAAAAAGCTTCAATTTTTAACTGTCAGCTGCACTCTGCACGGGTCGCTTCCATTTTGCAGCGAACCTTGCGCAGAAGAGTGAGCATGTCCTGATCGTAGTAACCTTCGTCGCGAAGTTGATCACGGGCTTCCTGCATCATGACTTCATATTCGGCTTTGTCCGCATCGGGGATTTCTACCCACCAATGCTTGGCCACATGCTTGGCCTCATTATCTAACTGGCTGGTAATCCGTTGCAGGTTATTATAGAAGTATTCCCGTGATTTTTGAGCCATTTCTGCTGGGAACCGGTCTTTCTTCGCAATTAACTGGAAGGTTAGCTGAACCAGTGGGTAATTGATGATTCCACCGTCTGGGCTCAAGCCCTTGTACAATTCCAGAGCGCTGTAGGCCACCAGCGGTGCAACAATGATATCAACAACGCCATTGTTGAACTTGGTGGAGAAGTTGGTGATGTCTGAGGCGATGGGTGTAGCGCCGACCTGGGAAACGAGTTTGGCTTGGGTTTCATCGTATTCTAGAACCGCGACCTTTTTGCCAGCAGCCTTAGCCAGAGAATTTACTTCTCGGTCATTCACGAAAACAAATGCGGCCCCAGCGGGCGCAATTCCCATAATTTGGTAGGACCCTTGGGATAGTTTGTCCGCGCTTTGGGGGTGGGAAAGTACTTGTAGCAGCACTTTCATATGGTCCATGGTGGGAATGGCCCCAATGGAATCCACTGTCCCTGCATATTTATTGAATGCCCGACCGCGAATGCCAGTAATCAAAGAGGCATCGCAAATACCGGCTTTCAGGTCCTCAGCAACAATGGCCTCGTTGGTATAGGGCACAAGCTCTGTTTCCAGGCCCCAGCCTCGCGCGGCGGCTTTCCAGTCTCTCATGGCGTTCATGATCGGGCCTACATTGCCGACAATATCAAATACACAGATTTTGCGTTTGATGGTGTTTGCCTGTGCGCTAAAAGGCGCAGACAGGGCATAAAGGGCTAGAATGGCGGTAAACAGCTTCTTCATCAGTGTATCCCTGCTTGTTATTACTAGTATGTTTGCCGATGGTTGATTTTCTCGATAGTAGAGATGTCAACCGCCAACGCAATGCCTTTGATTTTTTGCTCAAGGGCATTCTGGCCAATCGCCATCGTAATCAGGTTTGGTGTTGGCGGCGGGTGCACTCGGTGCACTTTCGGTAAGCTTTGCTGGAACTGGATTGATCACTGTAGCCAAGTAAATGGACAATTTTTTCCAGGGGCAGGCAAGGTATTGAGTTGCAAAGGTTTCCCGCACTTTGTTGCGGATACGACTAAAGGCTGTGCCCGCCACTAACAAATGCTGCCGTAGCGAGCGCGACCTTCATGTCCAGCTTTTCAGCAATGGTTTGTAGTGAGCTATTACGACCAAAAGGATTTATTAGGGCACGGGAGGTCAGGTTATTTGATGCTGCGGGAAGGGTACTCTGGGCAGCAGGACGATATTGGCGCAAAAGTAGAGAACCAGTTTGAGCCGCATTTTCACTATCAGTTAGCCAGAAACGTTGGCCAACTGGAACCGCTGCGCTGTGTCGTGCATCCGGCTAGGTGTGAGCGTTATCTGCAACAGTGCCGCCAGCATAGAATGGTCGAAGGCATATCAAGATGGAGTCGCTGCATACTGGCCCGCTGGCGAGCAGCGCGCCACAGCGGAGATGGCCAATGAACGTGGCTGTATGCAAGGTCAAATAGGCCTGCAGTAATGTGAGAAGCTATGCTTGTATGATGACGAAGGTATGAAGCACAAAAAAGCCCCGCCGGGTTTGGCGGGGCTTTTTTGTGGCAGGTTCCTAGCTTGCCTGCTTACGCCTTACCTTGGTTGGCGACTGCTTCTGCCGCTTTCGCTGCAGCTTCGGCATCGCCCAAATAGTAGTTTTTAATGGGTTTGAGATTGTCGTCCAGCTCATAAACCATCGGCACTCCAGTAGGGATGTTGAGCTTTACGATTTCTTCGTCAGAAATGTCGCCGAGATACTTCACCAGCGCACGCAGACTATTGCCATGGGCGCAGATTAAAACCTGTTTCCCAGCTTGAATTTGCGGTTTGATATCACTTTCGAAGTAAGGAATAAAACGGTCCACCGTGTCTTTAAGACTTTCTGACAAAGGAATTTGAGCTTCACTCAAGTCCTTGTACACTCGGAAGTTGCCAGCGTAGCGCTCATCGTCACGTTCCATTTTCGGTGGCGGCGTATCGTAGCTACGGCGCCATATATGTACCTGGTCGTCGCCATATTTGGCGGCTGTTTCCGCTTTATTCAAACCCTGCAAGGCACCGTAGTGGCGTTCATTCAAGCGGTAGTCACGGATAACAGGGATCCACATCTGGTCCATGTTATCCAGAATGCTCCACAGGGTGCGGATCGCACGCTTGAGCACCGAGGTATAAGCCAGGTCAAATTCAAACCCGGCCTCTTTCAGTAGTTCGCCTGCGGTGCGGGCTTCTTCGCGGCCTTGCTCGGTAAGATCAACATCTTTCCAGCCTGTGAAGCGATTTTCCTTGTTCCATACGCTCTGGCCGTGGCGGACCAGTACCAGTTTCGTGCTCATTAGCGTCATCCTGTGCGATTTCAATGCGGCGCAAAGAGTAGCAGAAATGTGCCGGGAAATTGAGCGCCACAGGCCGTATAATCGTCGCAAATTCTGTTGTTGCCGTCGAAGGTGCCTGCTTTGTGTGTATTTTGCAGGTTATTTTGCCCTTCTCTTACGGCAGCAAAGATCCGAGAAAGCCGTATGTTAGGGCTTTTACATTCCCGGAAAAGGCAAAAAGATGGCGTATCTCTGGTGCGAAGATAACAAAGAGATCAGCGAATGGCAGGCAAGCCTGGCGGCAGGTAGTCGGCTATACCTGGACACGGAATTCATGCGTGAGCGCACCTTCTGGCCACAATTGGCACTGGTGCAAGTCCATGATGGTGTGCGCATTCGACTTATTGATACTACCGAGGTTGATGGGCCTACTTTGTTGCCAGTATTTCAGAATCATACCTTGGTGATGCATGCTTGTTCCGAAGACTTGGAAGCAATTGCTACGTTTACTGGCCAGTACCCGGCGGCCATTGAAGACACCCAGATTGCCGCTGCACTGAGCGGCGAAGATATGCAGTGGGGTTACCAGAAAGTGGTTCAAATGCTGTTGGGTGTTGATCTTCCGAAAGGGGCCACGCGAACCAATTGGCTGAAACGGCCATTAAGCGATGAGCAACTTCACTACGCGGAAGATGACGTAAAATATCTCCCGGAAGTGGCGGGGATTCTCGCCGAGCGACTCGATGGCTTGGGCCGCCGCGCTTGGTGGGAAGAAGAATGCGCTCGTTTGCTCAAGCAGGCTCGCAGCCAAGTGCTGCCGCAAGACGCTTGGCGTAACGTGAAAGGCGCGGGCTTGCTGCAGGGCGAAAGCTTGGCGGTATTGGCAGCACTGGCGCCGTGGCGTGATCAGATGGCTCGGGAGCGAGATCTGCCCAAAAGCTTTGTGTTAAAAGATGCCCAGTTGCTGGACTTGGCCCGTACCAATCGTACCGACAGAGGCTTGCTCGCGGACTTGGGCTTTCATCCCAAACAGATTCGTCGCGACGGAGATGCGTTGTTGGCATTGATTGAACAGGCCCGAGGGCAGACTCCCCCCGATCCGTTGCCGGGGCCGCCGGATATGGCACAGAAGAAACTTGCCAAAACCCTGCGTAGCCGGGTTGCGATTATTGCCGAAGAGTTGAATATGAAGCCCGACGTATTGATGCGTCGCCGTTGGCTGGAAGCCCTGATCCGCCACCCGGAGAGGGTGCCGGAACCGTTGACCGGCTGGCGTAATGATGTTGTCACCCAACCTCTGCTGGAGTTGCTGTAGTGAGTGAGGGAGTGCTGAAAGGCAAATTGTTTTGTTCGATCTATAAGAGCCGCCGCAAAAGTGGCATGTATTTGTATGTGGATCGGCAAAAAGGGCTTAAAGAGGTGCCCGAGATATTGATGGGACAGTTTGGTCATGCCGAGCACGTGACTGATATGATTCTGAACCCGACGCGCCCATTAGCACGCGCGGATGTGGAGCAGGTCATGGAAAAAATCCGCGAGCAGGGTTTTTACTTGCAAATGCCACCACCGCCGGATGAAGACCTGTTCATGGCTGATGGCCACCCGGATAAACCGGTTCGACATGATGCCTGATACGACGCTGCCGCTGCGGGGTCAGTTCTGGACTCTCCCGCTGAGCGACCTCAATGTCCGCGAGTGGGAAGCGCTGTGTGATAATTGTGGCCGTTGTTGTCTTGTAAAACTGGAAGATGAAGACAGTGGCGAGTTAGCGTTTACCAATCTGGCGTGCCGCTTTCTGGATAGCAAGCAATGCCAATGTCGTGTGTATGAAGAGCGTTTTAAGCGGGTTCCGGATTGCATTCGTGTCACTGAGAGCATTGCTAGGGATACGAATTGGTTGCCACCCACCTGTGCATACCGTTTACGTGCAAAAGGTAAGCCGTTACCCGCTTGGCATCCGTTGCTCAGTAACAATGCTGACAGCGTGAGGCAAGCGGGGATTAGCGTCGCGGGGCGGGTGGTGTCAGAGCAACTTGTGCGGGAAGATGATTGGGAAGAGCATATTGTTCACTGGATCGACTGATGTAGGCGGTGGCTTGCCGGTGGGTTCAATAACATGAGTGGGAGACGTTGTGACAACACAAGCATATTTATGGGGTTGGTTTGCCTATTTGCTGGGCAGTATCGGTGTCTTGTTCGTTTGGTGGTGGCTAACACGCCCTCTGAGCCGCTGGGCTAAGGTGCCGCTGCGAACTCTGCTAACTGCCCTGTTGCTCACACCATGGTCCGTATCTGCGCAGCATGACGAATGGGCTCCGGCTTGGGTGGTGAGTTTGTTTGACGGCCTGGCTCAGGATAATGTGAGCCTTTGGCGCGCCGGTGGCCCATTGGTGGCGATGTTGCTGGTGGCGCTGGTGGTGGCTGCATTAGAGCTGTGGCGGCAGCGGCGCAAACAAGCGGCTATGCTGGCTCAGCAATGAGCGAGTGTATCTTTTGTCAGATTCAGGCGGGGACTTTGCCCGCCAGCGTGGTCTATGAAGATGATTTGGCGCTGGTGATTCTGGATTTGTTCCCGATCCGTGAAGCCCATTGTTTGGTGATTCCTCGCCAGCATGAATCCTTGCTGGAAGGGTTGGATGCTGCGGTGACGCATCGGTTGATGGATCTGGCCCGGAGGACGATTGTGGCGCAGAAACGGGCCGGGCTTGCCGTAAAGGCGCATAATGTGGTGGTTAATGATGGCCGCGAAGCCAATCAGCATGTGCCCCATGTGCATGTGCATGTGATTCCCCGTCGCGGCGGCGACACTTTAGCGACCGCAATGACTTGGGCAACCCGCCTAATGAATGTGTTCGGGATGGCAAAGCGGCGTAAACGCCTTGATCGGCTTGCGGGTTTGTTAAGCGAGCATTTTCCGGAAAAGCTCTGATGTTTGTTGTCTTGCAGCGTTTCTAAATGGTGCGCTGCGAGAGTCGGTGCTCGCGCTTTGTTATCTTTCTCCTACCCTGCCTAGGGTTTCTTTTTTCTGCGTTTGTGGTCATGTACGGCTTTTGCCAAGGCAGACTTGTCATAGGCTAGGGCTAGCGTTTAATGCCCTGCGGTCGTGCTTGGGGTTGCTTTCACTGAAACAGGTGAGGGGGCTCCCTACAGTAAAATGACTGGTCGTCCTGGCCCTGGACGGTCAGTCACTAAAATGTCCTGTTGAGTCGAAGTGAGCCGCCCATAAACGTCCGTCGGCGCGCTCCAGGTTCAAAGCTATTCCGGCGAGAAGATGGCCTTCAGGTGCTGCGCACCAAGCGATAGTGCCGTAAAGATGGTAGGTGCCGTAGTTTTCCAGCAGAGCAACCCAGAGCTCCACATCCGTATCGGGCTTGATTGGTGAGGGTAGCTCCACGCTGATACCCGCTAGGGAAATGTCGTGAGAGGTTAGATAGAGGCGATCTTCCGGGTCTAAGGAACTCGATCCTGCCGGTAACAAGGTGAGAGACAAGTTCTCTTCACGGTTGATTCGGGGGTGGCGTCGGTTGTCAATTTTTGTAGCCATGTGACTTATCCGTAAATCATTCTGTCAACAACGTAAGCGGCGGTGGCTATGGTGGCAACCACCCCGAACAAGAATAGCAAGAATAACAAGGCGGGTTTGGCCGTTTTGGGGAGGCCTTCGGTTTTTCGTGAAGGCCGGTTTTCTTGGGTTTTACTCATCCGCTATCTCCCTGAAATCTCCAGATACTTTACAGTATTCGTTATTGCGGAACGATAGGAAACTGGCGGGGTGAGAAGCGGGTAAATATGTCCGGTTAGTAGGGGCTTCTTTTTCCAGTTAAATAGTTTTTGTTGCTGAAATAAAAAAGGGCCCGATTGGGCCCTTTTCATGTTCAGTTTGGCGGGTTAATGGGCGCCAGCCTGAATTTTCTGGAACAGGAACTCGTGGAGCGAGTCCGACATCAGCGGTACGTAAGATACCAGCAGCAGTGCGGTCAGCATCACCGCAATAGGCAGTAGGAATTTCTCATAGCGACGGTAGAAGTTGCCACCCGGCACTTTTGCGGATTCCACTTCTTCGTCTCCCACTACTTGCCTTGTTAGCAAGTGGTTTAGCGCCACTGGAGGTGATAGATAACCCAGCTCAAAAGCTACCAGGGTAATCATCCAGAAGTGTAGTGGGTCAATCCCATTATCGAAGGCAATTTGTGCAAGGGTTGCGTTCACCAAAATTACTGCGCCATAGGGGTCCATAATCATGCCGATAATCACCATGGTGACCACCAGCAGTGTCATGGCTACCCAGATACTCGGGAACGTCTCAGGCAGCATTTCCATGACCCCGGAACGCTCGATGATACCGCCGACGCTTACCGATAGAGCCATCAGCATCAGCAACGCGCCAATGTGCCCGGTGGTTTCGTTAGTGGCAAACCGCAATGAGCTTTCCATCTTCTCACCCACACCGGGCTCTGGTTGGTAATGCGGGTCCATATCCGGTGTTTTTACAAGGTAATAAATTGCCAGACAAGCGCCGAGAATAGCATTACGCCAGAAAAGTCCCCAAAACAGATCGTTCAATTCCTCAGCGGAGGTGCCGGTAGGAATAGCACCAGCGTCTAGCGCATTGTTGATGCCCCACAGGTTGTAGCAGGAGTAGATCAAAAGGGGCAACAGGACGATCGTGAAAACGTGCAGGGATTTTGTGCTCAGTTTCTCGTAGGCCAGAATGGCTAGCAGCATTACCGGCAGGATAATGGGTGCGTAGTTTTCGTTTAACTCGGTGTCGAGTAGATCACGGAAGAACACCACTACGGTCCCCATGATAATCACATAGGGCAGTAGAGGGATGAGACGTTTCAAGCTTTGCGGTACTGCTTCAGAGAACGGAGCAATGCGTGCCGGAGCAGTACGGGCAAATTGGCTGTAAATGAAGAACAGGAACAGCGACAAACCAAAGATTTTCAGGCCGGAAGTGAATAGCTCATCTGTGGTCACGCTATTGTTCAAAGCGGCGATGATCACGACCAGCAGGCAGGGACGTAAAACCACGCCCATGGAGCCAGACATGGCGGTGGCGGCCAGCGCCAGTTGTTTACGAGCCCCAGCGCGAACCAACTCGTTATAGATGGTGGCACCGGCAGCAATAACGAAGATACCGGAGGCGCCAGTGTAGGCTGTAGGAACCGCTGCAACAGCAAGCACCACAAAACACATCAACTCCGGTGACATTTTCCAAGGACGTAGCACGTCGAAAACTAGGTGAGCCATCTTGGTTTGACGCAGCAGCATGCCGATCCAGATATACAGTGCCAAGCTCAGGAACAGGGTGGACAGTTCCATCATCATGCCAAGATAAACGCTAATCCCGTGGTAGTAGCCTTGGCTGATAAATTGTGCGCCAGCGGTAAGGCACATGAAGCTGTATAGCGGGATGGTCAACATTGCCTTGCCCCAAGTACCTCCTTCCTCAAGGTCTTTGGGCGGGCGAATCAGCTGGTAGAAAGCAGCGAAAGAGAGCAGCAGGAAGCCGGCAATCCAGAACTGGTGCAAGTAAAAGTGATTGACCTGAACTCCGTCGGCAATGGCGCTGATTTCTTCGCCTCGGTATAGCCAAGCAGAGAGGAGTAGCATTATGTTGGCGGCGAGCTGGCCCAAGCTAGAAACAAAGTGGTCTTTACGTGTATGAGCGGGACGTAGCGAAATGTGGTGGCGCGTTAATGTGGCGGTCGCGGCACAGATCATTACCAGCAAACAAAGCAGTAGACGCTTGTAGTTGCCCAGGGTAGTTACCACTTTGGCTACGCCGCCTTCCAAGGTACGGAAGGCAATCACGCCGGGGGTGGCTTTGTCCTGAATCAACTCATAGCGTTCCCATCTGCCGCGACAGTTATGCCTGGAAGATTCCAAGGACTGACGCAAGGCCGCTTCGTCCACGTCGGTTCCAAAGATGGAGGCTAGAGGATCGTCAGCCATTTGCTGTTTTTTCTGCTTAATGGCTTTTGCCAGCTCCTGATCCAGGTCTGGATCACGGTTACAGGTGGGCTGTTCCACCACTCCAGCGCCACGCAAAAGGAAATAGCCCTCCCAGGTATTCTCGCCGATCTTCAGTAGCTGCGAGTGAATTACTTCGCCGGAAGCCAGAAAAATGGTCAGCAGAAGAAGAATCAGTGTAGGAAGTGAGGATAGCCATTCCGCGACGGAACGGTTTGCAACAGTTAACGAAGGCTTGTCCATTGTGCACCCGGTTATTGTTATACCGCCTGAGCTACGGAGGGGGGGGGCGCTTTGGGGGGTAGGGTAGCGCTTTTGCCCCCGCCTTTTTAGGGCGATGTAAACATTTTTTCTTACCTGATCACCCGTGGGAACGGGTGACAGAATGTGAGTTGTTAATGAAGGACGGGGCCAGTTGGCCCCGTTCAGTTGAACTTTTTATTCAACAGGGTTAACGCACTCTGCGCGTGATGGTTCGTGTTTACAGCGTACTTTACGTAGCAGACCCATCATGTCTTTATTGTAGACGCCGTCTTTGGTGAGGGCGATGCGAGCGTCACGCATCATTTCGTCGTAACGGAGCCTGTCCGCCTCAGGAATACGAATCCACCACTTCTTGTTAACTTCGCTGTTGGCGTTCTCAATGACACGCATGGCGCGGTCAAACTGACCGAGCATGTATTTGCGTGACTGTGCAGCAAAATCAGCAGGGAACTTGTCCTTTTTCAGAATGACTTGTGCGGTCAACTGACCGAGTACGTAATCGACGATGCCGCCGTCAGGCTGCATGCCTTTGTACAATTCCAAGGCAGAGTACGCAGCAATGGGGGCAAAGCAGACATCAACGGAACCATTATTAAACCGGCTAGAGAAGTTGGAAATGTCAGACATAACCGGTGACATACCTACGCGGGAGGCCATGTTTGCTTGAGCCGAATCGTATTCCAGTACCGCGATGGACTTGCCAGACAATTCGCTGACGGTGTCGATAGTGCTGTCTTTAACGAACAGGTAGGCTGCTCCCATAGGGGCGACGCCACCTACTTCATAAGGGCCGGAAACCAACTTTGCATTGATGGATGGGCTCTCGCTGGTTAGCACTGTAATCACGGTGCGCATAGCGTCATAGCTAGGGATGGAGCCAATGGAATCCAGGCTGCCAGTGTAATTGTTGAACTGACGGCCGCGGATACCGGTTAGGACGGCGGCATCACATTGGCCGGCTTTCAGGTCTTCAGATGCGATTTTTTCATCTGTGTAGGGCTTGAGTTCAAAGTCCACGCCCCAGTTCAGCGCCGCGGTCTTATAGTCCTTCATGATGTTGTAGATATCGCCATTCGCGCCAATGATGTCAAATACGCACATAGTGCGCTTTTCGGCGGCTTGGACGGGGGTGAACGTCAATGCCAGAGCGGCAGTGGCGACCGCAGTGAATGCCTTAACATAGCGCATGATAGTCTCCTGGTTACTTCTTTAACTGTTTAACGCGTTAAAAGCGGCCCGAAGGCCGCTAGATGGCTTATAGCAAATCGTTGATATCAATAGCGGGGCCAGACGAGGCTGTGTCATCCCAGAAAGTGCCAGTGCCGCCTATAGGTGTACGCTTACCGGTATTCTCAGTCCATTCACGGTCCGAAATACCTTGGATAATAAAGCCAGCGATGGCGTCTAGCATAGCGTAGTCTGGATTCAGGCCTTCATCATTTGCTGCGTAATCACGGATGGCTTGGCGCAGACGCTCATCGTTGCCTTTGCTGAAAGCGCTCATGGCATACAGGGCGCTGCCCAAACGAATGCCGCTGTCGAACCCTGCCTTGGCTGAGGCTTCCAGCTCGGCCCATGCATCAGCGTTCGGTGGTGCTAGCATTGGTAGCAGGTTCCATACTGCAGCACGGGTACCGCGCGGTACGCCCCACCACTGATCGTTATCCAAGCATTTCATGTTGCGTTCAACTTTGGCTGCGATATCACGAGGTACGCCTACTGCACCGTCGGAAGCGCCGTCGTTAAGCAGGGATTGAACACCGGAAATGTTACCGACCAGCCAGACCATTTCGTCAAAATCGTTATTCATGTTAGGACATTCACCGTCCTTGACTTCGCCGAAGGCTTGCATCATGTAGTTGTAAGCTTTGTACTGGCGATTTGCGGCAATGGCAGACCAGCGTTTCTGCTCGATGCGTGCATCTTGTGCTTCGCTGACTCGGCCATCTTTGACTGAACGCATGTAGCGCAGTTCAGCATCAAGAGCAATTTGCTCGGCGCAGGTGGCGGCAACGGTGAAGACCATGGCGCCCAGTTTGCTGGGGTCGGATCCAACACGCTCGAAAGACATCAACAGAGGTGTCTGTGCTTCGCCGGTGACGCATGCCATACGTACGTCATCATAGGTCATCATGTAGGGCAACATTTCGGATCGGCCGAAGCTGACCAAAACATCACCGGTAGCCTTATAGACAACACCGCAGCCTTGCAGAGCTAGGATGGCGCTTCCTACCAAGGCCAGACCGGAATGTCGTAGCATTTTTTTCATGGAAAGAGAACCCATTCGTAAGCTCCTTGTTTTTGTTCTCAAAATAGGGTCGTCAAAGGTACGAAAGTCAGCCGTTTGACACAAGCGGCAATTACAAAAAATCCTTCAAGCAATTACAAACAATAAATTTGCTATATCATGGTTTCTATCCGATAAATCATGTACTTCATAAAATAGATACGACTTTATTATGAGTGATCACAGTGACGTCAAAGATATGCGGGCCTGGCTGGAGGGCGAACGCAGTGGCCTTTCCCTGGCACTGAATACGGCACGGGGCGGACTACGAATACTCGAAACGTTGGGTGTAGTGGGGCGCCATGGGCTAGGCTGGGCGCTCGGTGATCGCCCGCCAATCCCGGCTTTGCTGCGTGCCACCTTCGAATCTTTAGGGACGACATACATTAAATTAGGCCAATTTATTGCCAGTTCCCCATCAATTTTCCCTGAAGAGTATGTCGAGGAGTTTCAACGCTGTCTCGACAGGACTCCCCCCCTACCTTTTCATTACATTCGGGATACTGTTGAAGCCGAGCTAGGCTCCAGCCTGGAGACGCTTTATGAATTTGTGGACCCTAAACCATTAGCCAGTGCGTCAATTGCACAAGTGCACGCGGCAAAATTGAAGGATGGTCGCGATGTGGTAATTAAGGTTCAACGCCCGGGTGTAAAGAATGTTTTGCTTACAGATTTCAATTTCTTGTACTTCGCGGCAAGACTTACTGAACGGTTGGCGCCGGGGTTGTCACGTTCTGCTATTTCGGGGGTCATTGAAGAGTTACAGGCGGGCATGCTGGAAGAGTGCGATTTCATAAAAGAAGCGGGCAATCTTAAAGCGTTTAATGTTTTCCTGCGCAATACCGGTAACACTCAGGCCATAGCGCCAGAACCCGTTATGTCACATACCACGGGTAAAGTCCTGACCATGGAGCGTTTTTTTGGCGTGCCTCTAACGGATATGAATGTACTAAAGAAGTATACCGACGATCCGGCGGGTACGTTGATTTCTGCGCTGAACACGTGGTTTTCTAGCCTTATGATGTGTGACTTCTTCCATGCAGATGTTCATGCGGGTAATTTAATGCTGCTAGAGGATGGCCGAGTCGGATTTATTGATTTTGGCATCGTCGGGCGTATTCGTCGTGAAGCCTGGAATGGTATGGCGGCTTTCTTTGATGCCATTGGTCGTGGGGATGTGCGAAAGATGGCGGAAGCCATGGTCGTGATCGGAATGACTCGTGACGAAGTAGATGTTGCAGCGTTGGCGCGGGATATTGAAGGATTGCAGGGAGCGTTGGGCCAGGTGGATCCTTCTGCGCTGATGCAGGCAGACCGTAACGACAAGGAAGTGAACAGCCTGCTGGTAGATATCGTGAAAATTGGTGAGGGGCATGGTATTCGATTCCCGCGGGAGTTCGCCTTATTGCTAAAGCAGTTTCTCTATTTTGATCGTTATGTGCAGGTGTTGGCCCCGGAAATGGACATGTTCAGTGATAACCGGGTCGATATGTTTGGTTCCATAGAGGAAATACCTGGCGGATTTTTACATTAGAATTAGCCGTTAGCAGCAAAGAAGATAGAAAAGGAGAACGAGGAAAGTGTCTTCGTTTTCCTTTTAGAATTTTGGGTTTGAACTCTTGAATTGAAGCCGCGGGTAGCGTGATAACCGTGTGGCAGGGCTTTTGGCTACGCGTTGTAGTTTGTGGCTTATTTCTGCGTTTATTCCACCGGATTACTGCATTCCGCTCGGGTGGCGTCGAGCTTGCAACGAACCTTGCGTTGCAGGGTCAGCATGTTGGCATCATAGTAGCCTTTTTGGCGTAGCCGTAGACGCGCTTCCTGCATCATTATTTGATATTCTTTTTTATCTTCTGGCGGAATCTGGATCATCCAGCGTTCTGGCACTTTGACGGCTTCAAGATTCAGTCGTTCCATGATTAGAGGGTAGCTTTTGTAGAATTCTTCGCGCACCAGCTGTGCTACTTCATTCGGGAATTTGTCTTTGCGACCGATCAGCTGCATGGTGATTTGAGCCAGCGGGTAATCAATGATACCGCCATTCGGCCCCATTCCTTTGTACAGTTCCAGTAATTCGTAGGCGAGTAGTGGTGCGACGATAACGTCAACCACGCCGTTGTTGAATTTATTCGGTGCTGAAACGATATCCGATGCAATTGGCGTCGCGCCAATCTGTGAAACCATTTCCGCTTGTGTGGGATCATAGTCGAGCACGGCCACGCGCTTCCCTGCAGCTTTGGCTAGAGTGTTAATGTTCTTGTCATTGACGAAAATATAAGCGCCACCAGCCGGTGCAACGCCGAGTATGACATACTCACCGCTGATCATCTTGTCCGCGCTTTTCGGGCTGGCAAGGGCTTGCAGAAGGATGTGCATGTGCTCTTGGGTTGGCAGGGCGCCAATGGCATCGATGGTGCCGGTATATTTGTTGAATTGGCGGCCCCGTAACCCTGTAATCAGCGCTGCATCACAGAGGCCGGCTTTGAGATCTTCGGCTGCTACGCTTTCTTTGGTGTAGGGCTCGATATGAAGATCCACACCATATTGCCGTAGCCGGGTACGCTGGTCCTCAGCTGCCTTGAAAATTGGCCCGGAGCGACCGCCAATATCCCAGATGCAAATTCGACGTTTGAGGGGCTCGCCCAGACTGAATCCCGCAGCTTTCTGCATGGCTTTGATCCGTTCATCCAGACTACGGTTCTGGTCATAGGCTATCGCACGCAATGTGGCCGCCAGTTCCGGTGTAAATTCCACACCGGGGGCAAAGCGCTCTAGTTCGGCCCGTTGGGCCGGCGTCAGATCAAAGGCTTCATTGGCATGAAGAAATGCGCTGCCGACTAGTAGAAAAGAAAGAAAAAAGTAACGAAAAAATCTCACGATAGCCTCCATGGCTATTATCGTTTGTTGTTGCCATAAGGTGCTGTGGTCTACAGCTATACTGGCAGTGTCGCTCATTAGCTTGGCCGGCTCGGGGGAGAGATGAGCAAAAGATATGTTGTTTATTACTCAATGCTTTGGCTGCATTCGGGGCGACCCGCTTCTAGGCTGCAACGAATACGTTTCATGATGTTCAACATGGTGGGGTCATAATATTCGCTATCGCGTAGCTTGATACGTGCATCGCGCATCAAGCTGTTGTAGTTCTGCTTTTCGTCTTCGGGAAGTGAAATCCACCAGTGAGAGGGAATGCGATCCGCTTCTTTTTTCAGCGTGCTTTGTACCGCTTGGAAACTGTCTGTTGCAATTTCACGAATCAATGCCGAAAAGGCGGGGGGGAAGCGATCTGCATGAGCGATCAGTTGCGCGGTCAATTGTACGATGGGGTAGTCCACGATGCCGCCATTGGGCTCCATGCCTTTGTAAAGTTCTAGGGCTTGATAGGCAATCAACGGGGCGGGTAACACATCAACACTGCCATTATTGAATTGACTGGGAGCAGTAGCGAGAGTGCTGGCGACGGGGGTGGCACCGATATGGGTAACCAATTTGGATTGACCAGGATCGAAATCTAGCACCGCAACTTTTTTTCCTGCTACTTTTGAAAGGGAGTTGAGCGCCCGATCATTGACGAAAAGGTAGGCCGCTCCAGCAGGCGTAATGGCTAGGGTCTGATACTTATTGCTGGCCATTTTTTCGGCCAGTTGTGGGTGAGCAAGGGTGCGCAGTAAAACGTTTACATGCTCCAGTGTAGGCAGGGCGCCCAGTGCATCAATGCTGCCGGTGAAACGGTTAAAATGACGAGCCCGGAACCCGCTCATTAGCGCGGCATCACAGTGACCGTTTTTCAAAGAGGCAACCAACACACCTTCATTAGTGAAGGCTTCTAGACTGATATCAATATTATAGCGCAACAAATCTATGCGTAAATTGGTGGCGCCATTATATATCGGCCCGGAACGCCCGGATAAATCCCAAAGGCATATGTGCCTTTTCAGCATTTCACCGTCGGCAAGCCCCATGGATTGTCGGGCCTGCTTGAGTTGTGTTTTTTGTTTATCGGTCAGTGCCAGAGCACTGCTATGGGTTGCAGCAACCAACAGCAGTGCTGAGCATAGATACCTAAACGTCCCCATGACGATTCCTGTGTCATTCAATGGGGGCGTTTATAGCATTTCGCCGTGTGGCGAAGTTTTACCTGTTGTATGACAATTGTACAAAGCTTTCCGAAAGTCAGGGCGCGCAGGGTTTCCAGTAAGTGTTGTCGCTCACCTATTGGCTGATGCTGCACTCAGAGCGAGCTGGGTTGAACTTGCAGCGGATCTTGCGCTGCAACGTCAACATGTCGCCACTGTAATAGCCTTGTTCGCGTAGCGCGTCGCGAGCGTCCTGCATCATGACTTCGTATTCTTGTTTGTCTTTCTCTGGGATATGAATCATCCAACGCTCGGGTACCCGTTTGGTTTCCTGTTCGACGCGCTTTATAACCGTTGGATAGGCCTCGAATGATGCTTCGCGTATCAGTTGCGCTACTTCGTTGGGGAATTTATCCAGTCTTCCGATGAGCTGCATGGAAAGCTGCGTCAGTGGGTAGTCGACGATGCCGCCATCTGGACTCATGCCTTTATAAAGCTCAAGAAGTTCATATGCCACTAATGGGGCGGGCAAAATATCGATTTGCCCATTATTGAATTTGTTAGGCGCGGAAACGATGTCGGTGGCAATCGGTGTTGCGCCAATGGCGGCGACCATTTGCGCTTGGGTCTGATCATAATCCAACACCGCTACGCGGTGGCCGGCGGCCTTGGCCAGTGAACTGATGCTGCGATCGTTGACAAAAATATGGGCGGCACCGGCAGGGTAGATGCCCATTACTACGTAATCCCCTTGCACCATATGACCAGCCTGTTTGGGATGGGCGAGGACCTGTAGAAGAGTTTGCATATGCTGGTCGCTGGGAACGGCACCAATGGCATCGACGCTGCCGCTGTAAAGGTTGAACTGGCGTGCGCGCATGCCGCTCATCAAGGCCGCGTCACAGAGGCCGGCCTTGAGCTCTTCCACCATCACCGTTTCGTTGGTGTAAGGCACCATGTCCAAATTGATGCCGTACTCGATGGCCAGTGCTCGTTGCTCCATGGCGACATTAAACACCGGCCCATTGCGCCCGCCAATATCCCAAATGCAGATGGTGCGTTTCAGTGCGCTGCCAGCGGGCATTTGGTCCAAGCCCACCATTTGGCTGATGGCTTTGAGCCGGCTGCGAACCGGCATTTCACGGGTATAAAAAATGTCTTCCAGCTTTTCAAGGGTGTTGTCGTTGAGCGTGACGCCGGGCAGCAGTCCTCGTAATTGTTCTTTCTGTGCGTTGGTCAGCGTGGTGGCGCTCAGGGTGGCACATAGTAGGCTAAGAACAAAAAAAACAGAAAGTCGGATGTGCATGGGGATCTCCAGGCCGAGTTGTTGTTATAAGCAACCTTGCGGTAACAGGACTGTGTGTTTTTGAAAAATGCGGCAGGTTGTCACGGCAAGAACTGTTGTGATTGTTTTATAGCCTATAGAGATAGCACGTGACGAGCATAGAAAGGAGGGCTTTGGCGCAGTGGGTGACCGCGTTACGGCAAGCTGTGGGGAAACGGTCAAAGGTGGGACGCGTTGAACGTACTGAAAGTGCCAAAAAGTGCAAATTTCAAACGGGGTAAAGGGTTCAGGGGATATTCAGGACAATGCCCGCGCTGCATTTAGCCGCGAGCATTGAACCGTACCAACACGCTGCTGACGTGATTGCCTCTTTCCAACGTTGACCGTTCTACTTTGAACTTGCCGTTGTTACTTCGGTTGAGCATCGATAGATGCGCCGGTGACGTTTCGGCTATCCGGGCCCAACAAGAACAGATAGGGGGCCATGATGTCGGCGGGGGTCTTCAATGTGAGAGGGTCTTCGCCGGGGTAGGCCATGGCGCGCATGTCGGTGCGCGTACCGCCAGGGTTAACGGTGTTGACGCGAATGTTGCTGGTGTTTTCCAGTTCTTCCGCCAGCACTTGGGCTAGGTTTTCAGTGGCCGCCTTGGAGACCGCATAGGCACCCCAGAAAGCACGGCCTTTGCGCCCCACGCTGGAGGATGTAAATAGCAGGCGAGCATCGTCGCTGGCGCGCAGCAACGGCAACATGGCTTGGGTTAGATAGAAAGCGCTATTCACATTGGTTTGCATGACCGAATCCCAGGTGCCAGTGGCATAACGATCCATAGGCGTAATGTCGCCGAGCATGGATGCGTTGTGCAAGATGCCATCCAGTCGCCCGAACTCTTTGTCAAAAAGCCCGGCCAGTTCCTGAAAATCTTCCGGGCGAGCGACCGTTAGATTCACCGGCGCCAGCGCGGGCTCCGGGCCACCCGCGGCTTTGATTTCATCGTACACCGCTTCCAGTTTTTCCTGGGTGCGGCCTAGCAGAATGACCGTGGCGCCATGGGCTGCCAGGGCCAGCGCGGCGCTGCGGCCGATGCCGGCGCCTGCACCAGTGACGAGGATAATACGACCTTTGAAGGTGTCTTCAGCGCATTGGTAATTGAGGGCTTGTTGTTGGATATCAGTCATGGTGGTTCCTGTGTCGCTTTCGCCAAGCACGAGGCCTGACTTAGGTGCTGTAACTAACCGTAAGGTGGAGCGGGCATCTGCCTTAATTGCCGTTCTAGTGCTGCCCTATGATTAGTTTAGTCCGCGTTTTATGTATAGAGTTTCTGCAAAAGCGGCAGCAGGTCGCTGCCGTCTTCCAGGTAATAATCTGCCTGCCAGCCACGAGGGTCGTCGTCTGCATCGATGTAACCAAAGGCGGCAACGGCGGTGGCCATGCCCGCATTCTTGCCAGCTTGAATGTCGCGCAGGTGATCGCCCACATACAGGCAATGTGCGGGTTTTACCTGGTCGGCGTTGGCGGCAATCAATAGGCCTTCCGGGTCGGGTTTGCGTTGCTTGACGTGCTCCGGGCAAATCACCGGGCCAACGCGTTGGTGCAGCTTGAGCCCTTCCAGTACGGGGCCGGTAAAGCGGTCGGGTTTGTTGGTGACGATACCCCAGGGCAGTTGCTGAGCGTCCAGCCAGTCGAGCACGTCCTCCAAGCCTGGGAACAATACCGTATCCACGGCCAGATGCTGTTCGTAGGCATTGAGCAGTTCGTTCAGCAACAGAGCAAAGCTTGCATCGTCGGGGCCAACACCAAAACCGAGTTCGGTGAGCGCGCGCGCGCCATTGGATACATTAGCGCGCACCGCAGAGTAGCTCACTGTGGGGCGACTATGCTTTTCCAGCAATGTATTGAGTACCGTATAAAAGTCCGGGGCGGTATCGATAAGGGTGCCATCCAAATCGAAATAAACGGCTTCAAGGCGTTCCATTATTGGCTCCCGCAGGCAATCAGTCGCCCTTGCGGGCGTGCATCAAGTAATTCACCGATACATCCCGATTCAGTTTGTAAACCTGGGTGAGCGGGTTATAAACCATCCCGGCGGTGTCTTGTACATCCAGCCCCGCATCGCGGGCCCAGCCAGCCAGCTCGGAGGGTTTAATCAGTTTGGCGTATTCGTGGGTGCCGCGCGGTAGCAGGCGCAGCACATATTCCGCGCCGACAATGGCAAACATGAACGCCTTGGGATTGCGGTTGATGGTGCTGAAAAAGACTTGCCCGCCGGGTTTCACCAGGGTGGCGCAGGCGCGAATCACCGAGGAGGGATCCGGTACGTGTTCGAGCATTTCCAGGCAGGTGACCACGTCATACTGGCCGGCGCGCTGTTCGGCGATCTGTTCCGCCGGGATTTGCAGGTATTCCACCGCTACGCCGGCGTGTTCTGCGTGAATGCGGGCGACCGCCAGCGGGGCTTCGCCCATGTCGATGCCGGTTACTTCTGCGCCGCGTCGGGCCATGCCTTCGGAAAGCAGGCCGCCACCGCAGCCGATATCAATGACTTTTTTGCTCGGCAGGCTGACGCGCTCGTCGATATAGTTCAGGCGCAACGGATTAATGTCGTGCAGCGGGCGGAATTGGGAATTGGGGTCCCACCACTGCTCAGCCAGGGCGTTGAACTTGGCGATTTCGCCGGCGTCTACGTTCGGGGTGTGGGTTTGCTGTTCAGTCACGGTCGGCTCCGGCGATTTTTTCTTGCCACTGCTTGGCATTCTTGAGGATCAGGGCTTCGTTGAGTGTGGTTAGCTGGCGGTTATCCATCAGGCAGCGCCCGCCCACCCATGTGTGGGTGATCTGGTCGCGGGTGGCAGCGTAAATCAATTGGGCCACTGGGTCATAGACCGGCTGGGTCTCCAGTCGGTTCAAATCCACAGCCACCATATCCGCCTGTTTACCCATTTCCAACGAGCCGATTTCGTTATCTCGACCCAATGCTTTGGCGCCATTCAGGGTGGCCATTTTCAGTGTTTCCATGGCCGGTTGCGCATCCGCCTGCAGGCTGACGCCCTTGGTTAAAAAAGCGGCGGTGCGGGCTTCACCCAGCATGTCCAGATCATTATTGCTGGCGGCCCCGTCGGTGCCTAGCGCTACGTTAATATTGGCTTTGCGTAGTTTCTCAACCGGCGCGAAGCCACTGGCCAGTTTCAGGTTGGATTCCGGGCAATGCACAACGTGGGTGCCGGTTTGTGCCACCAAAGCGATTTCTTCATCGGTGAGTTGGGTCATGTGAACGGCCAGCAGGCGCGGTGATAGCAAGCCCAGATTATGCAGCCGGGTCAGGGGGCGCTCGCCAGTGTTGCGCACCTCCATCTGGATCTCCCCGGCTGTTTCGTGCACGTGCATCATTATTGGTACGTCCAACTCTTCGGCGAGGGTGAGTACTTTCTGCAGAGGTCCATCGGACACCGTATAGGGGGCATGGGGGCCAAAGCCGATCTGGATGCGCGGCTCATGTTGCCATTCATCCATGGCGTCGGTGGCCAAGCGCAAATACTCCTCCGGCCCGGAGCCCATAGGGGTGGGGAAGTCCAGCAGCGGGCAGAACAGGCTGGCGCGCAGGCCGGCTTCAACCGTGGCGCGGGCGGCATTGGCGGGGAAGAAATACATATCGGCAAAGCAAGTGGTGCCGGAACGGATCATTTCTGCTGCGGCGAGCCGGGTACCGTCGTAGACAAAGGTTTCACTGACAAAGCGGCCTTCGGCGGGCCAGATATGTTTTTCCAGCCAAGTCATTAGCGGCAGGTCATCGGCGATGCCGCGTAGCAAGTTCATGGCCGCGTGGGTATGGGCATTGACCAAGCCTGGGATTAGCAGGTGATCACCCAGGTGCTGTTGCTCTTCGCTTTGCCACTTTACGTTAGCCAGGGCGCTGGGGAGCAGGTCGGCAATGCGACCGTCTTTGACCACCACGGCATGGTTCTCCAGCACCGCTTCCTGCGGGGCCACAGGGGCAATCCAGCGGGCGTGGACGATCAGGTCAGCCTGATTGTCGCTCATGCATAACTCCTTGCTCGAACTGGGGGCAGTAACCCCCGAATTGTGCGCCGCAGTATAGCGTGTCGCGGTGGATCTTGCCCTGACTGCGTGACGGTAAACTGTTTGCATGTTGGCAAGGGGCGCCATCTTGCGAGCTTCGACGCAGAGATGGCGCCGATACCCTCCAGCTGTGCTATCATCCCGGGCTTTTCCGGGCTTTATAGATCGGAATTCGCAATGGCAGTGGAGTCGGGCAGGGCGAATGTCCCCCGAAATACCTCGGCCTATAAGAACAGACTGCACGGGTGGCCATGGGCACCCCGTGAAATCGGCCCGAAAATGGGCCGGCTTGGGGAAGCCGCAGGGGCTTTCCCAACACCTTGTGGATAGTAAGGATCGCTATGACGGATCTCGCCAGAGAAGTTACCCCGGTCAACATCGAAGACGAACTCAAGCAGTCATACCTAGATTACGCCATGAGCGTAATCGTTGGGCGGGCGTTGCCGGATGTGCGCGATGGCCTCAAGCCGGTGCATCGCCGCGTGCTGTTCGCCATGCACGAGCTGAATAACGATTGGAATAAGGCCTACAAGAAATCGGCCCGTGTGGTTGGTGACGTGATTGGTAAATACCACCCCCACGGTGATTCAGCGGTATACGACACCATCGTGCGGATGGCGCAGCCTTTTTCCCTGCGCTACATGCTGGTGGATGGCCAAGGTAACTTTGGTTCCATCGATGGTGATTCCGCTGCTGCCATGCGTTACACCGAAGTGCGCATGGCCAAGATCGCCCATGAACTGCTGGCGGATCTGGACAAGGAAACCGTGGATTTCGTCGACAACTACGACGGCACGGAACGTATCCCCGATGTGATGCCCACTCGAGTGCCTAACCTGTTGGTCAACGGCTCTTCCGGTATTGCTGTGGGCATGGCCACCAACATTCCGCCCCATAACCTGGGCGAAGTGGTGGATGGCTGTTTGGCACTGATTGATGACGATAGCCTCACTCCGGATGACTTGATGGAATACATCAAGGGTCCAGACTTTCCCACTGCCGGCATTATTAATGGCCGTGCGGGAATCGTGCAGGCTTACCGTACCGGTCGGGGCCGCGTTTATATGCGCGCTCGTGCGGAAATTGAAGCCACCGACAAGAGCGGTAAAGAAGCCATTATCGTCACTGAGATCCCTTATCAGGTGAATAAGGCGCGGCTGATCGAGAAGATCGCCGAGCTGGTGAAAGACAAGAAAATCGAAGGCATCACTGAACTGCGCGACGAGTCTGATAAAGAAGGTATGCGCATCGTGATTGAGCTGCGCCGTGGCGAAAATGCCGAGGTAGTGCTTAATAATCTGTACCAACAGACCCAGATGGAGTCGGTATTCGGTATCAATACTGTGGCCTTGGTAGATGGCCAGCCGAAGATTCTTAACCTGCGTGAACTGCTGGATGCCTTTATCCGTCACCGCAGGGAAGTGGTGACTCGTCGAACCGTTTATGAATTACGTAAAGCCCGCGAAAAGGCTCACCTGCTGGAAGGCCTGGCGGTTGCCCTGAGCAATATTGATCCGGTTATCGAGCTGATCAAGGCCTCACCCAGCGGCGCTGAAGCCAAGGCCAAGCTGTTGGACAAGGGCTGGAAGCCCGGTGACGTGCTGCAAATGTTGGAGCGTGCCGGTGGTGAAAACGCGGCGCGCCCGGATGGCCTGGATGAACAATATGGCCTGGTTGATGGCCTTTATCACCTGAGCCCGGAACAGGCCCAGGCGATTTTGGACCTGCGCTTGCAGAAGCTGACCGGTCTGGAACGGGAAAAACTGATCAATGACTATCAGGAGCTGCTGGAGCAGATCGCTGAACTGCTGAAGATTCTCGGTAACCCCGAGCGTCTCATGGAAGTGATCCGCGAAGAACTACAGGCGGTCCGTGAAGAATACGCTGACGAGCGCCGTTCCGAGATCGTTGCGTCCCGTCAGGACTTCAGCATGGAAGACCTGATTGCTGAAGAAACCGTGGTGGTGACCCTGTCCAACGGTGGTTATGCCAAAATGCAGCCCATCGACACCTACCGTGCTCAGAAGCGTGGTGGTCGCGGCAAGTCTGCGGGCCAGCTAAAAGATCAGGATTATGTGGAGCACCTGCTGGTAGCCGGCACCCACGATACCCTGTTGCTGTTTACCAATGCGGGCAAGGTGTTCTGGTTGCGTACCTTTGAGTTGCCTCAGGGGGGCCGGGCATCGCGTGGCAAACCAATTGTTAACCTGCTGCCGGCATTGGGTGCTGACGAACGTATTACCGCTATTTTGCGTCTGGATGCCGACATGGTGCGCCAGCAGAAAGCCGGTGGCGAAGAAGACATTGTTGATGTAGATGACGCCGCTGACGTAATCGAAGACGAGACAGATAGTGATGTTGAGGTTGAGGGTGAAGTCGAGGCGGTGACTGATACCGTTCCTGGACCCTTTATCTTCATGGCCACGTCCAGCGGTATCGTTAAGCGGACCGCCCTGGCCAACTTTGCCCGTCCACGCAGCTCCGGTTTGATTGCGGTGAAATTGCAGGAAGGCGAACATCTGGTGAACGTGGCCATTACTCAAGGCCACGAAGACATCATGCTGGTTGCCCGCAACGGTAAAGCCGTGCGTTTCCATCAGTCCAAAGTGCGTGTTATGAGCCGTCTGGCTCGTGGTGTGCGGGGTATCAAGCTGGCCGAAGGGGTGGACGTTATTTCCCTGATTGTGCCGGAAGAAAATGGCCAGATTCTTACCGCCTCTGAGCACGGTTATGGCAAGCGTACCCCGCTCACTGACTATCCCACCAAGGGGCGTGGCGGCCAAGGTGTGATTGCCATGGTGATCAACGAGCGAAACGGTGAGCTGGTGGGCGCCACTCAGGTGTTTGGCGAAGAAGACATCATGCTGATTTCTAACCAGGGCACCTTGGTGCGTACCGGTGTAAATCAGGTGAGTACGTCTGGTCGTAACACTCAGGGTGTTCGCTTGATTCGCTTGGCCGATGGCGAGGCATTGTGCGGTCTGGCTACTATTCCTGAGTTGGAAGGTGTCGAAGAAGAGGACGGCGAAGCCGATGAGGTGCTGGACGGTGAAGCAACCCCAGAAGCGCCGAAATCAGACGCTTCGGACGACGCCGAGGAATGAGTCTGTAGGAGCACCATTTGAGGCGCGAATCTTCTCATTCAAAGGAGGGTTTGCATCTTGAAAGGGGCTCTTGCGCGGCTTTAAACCTGCTTTGTTGTTATACCCAAGCCCGGTGTTACCGGGCTTCTTTGATTAACCGGTTTTGTACTTTTAATTCAGTCACGGAGAAATATGCATGTCCCGCGCCTATAACTTCTGCGCAGGTCCGGCGGCATTGCCGCAGGCAGTACTCGAACAAGCCCAGCAGGAAATGCTGGATTATCGGGGTCTGGGTCTTTCCATTATGGAAATGAGCCATCGCGATAACGTTTTTGTAGAGATTGCCGAGCAAGCCGAAAAAGACCTACGCGACCTGATGGGCATCAGCGATGATTACGCTGTGCTATTTCTGCAGGGCGGGGCGTCCAGTCAGTTCGCCATGGTGCCTATGAATTTGTTAGGCGATGGGGAAACGGCGGATTATATCAACACCGGACAGTGGTCCAAAAAGGCCATCAAGGAAGCTGGGCGCTACGGCAACATCAATGTGGCTGCCAGCAGCGAAGACACTAACTTCTCCACGGTGCCGCTCCAGGAAAGCTGGAATCTCTCTGATAATCCGGCCTATGTGCATTATTGCCCGAATGAAACGATCGGTGGTCTGGAATACAGCTTTGTACCGCAAGTGGGGGATACCCCACTGGTAGCGGACATGAGCTCCACTATCCTTTCTCGTCCGATAGATGTGAATCAATATGGGCTGATCTACGCTGGCGCGCAGAAGAATATTGGCCCCGCCGGCCTTACTCTGGTGGTTATTCGTAAGGATTTGCTTGGCAAGGCAGCAAACAATGTTCCGGCGATGCTCAATTACCAGACCCATGCGGACAATGACAGCATGTACAACACACCGCCGACCTTTGCTTGGTACTTGTCTGGCTTGGTGTTCTCCTGGCTTAAAAAGCAGGGCGGTGTGGGCAACATGGGCGAAATCAATCAGCGTAAGGCGGAAAAGCTGTACCATTTTATTGATCACAGCGGCCTTTATAGTAATCCGGTAGAGGTGATCAGCCGCAGTCGTATGAATGTGCCTTTTGTTCTGGCAGATGATCGCCTCGACAAGCCATTTTTGGATCAGGCTCAGGCGGCTGGGCTGTTGAACCTCAAAGGCCACCGTAGCGTGGGAGGCATGCGCGCCAGCATCTACAATGCAGTGCCCGAAGCGGCGGTGGATGCACTGATCGACTTCATGGCAGAGTTTGAAAAGAAGAACGCTTAAGCGCTTCATGTAGCACGCACCACACCCTGCTTGATGTGTTGGTGCCGTCGCGAAGCACAGTGATTGTTTGGAAGGTGGGTAAAACAATGAATTTGAACGGTCGGCGCCAGATCGTAACCAACGCTCCCACGCTTATTCGCGTGTTGCGGGAAGGGCGCCGCGTGCTTGCGAGGTCAATATGACCAATACCTTGGACGACTTGCGTAACGAAATTGATGAGCTGGACCAGAAGCTTCAGGACCTGCTCAACCAACGCGCGGCCTTGGCCCATAAGGTGGCGGAAGTGAAGACGGCCACGGACCCGAACCCGGTTTTCTATCGCCCAGAGCGTGAAGCTCAGGTGCTGCGCCGGGTGAAAGAGCGTAATCAGGGGCCGCTGGATGGCGAAACCATGGCGCGTTTTTTCCGTGAAGTGATGAGCGCATGCTTGGCACTTGAACAACGCATGAAGGTCGCGTTTCTTGGACCGGAAGGCACGTTTACCCAGCAGGCGGCGCTTAAGCACTTTGGCCATGCGGTAGAAAGCCTCCCGCTGGCTGCCATCGATGAAGTGTTCCGCGAAGTGGAGTCCGGTGCGGCCAACTACGGTGTGGTGCCAGTGGAAAACTCCACCGAAGGGGTGGTGAATCACACCCTGGATACCTTCATGACCTCCAGCCTGAAAATCTGTGGTGAAGTGGAGTTACGCATTCATCATCACCTACTGGCCGGGGAGCATACCCGCCAGGATAAGGTGACGCGGGTCTATTCCCACCAGCAAACTTTAGCCCAGTGTCGCCAGTGGCTGGACGCCCATATGCCCGGCGTGGAGCGTATTGCTGTTAGCTCTAACGCAGAGGCTGCGCGCCGCTTGAAAGACGAGTGGAATGCCTTGGCCATCGCTGGGGAAATGG
Source organism: Alcanivorax borkumensis SK2 (assembly GCF_000009365.1). Taxonomy (NCBI): domain Bacteria; kingdom Pseudomonadati; phylum Pseudomonadota; class Gammaproteobacteria; order Oceanospirillales; family Alcanivoracaceae; genus Alcanivorax; species Alcanivorax borkumensis. The sequence continues at coordinate 1,992,975 of NC_008260.1, read as the reverse complement.
CGGAAGAGCTGTATGGGCTTACTGCGGTGCAGCGCAATATCGAAGATCGCCCGGACAACACTACCCGGTTCATCATCATTGGGCGTCAAGACACTCCGCCCTCAGGCTGTGACAAAACCAGCCTGATGATCAGTGGCAAGAATCGCCCAGGGCTGCTCTATGAGGTCTTGTCACCTTTCCGGGATGAGGGCATCAACCTGACTCGCCTGGAGTCTCGACCCTCTCGCACCGCCAACTGGAGCTATGTGTTCTTTGTGGATTGCGAAGGCCACAAAGAAGATGACACCTTGCAGGCGGTGCTGGATAAACTAGAAGCCGCCGGCAACACCATCAAGCTGCTGGGTTCGTACCCCAAGGCGGTGTTGTAACCTACCCTTTGGCACCGTAATCCCGGTGGGAGCCGTCGTTCGCCCATGATTGTTGGCCTGGGTGCGCTTTCGTGGTCGGGCGACCGCTCCCACAGTTCAAGGAGTCAACAATGACCTGTGACTACATCAAACTCGCCAACAGCGGTGTTCAGCAACTCAAGCCCTATGAGCCCGGCAAGCCCATTGCCGAGCTGGAGCGGGAGCTGGGCGTGACCGATATCGTCAAGCTGGCGAGCAATGAAAATCCGCTGGGCCCTAGCCATAAAGCGTTGCATGCGCTGCGCCATCTGGATGATCTGCATCTGTATCCTGATGGAGCCGGGTTCTCCTTGAAAGCCGCGTTATCGGAAACGTTGGGTGTGGCGAGCAACCAGCTGACGCTGGGGAATGGTTCCAACGATATATTGGAGCTGATTGCCCGCGCCTATTTGCAGCCCGGTGATGAGGCGATTTTTTCCGAATATGCCTTTGCCATTTATCCTTTGGTAACGCTGGGCTGTAGCGCCAAACCGGTACAGGTCTGCTCGAATCTTTATGGCCATGATCTGGCGGCAATGGCTGACGCCGTCACTGAACGTACCCGCGTAATGTTCGTTGCGAATCCGAACAACCCCACCGGTACTTGGTTCAACGCCCATGCGCTGGATGAATTTTTATCGCGCATTCCTGAGCGTGTGATTGTGGTGTTGGATGAAGCGTATTTTGAATACGTGGAAGAAAGCCATTACCCAAACGGCATCGATCGGTTGCAAAAATACCCAAACCTGGTGGTAACGCGAACCTTCTCTAAAATTCACGGCCTTGCGGGTTTGCGTGTGGGCTATGGGGTATCCAACCCGCAGATCGCCGATGTGCTCAATCGTATCCGTCAACCGTTCAACGTGAATACGCCGGCCATGGTGGCAGCGCAAGCGGCGTTGTCTGACGAAGACCATCTGGAAAACTCACGCAGTGAAAATACCAGTGGTTTGGTACAGATCGCGGAAGGCTTGCTGACGCTAAATCTTGAGCAGATTCCTTCGGTGGCCAACTTTATTGCTTTTGATTGCGGGCGAGAAGCCATGCCGATCTATCAAGGTTTGCTCAAACAAGGCGTCATTGTGCGGCCTTTGAGCGGCTACGGCATGCCCAACCACCTTCGCGTCACCGTGGGCACCAGTCGTGAAAATGAGCGCTTCCTTGATGCGTTGAAACATGTGCTCAAGGAAATGGCGAATGAATAGGCCCCAACCTTTTTTGGGCGCCCTTGTGGGGGCGCCGTTCAGGGCGTCAACCGTACCGGTAATGGCGGCTCACAACGTGGTTCACACCCCGAGGCGTGTTCGTGCAGATAAACGGGAATGCCGTGATGTCTGAGCCTTTGTTTAATCGTATTGCAGTGATTGGCCTTGGCCTGATTGGTGGCTCCTTCGCCGCCGCAGCCCGGGAAAATGGCCTGGCGCGTTCCATTGTGGCGGGCTCTCGTTCTGCCCGTACCCTAGAGCAAGGCATTGCTTTGGGTATTGTCGATAGCGGCAGCCAGGATTTGGCAGAGGCTGTGGCCGGCGCCGATCTGGTGTTTGTTTCTACCCCAGTATCCGCCATGGGTACGGTGCTGTCGGCATTGAAGCCGGGGCTGTCGAACGGAGTTATCGTCACCGATGGGGGTAGCGTGAAAGGCAACGTGGTCAATGCGGCCCGCGATGCTCTGGGCGCCCACTACGCCCGCTTTGTGCCAGGACACCCCATTGCAGGCAAGGAAAAAAGCGGCGTAAGCGCGGCCGATGCGAAGTTGTACCGCGATCACCGGGTGATCCTGACCCCCACCGACGCCACCGACCCGGCAGCTACCGCCAGAGTGCGCGCCCTGTGGACGGGCATGGGGGCGGAAGTGTTGCAAATGGCTCCTGATTATCATGATCAGGTGTTGGCAGAAACTAGCCATCTACCGCATCTGCTGGCGTTTTCTCTGGTGGATACGCTGGCCAGGCAGGGAGATTCCACGGAGATCTTCCGCTATGCTGCCGGCGGTTTTCGCGACTTCACCCGTATTGCCAGCTCCGATCCGGTGATGTGGCATGACATTTTTCGTGAAAACAAGGCGGCTTTGCTGCAGGCGCTGGGACAGTTCAGCGATGGCATCGATCGCTTCCGTCAGGCAGTAGAAAACGAAGATTCTGATGCCCTGATGGGCATCATGACCCGGGCCAATACGGCGCGGGCCCATTTTTTGGCAATGAACGGGCGCACCTCTTATACCCGCGCCCATAGTGTTCAGAGTGTAGGTGACGACACAACCATGACAGACAATACTCACGCCACAACCAATCCCACTTTTGTGGTGGCCCCCGGTGGTCAATTGCAGGGGCGCCTGCGTGTGCCGGGCGATAAATCCATGTCCCATCGCTCCATCATGCTTGGTTCGCTGGCAGAAGGCGTTACTCAGGTGGAAGGGTTCCTGGAAGGGGAGGATGCGCTTGCCACCTTGCAAGCTTTCCGTGACATGGGGGTAGTGATTGAGGGGCCCCATAACGGCCAGGTCACTATCCATGGTGTGGGCCTGCATGGTCTCAAAGCCCCCGAGAAAGCCTTGTACATGGGTAACTCAGGCACCTCCATGCGGTTACTTACCGGCTTGCTGGCGGGGCAGTCCTTTGATGTGGAGTTGACCGGGGATGCGTCCCTGTCCAAGCGCCCCATGGAGAGAGTAGCCAAGCCATTACGCGAAATGGGGGCTCAGATTACCACTGGTACAGACGGTCGCCCGCCAGTGCGTATTCGTGGTGGCCAGTCCCTTAAAGGCTTCCATTACGACTTGCCCATGGCGTCTGCTCAAGTGAAATCAGCGGTGCTATTGGGCGGGCTCTATGCTGATGGCGAAACATCAGTAACGGAACCGGCGCCTACCCGTGATCACACTGAACGCATGCTGGGTGGTTTTGGTTATGAAGTGCGTCGAGACGGCGCCACCAGTGCACTGTCCGGTGGCGGCAAGCTCACTGCGGGCAAATTGGAGGTGCCCGCGGATATCTCCTCTGCCGCCTTTTTCCTGGTGGGCGCTTCCATTGCCGCTAATAGTGAAGTGACGCTACCGCACGTGGGGATCAACCCTACCCGGACCGGTGTAATCGATATTCTCAAGCTGATGGGCGCGGATATTCGCTTGGAAAACCAGCGCGATGCAGGTGGTGAGCCGGTGGCCGACCTGGTGGTTAATGCTGCTCCGCTTAAGGGTATTGAGATCCCCGAGGCGCTGGTGCCTTTGGCCATTGATGAATTTCCGGCCATTTTCATCGCCGCGGCCTGCGCTCAGGGCGACACCATTTTGCGCGGAGCAGAAGAGCTGCGGGTGAAAGAATCCGATCGTATTCAGGTGATGGCCGATGGCCTTGCTGCGTTGGGTGTGAGTCACCAAGTGTTTGATGACGGTATTCGTATTACCGGTGGTGAGTTTGGCGGTGGGGAGGTGCAGTCCCATGGTGACCACCGCATCGCCATGAGCTTTGCCATGGCGGCTCTACGCGCCACTGGCCCCATTACTATTCATGATTGTGCCAACGTGGCCACCAGCTTCCCCGGGTTCGCCCAGTTGGCGACCCATGCAGGCCTGAAGCTGGAGGTGAAATGACCCCGATTTTAACCATTGATGGGCCGGTATCCTCCGGCAAAGGCACGGTGGCCCGGCGGGTGGCAATCCGCTTGGGGTGGCATCTTTTGGATTCCGGTGCGCTGTACCGTGTGCTTGGCTATCATGCAAGAAATCAAGGGGTTGCCCTAGACGACGAGCCTGCATTAATTGCTCTTGCGCAAGACCTGCCAGTACGGTTTGTGGAGCAGCAAGGCAATACTGCGGTGATTCTTGCTGGCGAAGATGTATCCAATATCATCCGCCAGGAAAGTGTCGGCGAATTGGCCAGCCAGGTGGCGGTATTGCAGCCTGTGCGAGACGCTCTATTGGCCCGTCAGCGGGTTTTTGCGGAATCGCCCGGCCTGGTGGCCGATGGCCGTGACATGGGAACCGTGGTGTTCACCTCCGCACCGCTCAAAATTTACTTGACTGCCAGTGCTGAAGAGCGCGCCAGACGGCGTTTTGAGCAGTTGAAGGAAAAGGGCTTTGGTGCTACCCTCGCGACCCTCGTCGAGGACATCCGCACCCGGGATGACCGTGACATGAACCGGGAGGTGGCGCCGTTGCGCCCGGCAGACGATGCCGTGGTGATCGATTCCACCACCCTGACGGTTGATGAAGTGGTAAACCGGATTCTTGATGAGGCTGCCGCACGCCAGCTGGTGTAACGGTAGCGCACATTTCGTTAGCGCCCTTCGGTGGACCGCCACCGTGGGGTAACTCTGTGTTAAGCGGCCGATCTGCTCAACCCTGAAAAAGTAAGCCAGCTGGGGAAGGGCGGATCTCATCTATTGACTAACCCATGTCTGCTGGTTGGCATGTGCGAAAACTGAGTGAATTTCATGACTGAATCTTTTGCTGATCTCTTTGAAGAAAGCCTAAAGGACCTGGACGTTGCCCGTGGCTCCATTATCAAGGGTACGGTTGTATCCATCGATAGCGACTGGGTAACCGTTAACGCAGGCCTGAAATCTGAAGGCATTATTGCCCGTGAAGAATTCCTTAACGAGGCAGGCGAGCTGGAAATTGTCGAAGGCGATGAAGTAGATGTTGCCGTAGACGCCATCGACGATGGTATGGGCTTCACCCGTCTGTCCCGTGAAAAAGCCAAGCGCGCCGAAGTTTGGGGCGAGCTGGAAAAAGCTTTCGACGAAGACGAGATCGTAAAAGGTATGATTTCCGGCAAGGTGAAGGGTGGCTTCACTGTGGACATCGGCCCGATCCGCGCTTTCTTGCCCGGTTCACTGGTTGATATTCGTCCGGTTCGCGATGTTGCGCACCTGGAAGGCAAAGAGTTGGACTTCAAGGTCATCAAACTCGATCCTAAGCGTAATAACGTAGTGGTTTCCCGTCGTGCCGTGATGGAAGCAGAGCACAGCGCAGAGCGCGAGCAACTGCTGGAATCCCTGCAGGAAGGCATGGAAGTCAAAGGTATCGTGAAGAACCTGACCGACTACGGTGCGTTCGTAGATCTGGGTGGTATCGACGGCCTGCTGCACATTACCGACATGGCTTGGAAGCGTATCAAGCACCCGAGCGAGATCGTGGAAGTGGGTCAGGAAATCGACGTTAAGGTTCTCAAGTTTGATCGCGAGAAGATGCGTGTTTCCCTGGGTCTCAAGCAGCTGGGCGAAGATCCGTGGCACGATATCGTGGGCAAGTACCCAGAAGGCACCCGCGTGAAAGCCAAGGTAACCAACCTGACCGATTACGGCTGCTTTGCTGAAATTGAAGAAGGTGTGGAAGGCCTGGTTCACGTTTCCGAAATGGATTGGACCAACAAAAACATTCACCCGTCCAAGGTTGTAGAGATTGGCGACGAAGTGGAAGTGATGATCCTGGACATCGACGAAGACCGTCGTCGTATCTCCTTGGGTATCAAGCAGTGTCAGTCCAACCCGTGGGATGCCTTCGAAGAGAAGTATCAGAAAGGCGAGCGCATTAGCGGCAAAATCAAGTCCATCACCGACTTCGGCATCTTCATTGGCTTGGAAGGTGGCATCGATGGCTTGGTGCACCTGTCCGACATTTCCTGGGAAGAGCAAGGCGAAGACGCCGTGCGTAACTTCAACAAGGGCGATGAGCTGGAAACCGTGGTACTGTCTATTGATGCAGAGCGCGAAAGAATTTCCTTGGGTATCAAGCAGTTGACAGATGATCCGTTTGCTCAGTATGTTGCTGCAAACGACAAGGGAACTATCGTTAAGGGTGTAGTGAAAGCAGTAGACGCGAAAGCGGCCATTGTTGAGCTGGCTGAGAACGTTGAAGCTACCCTGCGCGCCAGCGAAATCAGCCGCGACCGCGTTAACGATGCGACCGAGGTGCTTAAGGTCGGTGATGAGGTGGAAGCCAAGATCACCAACGTTGACCGTAAGAACCGTGTTCTCAGCTTGTCCATTAAGTCCAAGGACCAAGCTGATGAGCGTGAAGCCATCGAAGGCCATCAGGAGCAGCAAGACGCCAACGCTCCGAAGACCATTGGTGACTTGATCAAGAAGCAAATGGAAAGCAGCAACGAGTCATAAACGGCTCCTCCCAGGGGCCGGCATCGCGCCGGCCCCACTGGGCTAGGAGCCCAGGGAGTAAGCTGTAATGGCATTAACCAAGTCAGAATTGATTGAGCGCATCGCCGACCGGCAAGCGCAGCTGTCGCCCAAGGATGTGGAACTGGCAGTAAAAACATTGATTGAACAAATGGCCGATTCTTTGGCCGGCGGTGGTCGCATTGAAATTCGCGGCTTCGGCAGTTTTTCCCTCCATTTCCGTGCCCCCCGAGTGGGTCGCAATCCTAAAACCGGTGCCAGTGTTGAGCTGCACGGTAAGTACGTTCCTCACTTCAAACCTGGTAAAGAGCTGCGTGAGCGGGTCAACGAATCGCTAAGTGCAGATTCCGGCGAAGATGTTGATAATAACGGCAGTAACGGTAATCAAGCTGCCGCCAGTTAGTGTTGCCTGGCTTTCGAGCCTGGCCAGAAAAGGACGTTTCTGATGCGAAACCTTTACCGAATTTTGGTGATCTTGGCCGTTGTGGCCATTTTTCTTATCGCTTTTCTTTTTGTGACCAGCAATCGTGACCTAGTAATGATCGACCTGTTAGTAGACTCCTGGCAATGGCAGGTGTCCTTGGGTGTGCTGGTGATCTCTGTGTTGGCCATCGGCCTGTTGGTTGGGCTGTTGGCGGGGGTTGGCCTGCGAGGTATCAAGGGCCTGTTTTCATGAGCGAATCGTTGTGGCTGATTCCGCTATTTTTTGTAGCGATTTCTGCCGGTTTTTTTATGGGCCGGCGCGAAAGCAAGCGCCGCCAGCGCCGCCGCATGGCGTCCTTGTCCAAGGATTATGTGGCCGGCATCAATTTCTTTCTCAATGAAGAGCCGGACAAGGGTATTGAGACCTTGCTCAATGGCTTAGATCTGAGTGAAGAAGGGCTGGAAACCCATCTGGCACTGGGCAAGCTGTTTCGCAAGCGAGGTGAGTTTGACCGCGCTGCGCAGCTGCATACCCACCTGCTTGAACATGGCGACTATGGTCGTACAGTACAGGAAGAAATTCAGTTGGAGCTGGCCCAGGATTATCTGGCCAGTGGCATTTTTGATCTGGCTGAACAAGTATTGCTGGAAATGCTAGACCAGGACTGCCAAGCAAAGGATGACGTTTGCGAGCAGTTGATGGGCCTGTATGAACAGGAGCGTGACTGGATCAATGCCATCAGCATGGGCGAGCGTTTGCTCAAGAGCCGTGCGAACTTGGCGCCAGTGCTGGCGCAGTTCTGTTGTGAGCAGGCGGACAACCTGCGCCGTGATGGTGATACTAACCCGGCCCGCCGGATGCTCCGTCGAGCGCTCTCGTTCGATAATCAGTGCGTGCGCGCGAGTCTGGCCGAAGGTGATCTGGAAATGGCCGAGTCGCATTGGCAGGCAGCCATCGATGCCTTCCAGCGGGTGTGGACCCAAGACAGTGATTTCTTCGATGAAACCCTAGAGCGTTTGCGGCAGTGTTTTCAGCATTTGGAGAAAGAAGAAGACTTTATTCAGATGCTGGCCGATTACAGCGCTGAGAAACCCAGCACCACGCGGATATTGCTGCTCTCGGAAACGCTTAAAGAGCGTTATGGCGACAAGGAAGCGGCAGACTTTATTCGTGAATACATGAAGGCCAACCCGTCAGTGCGTGGGCTTAACCGCATTATCGACATGAGCCTAGCCAGCATTGCGGAGGGCGAAGCCCGTGAGCATCTGGATATGCTCAAGCAGGTGTCGGAGAAGTTACTCAACGACAAGAGTCTTTATAAGTGCCGTCGTTGTGGTTTTGAAACACCGCTGATGCAGTGGCGCTGCCCAAGCTGCAAACGCTGGGGCACCATTAAGCCGGTGGTGAAGGAAGCATAGCCCGCTACAATGCGAAACAGAGTGTCGCTCGGCTTAAAGCTTTTGGCCGTGAATACTTTGTGCCCTAATTGCGCGACCAACAGACAATTCGGTTTCGATATATTTTTTCGCGTTGCGCCGTGCTGCCCCGAATTCTTGAACCACTGTCTCGCAACGCCTAACATACCCGCGCTCCCACACCTGAGGATTCCCCTATGACGATTTCCAGCCCCGTTATTGTTGCTTTGGATTATCCGGATGCCGCTCAGGCTCTGGCGATGGCGCAACAGCTGGATCCGGCCAAGGTGCGGGTAAAAGTGGGCAAGGAAATCTTCACTCGCAGTGGCCCGGCGGTGGTCGACTCCTTGCACAAGCTAGGGTTCGAGGTGTTTCTGGATCTGAAATTCCACGACATTCCCAACACCGTGGCAGGGGCTGTGGCGGCAGCCGCAGACATGGGGGTGTGGATGGTGAACGTGCACGCCAGTGGCGGCCAGCGGATGATGGAAGGTGCAGCTAATGCCATTGCCAACCATGCCCAGCGCCCACATCTGATTGCGGTGACGGTACTCACTAGTATGGATGATAGCGACCTGCAGCAGGTGGGCGTTGTCGATGTGCCCAAAGTACAGGTGCAGCGGCTGGCAGAATTGGCGAAAGCGTCGGGAATGGATGGTGTGGTTTGTTCAGCCCAAGAGGCGGGGCTGTTAAAGCAAGCCTGTGGCGCCGCCTTTGAACTGGTAACCCCGGGTATTAGACCGCAAGGAACGGCGGCGGGGGATCAGCGCCGGGTACTTACGCCGGTACAGGCTCGTGATGCGGGTGTGGATTATATGGTGATCGGTCGGCCTATTACTCAGTCGGAAACGCCTACGGACGTAGTCGACACTATACTACGCAGCTTGGCATAACTGGCTTACAGCACTATTTGCCGTTGACGGATAACAGCGGTATTTCTGCCTCTTTAAGGTGAGATCTCCATTCAGAATAAAATTAAGGAGATTCCACATGAAAAAATATTACATTGCTATTCTCCCTCTGCTGATGGCGTTGGTGATGCCCGCTTGGGCTGCCGATCTGCAGGCTGCTTCCGGCACGGATGCTGCCAAAACTGCCACCGCCTCCAAAGCGAAAAGTCACACCATCAACCTGAATACTGCGGACATTACCGAACTGGAAAAACTCAACGGGGTCGGCCCGAAAACGGCCCAAGCGATCATTGATTTCCGTAACGCACAGGGTGGCTTTACTAGCCCGGATCAGTTGTTGGCGATTAAAGGTATTGGCGAGAAAACACTGGAAAAAATGCGCGATCAAATTGTGGTGAAATAACACTTGGAGCAAACAACCGGGCCGAGTTGCCGCAGCCAGGGGCTAGGTTCCAGGCTGCGGCTGAGCAGGTTCATCAGGGGTGCGGTTCGTTGCCCCCATCGTTTTGATGATCGAGGGAGCTGATATCTTCAGCACGATCCACGTCACGCTCAGGCTGTGGCGCCTTGGGTGGCACAAGTTCACTTTCAAGTTCTGATTTATCTCCGTTGTTTTCCTTTTGTTCTTTTTTCTTGCTGGCTTTTTCAGCCTGGGCTTCGACTTCCTCGGTGCTCTTCACTTCACCGATTCTAAACGCGGCGAACCCGGCGTGAACCACTTGGTTCACCGCCATGCCCAGCACTCGCCCGTTATAGGGGGCGATAATGGCACTGCCAGTATTGCTGATCGGGTCGGTTACGGTGCCCAGTATCTGCCCTTTTTTCACTTTGTCGTTCAGTTCCACCTCAGACAACAGAATTCCACCTTGGCTTGCGCGGATCCATTCTGATTCGAAAAATACCGGTTGTGGTGCGCTCCAAAAACGGCTGGCTTTGCGCATTTCCAGGTTTTCCAGCAGGGTTTCTATGGCCTGCACACCATAGCTTACCGCCTGGGTTTCTAACCGGTTTGGGCCGCCGGCTTCCATGGTTACAGCGACAATACCTTCTTTTACCGCCGCATCACGGAGCATGCCGGTCACCCCGGGGCTGTGCAGTACGGTCATGCCGCCAAAGTGTTTCGCGAAAGCAACTACGTCCTGATTGTCTAAATCGGCACGTAGTTGGGGTTGGTTAATCCGCTTCTGGGAGCCTGTATGCAGGTCTACCAAGTAATCGCAGTGGCTGACGATATTTCCAAACAACGAGTGGGCGACACGGCTGGCTGCGCTGCCATCCTTATTGCCGGGGAAGTAGCGGTTGAGGTCGCGGCGGTCGCTTAGGTAGCGGCTGCCGCTGCGAAAACCGTCTAGGTTAACAATGGGAACGCCGATCACAGTACCGGCCAGTTCGTTAGGCTCCAGTTCGTACATGAGCCGCCGAACCATTTCTATGCCGTTTAATTCGTCACCGTGAATAGCGGCGGTGAGGCACAGCTTTGGACCAGGTTTTAAGCCATGGGCGACGAGTACTGGGACTGGAGTGGCAATGGAGGCGAACGACTGATCCGGCGTCCAGTGTAGGGTTGCGAAGGTACCGGGCTGTACTCTCTGGCCAAGCAGAGGTAGCGGGTCTGGCCCCGCAGGTTCAGCTTCGCCTGTTGCCTCGTTGGTATCCGAGTGATCGGTGTTTGAGCTCTCTATTCGATGAGGGGGTTTATTCGGCGCGTCCGCATCGGTTTCTTGCTGTCGTTCTAGTGCTCTCTCTTCATCTTCCACCTCGGTGGCCCAAACGGGTTGGGCCAGAGTGGCGAGTAATGACAGGGTGCCCAGCGTTATCCATGACAGAGGTTTGTGCACAATGGCTCCTTGCATATTGTTGTCCGTGTTTAGGGGGCCGCTGCGCTGCGTCAGTGCTAGCCGAACTGGTCCAGTTCATCCCAGCGGGCAAAAGCTTCTGCCAGCTGCTGTTCCAGCTCGCTTTGTTGCGTTTGTGCAGCGCTGATTTGCGCCGCGTCACCCTTGTAAAAATCTGGGTCAGACATGCGGGTTTGTACCGCATCTAAGTCTGTTTCCAATTGTTCAATACGAGCGGGTAATTCTTCCAGCTCCCGTTGATCCTTGTATGACCGTTTTTTGCGCGGCGCAGCAGGTTTGTCCGCCATCACCTGCTTGGCAGCTTTGACGGCTTTTTCCCGTTTGGGTTCCGGGCGCTGCCGTAACCAATCCTGATAACCGCCCACATAGTTGTTCAACCCACCGTGTTCGAAAACCAGAGTGGAGGTCACCACATTGTCGATGAACTCTCGGTCGTGGCTGACGAGCAGCAGAGTGCCTTGGTAATTGATCAGCTGTTCTTCTAGGAGTTCCAGAGTTTCTGCATCCAGATCGTTGGTGGGCTCATCGAGCACCAAAAGATTGAATGGCTTGGTGAATAGTTTGGCCAGTAAAAGGCGGTTGCGTTCGCCGCCTGAGAGCGATTTCACTGGTTGGCGGACCCGAGCGGGGTCGAATAGAAAATCTTGTAAATAGCCGATTACATGTTTGCTTTGGCCATTCAGGTTAATGACATCGGAGCCTTCCGCCACGTTGTCGATAACGCTTTTTTCTTCGTCCAAGGTATCGCGTAGCTGATCGAAATAGGCCACCTGTAACTGGGTGCCCTGTTTAACGGTGCCACTGTCCGGGGTCAGCTTGTCCAGTAGCAGGCGAATCAGGGTGGACTTGCCACAGCCGTTGGGGCCGAGAATTCCCACCCGGTCGCCGCGCATCAAGGCCACGGAAAAATCCCGCACAATTTGTTTGCCGCCCACGGCATAGCTGATGCTATCGGCCTCCACCACAATCTTGCCGGAGTTATCGCTGCTTTGGATGGTCAGGCTGGCGGTGCCCGTGCGGCTGCGACGCTGGGAAAATTCATCGCGCATAGCTTTCAGGGCCCGTACCCGGCCTTCATTACGGGTGCGGCGTGCCTTGATACCCTGGCGAATCCATTTCTCTTCCTGGCTAAGTTTTTTATCAAACTCGGCGTTGGCCCTTTCTTCCGCATCCAGTGCTGCCTGCTTGCCGCTTAGGTACTTTTCGTAACTGCCGGGCCAGCTGGTCAGCTTGCCCCGATCCAGCTCGATAATACGAGTGGCCAGGGAGCGAATGAAGGCCCGGTCGTGTGAAATAAAGACCAGAGTGGTGCCGACGTTTTTCAGAAACTCTTCAAGCCACTGGATGGATTCCATATCCAGATGGTTAGTGGGTTCGTCCAGAAGCAGGATGTCCGGGTCTTGCACCAGTGCACGGGCGAGCAGTACACGCCGCTTCATACCACCAGAGAGGCCAGCGAAAGACATGTCGCCGTCCAGGTTGAGCTTGGATAGCACCGTATCCACTCGTTGGGATAGCTGCCAGGCACCACGGGCCTCAATTTCGCTGCTCAGCTCTTCAAAACGGGCCAGTACCTTGTCGTCTCCGTCGCCCAGATGGTGCACCAGTTCTGCGTGCTCGCTAAGCAGGGCGCCTTGTTCACCCAGCCCTTCGGCCACCATAAAATGCACACTGTGTTCTTGGTCGTCTGGCACTTCCTGTTCCAAACGAGCCACACTTAGCCCCTGAGTCTTCTCGATCTGGCCGTCATCGGCCTGGATTTCCTCGGCGATGACCTTCATCAGGGTGGACTTGCCGGCACCGTTTCGGCCGATTAAACACAGTCGCTCCCCTGTGTCGATGGATAGGTTAACGTGGTCCAGCAGCGGTTGTTGTCCGTAACTGAGTTGAATGTCGCGAAGCGTGAGTAAAGGCATACAGTCGGTTGGTCAAATATGTGAGTATTATGGGGCCAAGCTGCAAGCGACCAGCCACAAATCATAGGCCGCGATCACGCATCTATATCATTCTGCGTTTGTCTGCGCGCACGGATAGGGTGCGCAGAACGGGGCGATGATGAAGGCACGACATATTTGTGTGCTTTGTCGCTTGAGGCTGGTCGCTTGCAGCGCCTTATTGAACGCACAGTGTAGCAGCTTGTTACGGGCGTGTACTGGTCGTTGGGCCTTGGCCTGGGCAGTATGGCGGGGTGAAAAATAGCAGGTGGCTATGGCGTGCCACTGAGCAAGAAAGACCAAAAAAGGGAAGGGGAATGTCGGAATTTCTGCGTGAACGCTACGAAGAAGTGGACCTGACGCCGGGGCAGGGCAAAATCACAGCGACGATTTCCATCGGCCTAGGGTCGCTGGCGTTGTTAGGCAGCTTCTGTTTTCTTTATCCGGAACTGTTCACTACCCCGGAGTTTCGGGCTTTCTATAATGCCGATGTGCTGCGCATTGCCCTGTTTATTGGCATCGGGATTGGTTTTACTTGCGGTTTTTTCAGCGTTTTCCGGCATCAGGAACGGCGTTACGGCATCATCGGTATGGTGCTGGCCTGCATGGCTGCATTGATCGGCTCCGGGCGGCTGGATATGCCGCCGGTGGATGGCCGCAGCCTGTATGCCGGGCTGGATTATTTTATCTTGACCCTGCTGGTACTGGGGCTGGTGTTTATTCCGCTGGAACGCGCCTACCCGAAAAACCAGGAGCAGAAAACCTTGCGCGGTGGCTGGGTCACCGACATGAAGTATTTCCTGTTTAGCCATGTGGGGTTGCAGTTGATCAGCTTCTTTACCGTTATCCCGATTCAGGTATTTCTGCATGACAAGGTGAATATCGGTTTTCAGCAGACCATTGCGAGCCAGCCCTTGTGGTTACAGTTCATCGAAATCCTGATCGTAATCGATTTGGGCAGCTACTGGATTCACCGTGCCTTCCACGAGGTGTCCTGGTTATGGAAGTTCCATGCGGTGCATCATTCCACTACCCAGATGGACTGGCTGGCATCCTCGCGTTTGCATGTAGTGGAAATTCTCGCTAATCGTTTTGTGGGCTACCTGCCAATTTTTATTCTCGGTTTTTCGCCCTCGGCCGTGTATGCCTACTTGGTGTTTGTGTCGTTCCACGCCATCTTTATTCATGCCAATGTGCGCTTCCGTTTCCCGGGCGTGCGCTGGCTGATAGCCACCCCGGAATTTCATCATTGGCATCATTCTTCAGAAGACGAAGCGGTGGACAAAAACTACGCCGCCTTCCTGCCCATCTACGATAAACTGTTCGGCACCCTGATCATGCCGGATCGGCTCGCCGGTGAGTACGGTACCCGTGCCAGCACTCAAGTACCTGAAGGGGTGGTCAAACAGTTCCTGTTCCCGTTTCGCCGGGGGTAAAACAATTTCACCCAAAGGGCATAGGGAGCGCACAAAGAAAACGTTCTAAGTGCGCTCTGTACCCTCTGTGGTTAGCAAGGGTTTGATATGGATGACATCGTAGACATGCTGCGCGAACGCCATGACGGCGGCCTAATCGCCTTGGAGCTACCAGACGAAGACCGGCTGGTAGAGATTGAAGAACAGCTGTTGATTTCATTGCCGGCGGACTACAAAGCGTTCCTGCTTAGTGCCAGTGATATCGTGTGTGGCAGCCTGGAACCTGCCACAGTGATGGACGATTACGCCCACAACTTCCTCCCGGAAATGGCCGCTAATAGTTGGAATCAGGGCTTGCCGCGCTACTTGATTCCCGTCTGTGAGACTCCCAATGGCATCTATGCCATGTCACAGGAAGGTGAAGTGGTGCTGTGGCAGCCCGAGCAGGGGATCAACGAAGACGAGGTATGGGGTAGCATTTGGCAATGGGCCAGAGAGGTCTGGCTGGAAAGTTAAGCTCGCGCCATCAAAACGCGCCCGGTAGGTATTTCCTTCCAGAGACGAGCCCCATTAAGCGAAGAAAAAAGGGGCTGCTCTCTGCCTACCAAGATAACTGCCCGCCAAGATAAAAAGCTTTTCTTTACACGGTGCGCACCTCGAGGGGGCTATTACAGTAGGCTGTGAAGATTTCTCAGAACCCCGCCAAGTCCAGTTCATTATTAATGAGCACCACGCACTGCGACGCAAACAACATGGTTGGCCCCAAACTGATTTTCTCCGTGCCCAGCCGCTTTAAACTATTAAAGCTCTTCTTGGGCATGGGAATATGGTCAGTGAGCAAAAAACAGGGTTTCTGCGCAAAGTCTAGTTCGCGAATGTTCTCGCCTTTCGGGTCCATCATGTATAACTGATGCCCATCCTCGGCCAGTTCCTTCACTACCTTCTCAAAACTCTGTGTGCGCACGGTAATGCCGCTTTCCACGGCCTTCATCTGCTCCTTGCCCATGCCGGCAGAGGCGTCCAGAGCTCGTACCACCTTGGCCAGCAATGCCTGCTCATGGAAGCCTCCAATATCTCGCATCTCCGCCGCCACAAAGGTGATGGTGCGTGAATAGTCCTGGGTGCTTTCCAGCACCAAATGCACCACCACGTCATCACGATGGGACTGAGCCACAAAGATCGCATTCATTAAAGTATGCGCCAGAATCTCGCTATGGGCATCGCCCCCCACATTGGCGAGCAAGGTTTGGCTGTGGGTAGAAGCGGCACGGGCGCGGAGAACGAAGGTACGCATGATCAGTGGCTCAAGAAAATGTGCAGGGGATTGTACATCACAGGAGGCCCGCCCGTGATGGCCCGCCCGTGAAGCAACGAGCCTAGCCCGTTTTCAACAGAACCTTCCTTTCAACCCCGTGTAAGACATTTGTCGTTCAGCCGCTTTAGTGGACACCTTCTCTTAACCTGAGGAGGTGGCTAGCGCTCCGATACACTATCCGAGAAAGGCCTGACAATATTCTACAGACTTGCAAGTAAAGGCTGTTGAGCTTAGTTATCAGGAAGACATTCAGGTTCAGCGCATTGCGGCCGAGCCGGGATATCCTCCAGATAATGCTTTCGAGGTGGTGTAGTGGCGCAAGGAATATCGAGACCGCAAGATCAAGCCAGATGTCCCCGCCGCCTCTTTATACCGGCTTAATTACTGGTCAGATCTAATCCACCAATGATGTACAGCCGGTTTCCGTCGATGGTGTTGGTGTCGAGCATTTTCTGCTCTAACTCACCGTCAGTGGACCAAGTGGCAAAATCGTCATCATTCAGAACACCAAGGTGGTTGTCGTCAATGACCCACAGACCTTCCATCTTGTCGTGGGGAAAATTCACTGCAGCGACCATATCGACGACCAGGCTCTTTTCCGCCGCTACAATGCCTGCGCTGGTCAACGTACTCCAGTCGCCGTCTGCAAGAACCACCTGCTCCAGGGTCTTGCTGTCGATGGTCAGGCCTAGCTGGTCGTCCTGTGCTATGTCTGTGGTGGCGGCTACCTTCTCAAGGTTGGTGGCGTTGGACAGGTCGATGCGGTAGACATGCTTCTGGGCGCTGGGGGTGACAGCACTTGCACCCTCGGGGCCACCATAAAGGAAGCTGCCGTCACGCTCGATGACCAGAAATTCGGTGTCGCTTAGGGCGACAATTTCTGAGTTGGAATTTTGAGTTTTTTCTTGTTTGTACAGGTACTGCCCTACCTCTTTTGTCTCCAGGTTAACCGTGACGATACGGGTGATGTTTAGATCTTTGACGCTACTGTCCGGGTTGTACAGAGTCGATTGCATAATGCCGACGAGGGTCTTTTCGTCCGGAGTGATCGCCAATCCTTCCATCCCGCGGTTGGCGCGGCGGTTAGCGAACTCCGCTGGCAGGTTGATGCTGGTGCGTGTGTCGTCGGCAAAGGCGTTGATACGGTCGATCTCTACGCCGTTGGCATTGTAGTGGACAATGTGCGGTCCATACTCGTCGCTTACCCAGAAGGTTCCATCGCTTAGCGCGACGAGACCCTCGCCATCGAGCCCGTAATTATCCAGTTTGAATGGGTTGGTGGTCTCGTTGTAGGGCTTGGTGTTGTCGATCACGATGGGATCGCCGTTATCGTCGTAGGGGGTCTCACCAGTGCCGCCCAGGGCGGCGCTATTGGGCAGGCCGCTGATGTTATTCCCGTCGCGGTCTTTGAGCAAAAGGGTGCTGACGTGGTTTATCTGGCCGTTCTGCATAACCTCGAATAAACCAATACGCGGGGTGTAGTCCGGGCTTGGAAACTTCTTTCCCTTGCCGTAGTCGCCGGTGAAAACGGCGTTGGGACCTCGGTCGGTAAGGGCGTAGAAGTGGGTGGGCTTGCTGGGATGGGCTGTCATTGCGGAGCCGAAACCCCCGTTACGTACTTCAAATGTTTGTTGGGTTTTGGCATCGATCAGGTCGCTGCGCAGCACATCATAGGATAAGAATACCCCTGCCGCCGGATAGCTTTCCAAGACCGCTGCAGTTTTTACACTGCCTGTTTCATCGTCACTGTCATTATCGCCACCGCAGCCGACGAGCACGGAAGTGGCCAACAGCGAGGTAAGCAACGCTTTTCTCTTAAACATCCGTTTTATTCCTTTTTTTTCAAAAAAATCGCTGAAATTATTCCGGCATAAGGCCACGGGGCACGAGCAGTGCTCGCGCTACTGACAAAATGTTGGGATATATTCGTAAACAAAGGTGGTCTTGGTTTTGGAGTCGGAATCAACCCACCCGCTGAGGCTCTTGAGTGCCTCGAAGGAGTCCTTGGCGCGGTTGACCACTTTGCGTGTGTAGTCCGCCGATACGTCTTCATACTTGAACGAGATTTCGGCGACTAGCGGTTTTTGGCTGCCCGAGGGGATGCCTTGGTACCAGAGGGTGACGCTGATTTGCGCATCGTGCTGCCCCAGGTCTATTTCGACACCGCGGTAGACATGTTCGCGCACGCTCAGGTTGCCGACTAAAGATAAAGCGAGGTCATCATCGAGCCCGTAGTGGGAATGAAATTCAGGGAAGTGGACGTTAACATCCTCTATTTTATTAATAGTGCGCGCGTTGGGGGCTTTGGTGGAGTGGCTATAGACGACCTTGAAGGGTTCGTTGGCATTGGCGCTCACGTCGGACTCAAGTTTCGTCTCGGCACCTGGAGTGTCGGAGGAGACATCCTCGAAATCTGAAAGATAACGGTCTGGGGAACGAAACTTCAGCGCGACCTCGGAGGCGCCGTTTTCAACTCGCTCTCGCAAAGAGTAGCCGCGGCGACGAAGCTCACAGCTGCCCTGCGTGTCGAAAAAACTGATGTCGCGTTGCTTTTCTAGCCACGGCAAGCCGCTCACGCTGCGGTTAATAGCGTGCTCTATTGCGTTGTGCGCATCATCGAGCAGCGAGGTGACGGTGGCGCTTTCAGTGCTATAGCTGAAGGGGGCGACATGTAGCATTAGCTTGTATTCGCGGGAGGTCACATCAGGGTTGGCCAGCGCACTGCCGACGGGCAACAACAGGAAGAGGGCAAGTAGCCGATAGCGATTTCTCATTGCCGTAATCCTTGTGTCTTGTTGTGCCTGATGAGGGAGAGCATTTTCTATGTCCACTGAAGGACTATCGGCATGCACTGAGTGGTGCAAACTGCTAAGTGACAACCGGACGGCGGTGAAACGCGTATTAATTTAGGCGCAAAAAATTACAGTACAGTGACGCTGGCTGAGAGTTTGCTAGCAGAGCTTGCGATTGAAGGACGGGGGGCTGGTCATGCTAAGGGGCATAGCCCGTTATCGACACACTGTGCATCGCTTTTAGTTCACATTCGTTATGCGTGTAGCGGGCTCTGCAAAAGGCTGTATCCAGAAAACCAGTAACTCAGGGGGCTTGGTTTATTTATTCGTTAGCGGCGCAGAGCGCCGCGTGTATTTTGTCGTCACAAGCGCCCCGGCAGAACGTTCGGGACATCCTGCTATCGCTGTTCGGATGGTCGATGATGGGCTCGCTACTGTTTTGTCGGTGTTGCTGATCAGGGTGGGCATTTACCCTTGCCGATACACACGACTTCCGGTTCGTGCAGACGGTTTCAGGGTTAATTGCCGTCTTCCAGAAAGCGATCAGGACAGGATGATGGTGTTAGCCGCTAATTAGCGCTCTCTCCTTTAGCAAACCCTCAATCTCCGGAATACTCGCTGGATCATCAATGGTGGATGGAATGTTGTATTGCTCGCCATTGGCTATCTGGCGCAGTAATTTACGCAGGATCTTGCCGGAACGGGTTTTGGGTAGGCGCTGGGTGATGAGAGTGTCTTTCAAGCAGGCGACAGCGCCGATTTCTTGGCGGATACGGGCGACCAGCTCTTGGTTGAGGGTGGCGGCGTTCACGTCTGTACCATCTTTGAGTAATACCAGCCCTAGGGGGACTTGGCCCTTCAGGTCGTCAGCAATACCGATTACGGCGCATTCGGCCACGGCGGGGTGGCCGGCGAGCACCTCTTCCATTTCGCCGGTGGAAAGGCGGTGGCCGGCTACGTTAATCACGTCGTCGGTGCGGCCCATGATGAACACGTAGCCGTCTGCATCTTTGTAGCCACCATCTCCGGAGGTGTAATAGCCGGGGAACTGTTCTAGGTAGCCTGCGAGGAAGCGAGAATGATTGCCCCAGATGGAGGGTAGGCAGCTGGGAGGTAGTGGCAGTTTGATCGCCACGTTGCCCTGCTGGTTGGGGCCTAGTTCGTTGCCGTTGTCATCTAGGATGCGTATATCGTAGCCGGGGGCGGGCAAGGTAGCGGAGCCGGGCTTGCAGGGCTTGGGATCAATGCCCATGAGGTTGGCGCAGATGCCCCAGCCGGTTTCAGTTTGCCACCAGTGGTCTACGACTGGCAAGCCGGTGATCCCCTTAACCCATTCGTAGGTGGGCGGGTCCAGGCGCTCGCCGGCCATGAAAATTGTTTCCAAGGCCGATAGATCATGTTGCTTGATGCCTTCGGCGTTAGGGTCTTCTTTCTTAATGGCGCGAAATGCTGTGGGGGCGGAGAACAGGGCTTTTACCTTGTATTCTTCTGCTACCCGCCAGAAAGCGGCGGCGTCGGGTGTGCGTACCGGTTTGCCTTCATAGAGCACGCTGGATAGGCCTGCGAGCAGAGGGGCATAGACAATGTAGGAGTGGCCGACTACCCAGCCCACGTCTGAAGCGGCCCAGAAAGTGTCACCTGGGTCCATATTGTAGATGGCTTTCATACTGTAATGCATGGCCACGGCGTGGCTGCCATTGTCGCGGATAACCCCTTTAGGTTTGCCGGTGGTGCCGGAGGTATAGAGGATATACAGCGGATCGGTGGCCAGAACCGGGGTGCACTCTACGGGGCTAGCGGCGGAAACAACCGCTTGCCAGTCCAGATCCCGATCGACCTTCAGTTCGGCTTTGGCCTGGGGGCGTTGGTAAATAATGTTGTGTTCCGGTTTGTGCTCTGCCTGCTCAATAGCAGCATCCACCAGCGGCTTGTAATGGATGAGCTTGTTCACTTCCACTCCGCAAGAAGCCGAGACAATGACCTTGGGTTGTGCGTCATCAATACGCACGGCCAGTTCATGGGCAGCAAACCCGCCAAATACTACGGAGTGAATGGCGCCAAGGCGTGCAGTGGCGAGCATGGCCACGGCGGCTTCGGGAATCATGGGCATGTAGATCAGCACCCGATCGCCTTTTTTCACCCCTTGTTGTTGTAGTGCGCCGGCGAAGATGGCCACCCGGTCGGTGAGCTCGGCATAGCTGATGGCTTGTTTGCTGTTGGTGACGGGCGAGTCGTAATAGATGGCCACCTGGTCACCACGGCCTGCGGCCACGTTGGCGTCTAGTGCCATGTGGGCGGTGTTCAGCACGCCATCGGTAAACCAGCGATCAATGCCGTTTTCATCTTTGCCGAGAATGGTAGAGGGAAAGCTGAACCAGTCCAGTTGGCGGGCCTTGGCGGCCCAGAATGCTTCCGGTGTGGTAATGGATGCGGAATATTCTTGTTGGTAGCTCATGCTGGACCTCTTTTTGTAGCCAGTTTCTCCCCCCGTTCTTATTGGGTAACGGGGGAGTCAATCTGGCGGGCATCGGGGCATTGTTGGGCAACTGTCGGTCAGAACACAGGGTTGCGTTGTGTGATCTTATGCTAGACGAGGGTGGACCTGTAAAAAATTAGACTTAAGTTCAAAATTGAGGGCTACGGTGGGCGGGCTCGTGAAAAAGTAGTGCGTGTTTACGTCAATGCACTTTTTGCGCGAGTGCGTCACCATGGGGCCACATTCACAATGACGGAGGGTGAGATGTATATCGCCATGAACCGCTTCAAGATCAAACTGGGCTGTGAGCAGGATTTTGTAGAGATTTGGAAAGGGCGCGACACTTTCCTGAAAGAGGTGCCGGGTTTCAAGAGTTTTCACCTTCTGCAGGGCGCGAGCAATGAGGAGTACACATTATTCTCATCCCACGCCACTTGGGAATCGCGTGAAGCATTTGAAGGCTGGACTAAGTCCGAGGCGTTCCGCAAGGCCCATGCCAACGCGGGTGCACGCCGGGATATCTACCTGGGGCCGCCGCAGTTGGAATGTTTTGAGGTGGTGCTGTAAAGCTGACTCCGCCGTAGGCGGCGCGATCCCCCTTGCAGTGAACTCAGCAAGCCATCGCGCCGCCAGCGACGCGCCTATGCTACGGTGATTATTTCGGATCCTTGGTCTGATTGGATTTGCCGTCGTTGGCATCCGAGGGGCGCGCGGTGGTGTCCCCACTGTCTTCAGCCGAATGGGTTTCCAGGTTTAGCTGCTCGCCGTTGCCGTTGCGGATATGAATATCCAGCTGGCTGAAGGCAATTTCCACGCCATGTTCGTTGCACATAGCATCAATGTGGCGGTTAATCTCATCGGTGGCGGCCAAGCGGTCGTTGATATTATCCACATGGACGCGCAGTTCGTGGTCCAGCGTGCTGGCACCGAAGCCCATAAACAGCACTACCGGTTCAGGGTCGTGTAACACTCGGCCATTTTCTTTGGCCGCTTGTAGCAGGATGTCGCGGCACTTCTGTAAGTCGGAACCGTAGGCAAAGCCCACCTTGAGGATGATCCGAGTCACGGTGTCGGACAGAGACCAGTTAATTAGCCGCTCGGTGACGAACACCTTGTTAGGAACCAGGATTTCTTTGCGGTCGAAATCAATCAGCGTGGTGGCGCGAATGCGAATGCGGCTGACCGTGCCGTCCAAGTTATTAATGGTAATCACGTCACCAATGCGGATGGGCCGTTCGAATAGCAGGATGATGCCGGAAATAAAATTGGCGAAGATTTCCTGCAGGCCAAAGCCCAGACCCACGCCTAATGCCGCTACTAGCCATTGCATTTTGTCCCAACTGAGCCCTAGGGCGCCAAGGGTGAGTATGATGCCGCTGGCCACAATGACGTAGGAGAGCAGGGTGGTGGTGGCATAACTGGTGCCTTGGCGCAGGTCTAGCCGTGATAGCACTAACACTTCCAGGAGCCCAGGTAGATTACTGGCCAGCAGAAAGGTCACTACACCGATGATCAGAGAGGTCATCACATCGCCAAGGCTGATGGGCGAGGTGGTGGTGGCTTGGCCTGTGCCTTCCGCGGTTTCCCACAGGACAATGTTGTCGGTATAAGCTAAAGCATATAGCACATCTGACCAGACCCAGTAGACCAATAAACCAATAACAGCGACTAGTGCTAAGCGGATAAGACGCAGAGACTGCTCGTTGACTTGTTTTAGGTCCAATTGCGGCTCTTCGACTTCTACAGCTTCAGCGCTGCTGGTCTCTTCTTTTTGTTCCGCTTCGCGCTGGGCCACGGCCCGCTTATAGGATAGCCGCTGCGCAGCCACGGCGAGCCCGCGTACAGCGGTAGCATCTAGGATGATCCACAACGCAATCAGATAAAGGCTGTAAATCATGTGTCCGGTGAGCCGTACTGATGTGTAGTAGTAACCCACGCCAGTGAGCACGATGAGAGTGAGTGGGGCAAGAATACATAGCCCCGTGGCGAGGCTGCGCATGGTGCGGCTGTAATGACGGCCGGGGTATGACTGGGCCACCCAAGGCAAGCTCACCATGATGGTGATCATGGCCACCATCATAATCACTAGACCTAGCCGATCGTTGCTGAGTTGGGCAGGCCACTGATCGCCGAACGCGACCAGTAACGTGAGGGGGATTAACGCCAAGCCGGTTACTAGCAGGCGCCGGCGCATTTGTTGGTTGTATTCCCTACTCCAGCGGAACTGGCGTTGTGCGATGCCATTGTTCTTGAGTAGACGATAGAGCACTTCAAAAACTAGCCACAGCAAGGCGACTTGGGCCATGGCGGCGCCCATGACGCTAGTGAACGTGCCGGGCTGTACCCATAGGCCAGCAGCCAGCAAGACAAGGAAAAGCGGGAATGGGGCAGCAATTAAAAAAGTATAAAGCAAACTCAGGGGCGTATGGGCCTGGCTGTCACGGCGCAGGAAACCCACATCCTTATTCATTGTATCAATGCGCGATTTCAGTTTATTGCGAATCAGCATCAACAACGCCGCCGGGAGAATTAGGCCGATCAACCAGGCCCATTTGCGAGTGAGCAGCTCGCTGGTGCCCTCCTGCAGATCAGCCCAGGGAATGGCTTTAAGTTGTTCCATTAACTCCTTAGGTAGCTTGCCGAGCCATTCGAAACTGAGAGGTTGGTTGCTGGGCATCCAGAAGGTTTGTTCGGAAATGGTGTTGTGTAAGCTGCGGGTGATTTTACGTAGTTGTTCATGGCTAAGCTGGGTACGCGTCAGGATCGCCAATTGGCGGCTCAGTTCTTGATCCAGTTGATCGTAAATGGCCAAGCGCTCTTCGCGCAGAAGGGCAAAGGCTTCCTCTAGGGCCGGGCTCAAGGGGGCGTCTATTTTAGCCTGTGAGGGCAGGGGCGCATCATTTAGATCTTGCATGGCCTGTTGGATTTCGAACTGATTCAGGCGGGTATTGGAAATCTCCTTTTCCAGGTTCAGCTCACCCTGATCCTGAGGCAGGCTTTTTTGTTGTTCGTAAAGAATACGCGATAACAGCAGGCTGCCATCGAGCATGCGGATTTGGTCGTTAACGGTGGATGAGAGAGAGCGGGCCTTGTCCAGTTCGGTTTTTGTCGTGACCGCCTCGCGTAACCGGCTGTTTACGCGTTCGCTGACGCGGGCCAATTGCTCGCGCAGCTGGCTATTTTTTGCCATGGCTTGCTTGACTTGCGGGTGGTCCAGCACGCTTGTGGGAAGGTCTGTATCCGGTGATTTAGCGGTCGGCTCCAGTTGGTTTAGGCGCCGTTCATTAATCAGTGGCTGCAGGGCATCCAGTTTTGCCTCGATGATGAGTTGTTTTTGTTTGTCGCTCTGTTGTCTCAGCCGGGCAATGTCCTGTTGCTTGTCGACGATAGCCAATTCCTGGTTGTAACGCTCGATGCGTGATTCCAGGGCGCTGATCTCCGTGTTTAGGCTGCGTGTCTGCAATTCAGATAAGGGCTCGCCATCTTCATCTATACCCTGATTGAGGCGTGAGCGGATGGTGTCGAGCCTGTCCATAGCTTTGCTGATTACGTTTTGAGCCTGCTCCGGAAGGGTCTGGGTACGGGTCAGGTCGCTGTTGGCGTCGGCTAGATCTTCTTGGTTCGTTTCCAGAGCGTTTAATTCATTGACCAGCGTTTGTACCAGTGTTTCAAGTGTTTCGCCGGCGTAATGCTTGCTCCAATCGGTTTCTCTCTGTTGACGCAGGCGTATAAGTTCCGCGTTTAGTTGCCGGCGCTCGCTAGCTGCTTTATTGGAAAAGCGTTTTAGCTCCTCGATTTTTTTCTGGTTGCTATCGATTTCCTCTCGGAATTTCAGTGTTTGCTTGAGCTGTTCCTTTTCAGGGTTTTGCGTGCCGTCGGATTGCTTGTCGTTGGTTTCAGTAAGCTGTTTTTGTAGGTCGCCAACACCGGGCAAGGTGAAGCTGGCGGACTGTGCCATGGCGAGAACGGGCAGCAATATCAGCAAGACGAGAGGCAGGCGTCGATCCATAATAAGGAGGGCTCTTGGAAAGTATGGGTATCTTTGTATCACAGGGTCGGGGCTATTGCTTTCCCTGCGATGATAATCGGCGAAGTAATTGGCGAACCAGGCCCAGTTCCCGGTCGTTAGCCAGCGGTAGTAATTCATCTACCCATTGGTGCAGGTTTTCATTGGGTTGTATGTGCAACGAGGCAAGCTGCTGATGCACTGCCTGACGCGTATGGGAAAAAGTGGCCGGGTCCGGTTCTGTTATTTTTACAGCGGGTTGCTTGCGCAATTCCCAAGCGTAGATCATTACCGCCTGCGCGAGATTCAGCGATGGCTGCTGCTGCGCCAGTGGAATACTGCTAGCCAAGTCGCAAAGGCCCAGCTCGTCGCCGGTGAGACCGCTGGCTTCCCGGCCAAAAACGATAGCCACCCGCTGTACGCTGTTTCCCTTGCCGGCCACCAGTGCGGCACAGTGATCTGCATCCACGTAGCGATCTTTTTGCAAGCGGTGCCGGGCGGTGCAGCCGATGCTTAGGTCTACATCAACCAGGGCCTGCGCCAAGGAATCCACGATCATGGCTTGTTCCAGCACGTCGTTGCTGTGGTGCGCCACCCAGTGGGCGGCGGTCATATCGCCGGGGTTTACCAGCCGTAACTGGGAGAAGCCCATGGTTTTAATAGCACGGGCTGCGGCGCCAATGTTTTCCCCGCGAGCGGGTTCCACCAGAATAAAAACAATATCCATTTATAGTCACTTGTTCAGGCTGTGTGTAACGCGAACCATTCTATACGAGCCGTTGGTACGGTTTGCAGAAAAGAGGGTTGTAGATAGAGGGGGGATAAAGCCCATGCTCAGACGGGGATTGTTATACGCATCTATTTTTGTGCGTAAATAATAGGGGGAGGGCTTCCACGGCGACGCTCGCACTCACTGGCCACGAATATAGCAACCGGCCGAAATCCTGCATGAACGGCGTGATCAGGGCGTGACACAGCAGCCAGAACCTTCGTTTTAAGGCGCCGCCGAAGAGGAGGGAGGCTCGCTGGTCTTTGGGCAGGGCTGGTTGCCGATTTCGCGGGCACTCGCCTGGATCTCTGGATCGTCCGGAGCCAGCGCTAAGGCCTGGCAGAGACTTTTGCTAGCCTCTTGTTTCTCTCCCATTGCCAACTGAGCATAGGCCAAGTTATTCCAAGCAGCGGCCAATTCAGGTTCATTGTGCACGGCCTTTTCAAAGGCTGCTCGCGCCTGCGCCTGTTTATTTTGTGCCCACAGGGCATTGCCATAGCCAAACCATAATGGGCCGTTTTGTGGAAATGCCTCTACGGCCGCTGGCCAGAAGTCGATGCTATTTGGTAATGCAGAGATGGCGCGCAATAGCGCATCCGGTTCGGCGCTGGCGGGGAGCTGGCCGGGGGCGACCAAGGTGAATCCCCATTGATCGGCTCTTGCCCAAGTGCGGATAAAGCGGTTCCAGTGGCTGGTGTCGCTCTGCGTTGTACCGCTGTGCAATACTACAGTATCGCCCTGGTTACGGTAGCCGGTAACCACCGCGAAGTGCCACTTTGGCCAGTTTGGCAGCGCCAAATTCTGCATCACCAGCACCGGCCGGTTAGCCTGCAACTCCTGGAACAGGTGGTCGGCAGATTCCACCGGGTAAGCCATTAAACCGCGGCTGCGGGCGGCGGCACGCAGTTCAATACCCAGCGATCCTTTGCGCTCCGGTAGCCAGACTTCGTCCACTAGGGCGTCGGCGCTGACAGGCTTACCCGCCCATTGCAGCATCATTGCCAGTGCGGCCGGGCCACATTGATAGGCGTCTTGGGGGACAAAGGGAACCACGACCTGCTGGGAGGTTTGCACTGTGGCACTTTGCGGAGGCGGCACACTCTGACAGCCACCCAAAGCGAGCAGGGCGGCTGTCAATAGAATGGCGAGAGATCTGGGCAGCGCTGTAGTTATCATCAGCTTGCCGGTCGCTTAATTAACCGGGTCGATTACAGGGAAGACATCGGTAGCGCCGAGCAAATCCAAAATCACCAGCACTAGAATGATAGCAAGCACGACGCCGAATACGCCTTGGCCGGCGGGTAACGCTTCGGATTTCTGGGCTAGCTGTTGCAGTTCAGTATGGGTGAGGCGATCCAGTCGCTGGCTCACTTGTTCTTGGTTGACGCCGTATTCGCTCAACGCCTGGGCGGCCACTTTATGATCCATTAACCGCATGACCTGCTGCTTCATGGCGGCGCGATCCTGTTGCTGGATTACAGTGTCATTACCAATCATGGCGGCCTGCGAGGCGGGTACAATGAGCACCTGCATAAATAGCAAAACAAAGGCACTAAGCATTCCGGTAACGCGTTTGGATGGGGTCATGAAGCAATCTCCTCAATGGTTGATGGCTATACTTTACCAGTGTGGCCGCTATTCAAAAGAATGGCGGCATCATTAGAAGTTTTTTTTACAAGAACTTTACCGATCTCCGCCGCTGCAATGCCTTTGCTATCAAGCCGTTGCAGTGCCTGTTTGGCATAGTCAGCGTGCAGGCAAAATAACAACCCCCCAGCGGTTTGCGGGTCGCACAGCGCGGTGAGTAATGCTTCGGCCACTGGTTGTTGCTGTTGGCAGTGCACCAGTATTTGGCGATTGGCGTCACTAAGAGTGCTGGCCACACCCTGCTCAATTAACGAGAGCGTGCCGGGTAGCAAGGGGACCTTGTGGCAGTCCACGGACAGACTAACTTGGCTTTGCTGGCTGATTTCATAGAGATGACCCAGCAGCCCAAAGCCGGTGATGTCGGTGCAGGCATTTACCGGTATCCCCTGTAGCGCTTGCTGAGCAAGATGGTTGCTGATCAGAAGATGGCGCAGGGTGGTGTCCAGCCAGGGGCCGTGGAACGCGGAGCTCGGCTCGCGGCTAACCTGCATCAAGGCGGCCAATTGCACCCCGCTACCCAGCGGCTTGGTGAGGATAAGGCGGTCGCCGTCACGGGCGCCGTGTTTGTGCCAGAGCTGTGCTGGGTCTGCCTGGCCATTGACGGTGAACCCGGCGGCCATCTGTGGCCCTTCGATGGTGTGCCCACCTACCAGGGTGCAGCCTGCGGCATTCAGCTCGCGAACCGCGCCTGCCATCATCCGTTGCAGGTCCCGGCTCTGCAGTCGCGGGTGGTGCCAGGGCAGGGTGATGTTGGCCAGAGCCGAATGGGGTTGGGCATTCATGGCGTACACGTCGCTGAGGCTGTGCAGCGCGGCGATACGGCCGAACAGGTAAGGCTCATCGATAAAGGCGGGAAAGAAATCCAGGCTCTGCACCAGTCGCTGCCCGGCAGGCCAATCAATAATGGCCGCGTCATCGGCGGCATCCACCCCGGCTTCGATGCCGGGGTTCACCACCGGTTGCAGCTCGGCCAGTGCTTCATGCAAGGCGTCACTGCCCACCTTGGCGCCGCAACCGGCGCAATGCAATGTATCTGGATCAGCGGGACCAGGGGGCATGCTCGGAAGCTGCTGATCGAACTTGGCCATGAACGCCCGGTCGATGTGATCCTTCCAGCGCCATACCCAGTGCCCGGCCACAGACAGCCTGCCGCCACGGCTGGCAATGGCGTCTTTGCCGCCGGTGGACAGCAGCGACAGGAAACGGGATTGCGGGCGATAGGCGACTAGCGGTTGCCCTTGAATGACGGCGCGTAGGTTGGTGGCCAGGGTGCGAGCCTGGCGAACAGCATAGACCCCGGCCTTGGGCAGCGGCGTAGGGAAGGCGGCACAATCACCTGCGGCAAAAATGCGTTTATCAGTGGCCGTTTGCAGGGTTTCCGTGACCCGCACAAAACCTCGTTCGTCGCACTCAAGGCCGCTGTTTTCCAGTATCGGTAAGCCCCGTACCCCGGTGCACCAGAGCACCCATTGGGCGGTGAGTGGCTGATCTCCCATATGCAGTTGCTGATGAGCATCACAATGAACGCGACTGTCGGTATGCAGGGTGACGTTGTGGGCTTGCAGCCGCTTGTGCATTTTCTCGCGCACGCTGGCAGGAAAGCCCGGCAGTAGATTGCCGCTGGTGATCAATTGAATCTGTGCCGGTTGCTGGTGGCGCTGGAAATGTTGGGCCATGGCCAGGGTCATCTCGGTACCGCCGGCCCCGGCGCCGATCACTGCCAACGAGGGCGATTGCCGTTCGGCGTGTTGGCAGAGTTGCTGCCAGCGGGCATAGAAACTGGCCACTGGCTTCACCGGGACCACACGGGGGTGGCTGCCGCCCAGAGGGCTCAAATCCGGGGTGGCGCCCACGTCCAGGCTTAACCAATCGTAGGCCAGTTGGCTGCCATCGCTGAGCTGTAAGTGTCGCTGTTGCGGGTCCAGCTGGGTGACGCTGGCTTGAATAAAACGGCAGCCGCTAGCCTGGCACAACCGGTAGACATCCACGTGGGTGTCATCCAGGGTGTAGTGGCCGGCGATCAGCCCTGGCAACATGCCGGAGTAGGCGCTAAGGCTGTCCGGTGAAACCAGAGTCAGGCGCACGCCGGGAATCGGCTTCATGGCCAGCATGCGCAGGGCCAGCGCGTGGCTATGGCCAGCACCGACAAAGACCAGGTCGTAGTGGGCGGAGGGACTTATCACAGTGGCATCATCACAGTTGCAGTTCACCTTGCAGGTAGCAGCGTGCGGTGCCGCTAAGTGTGACGCGGTCGCCTTTTAACTGACAGTGCAATTCTCCGCCCCGGGCAGATAGCTGGCGGGCATGAAGATGTGTTTTGCCGAGTTTTTCCGCCCAGTACGGCACCAGAGTGCAATGGGCAGAACCGGTGACCGGGTCTTCCGGAACGCCTTTGGCCGGGGCAAAAAAACGGCTGACAAAATCACAGTCGTCGCCGGGGGCGGAAATCATTACTGCGAAGGTATCCAGTGCCGCGATGGCGGTGAAGTCGGGCTGAAAATGACGCACCTGGTCGGCGTTGTCCACGATAACCAGCGTGTCACGAGCCTGTAGCACCTCGCGAAGGGGTAAATCCAGCGCTTGGGAGAACGGGGTGAGATCGGTGAGCGCATGGGCCGGCCGGGACGGAAAGTCCAGGCTCAGTGTTTGCCCACTGCGGGTGACGAACAAGGAGCCGGAGGCTGTGGAAAAGCGTACCCGTTCACCGGGAAATCCCAGAGCATGGAAGACTACCCAAGCAGCAGCGAGCGTGGCGTGGCCGCACAGATCCACTTCGACTGTTGGGGTAAACCAGCGCAGCGCGTAGCCCTGTTCGTCGGGCACCAGAAAGGCGGTTTCCGAGAGGTTGTTTTCCAGTGCGATGTTCTGCAGTAGGGCGTCATCTAGCCAGTGTGTCAGCGGCACCACGGCGGCGGGGTTGCCGGCAAACAACGCATCGGTAAAGGCGTCCACTTGGTACAGTTTCATAGTGTGACTCGTGTTTGCATGTTCCGGGTGTATTTTGGTTAGCGGCGTGCCGGGGCATTGCTTGCTGAAACACCGTGCCCCGGCTGCAGCCTCAGGCGCCGTCGCAGTGTTCGCGACAGAGTATCTACGCCTAGATTGAGCAACACCGTGGCCAGGATCAACAGGGCGGTTCGGTCAAAGCGGAATTCCGCCACGCTAGAGTCAATATAAAAACCCAGAGTGTGAATGCCAAGAATCCCCAGCACCGCCGTTTCACGCATGATCACCTCCCAACGATAGAGCAAGAACGCGAGCAGATTAGGGCTGATGCGTGGCAACACTTCGTAGGCGTAGCGGTTGATGCCGGTGGGAGCATCTGCGCGCAAGCGCAGTGTCTCACTGAAGCGGCCGGTCAGGTGAGCGACGATGGCGCCGGTATGCAAAGCAAGAGCGAGAATGCCGGGCAGCATGGAAGGGCCGAGCAGGATAAGGAAGAAGAAGGCGAGAAAGAATTCCGGGGTAGTGCGTAGTACCACCAGAATGCCCTGGCCCAGAGAGCGGCTGGCTCGGTTGCCGAATAGCGGTGAGGTGAGCGGGAACAATAACAGCGCAAGGATGCCGGTGAGCAGGAGCGCGGCGAGACCCAGCACCACTGTTTGCCATAGGCCGGGCCACAGCTGTTGCTGCCAAAGCATGGCAAACCATTGGCTCAGTTCCAAGAGGCCACCACTTTGACGTAGAGGGGCGGGCACCAGATCTACGGTGATGAAGCGTACCAAGGTATCCAGGTTGCCGGTAAAAAGGGGCGGCGCCCAGGCCACGGCAGCAATTAGGTAAAGCGGAATTAAGCCAGGGCGTAGCCACCAGCGCAGGGTGAAAATCAGGGCAAAGAAGAGGTAGAGCAGGGCGGCGCCCTGGTCGTAGACGCCTTCACGAAACGCGGTTTCCAGGTGGAAGCCCAGGGTAGGCAAACCGATAAAACCCAGAATGGCGGAGGCGCGCAGGGCGCATTCTAGCCGGTAGCTGCCATAGGCTTTGAAGGCCTGCCAGACCAGTGGCAGGCGCGCGAAGAAAAAGCGGCTGATCGTGGTGGTGCTGGCGGGTAATGCATGGGAGGGGGCTGGGTCTGCCTCTTCGAGAAATTCCCCAAATACTTTGGCAAAGATGCCCGCATAGGGAATGGCGATGGCCAGTACCCCGGTAAGCGTGCTCAGCCCGGCAACCTGCAATAGCAGCAGGCCCCAGAATAATTCATGGATGGCGCGGATGCTGGCGGCGAAACCGCGCACGGCACGTGAAGACCAGCAGATCGCCATAAAGAAGCCGAACAGGGCGGCCAGCGCCGTGCCTTGCCAGGCAAAGGCCAGTGTATTGGCCAGTGCTTTGCCCAGTTGTTCGGTGGCAAAAAAGTCCGGGGCGAGAAACCCCTTGCCCATGCGCAACAGTTCTTGGCCGGGGCTGGAACGGGCGATTTCCATATCGGCCAGCAACAGTGCCAGCAGGCCGGCCAGGGCGATGCCACCGGTGGTGCGTCGCCAGCGACTGGCGGTGGTGTTCAATGGGGCGCTGGCCGGTTTCATGGTGGGGTGTTCACTGATACGAGCGGTGTTGGTATGAAGCGTCCTGATATAACGCATCCAGATCGCTGAGTGACAGCGAATGGGTGGCGGCATCGAGTACGACTTTGCCGTGGTTTAGGCCAATGATTCTATCGCTGCAGGCCAGCGCCAGCGCTCGATCGTGCAGGGCGATTACGGCACTGTCATGGCGGGCCAGCGACAGGGTCAGCAAGGCAAGGCCTTGATGTTCGTCCAGGCTGGATACCGGTTCATCGGCCAGTAGAATCGGGCGTTGGGTATAGAGCGCCCGGCCCAGTGCGGCGCGTTGCGCCTGGCCGCCGGAGAGCTGGTCGATACTGGTGAACAGTTTGTCGTGCAGAGACAGATCGGTGGCCAAGGCGCCAATTTGTTCACGCTCATGGCGACTAGGAGCAATCAGATTTCGCAGATTAGTGAGAGTGCTATTGCGTGACAGGGCGCCCATGTAGATGTTGTGGAACACGCTAAGCATGGGCACCAGGGCGCCAGCCTGAGGGCACCAGGCACAGGCGCTCTCCTGCTGGTTGCGCAGGGCATTAAGCAGGGTGGATTTGCCGGCACCAGAGGGGCCGAGCAGGGCGACTTTCTCGCCTTGCTCGATGGTTAGCGTCAGGTTAGAAAAGACAACCTGATCGCCATGCCCCAGCTGAGCCTGCTGAAAATGGAACACGTCAGTGCTGACCGTGGCCGTTAGTCCAACAGACCAATGGCGCTGGCGGTTTCCTCGATGGGGGCGTAGTCCGCATTGGACGCGGGTACAAACTTCTCACGGGGGAACGCTTTCAGCAGCACCGGATCGTCGATGGCCAGTAATACCTCGGTAACGCGCTGGCTAAAGCCGTCGCCAAAACGCTCATTCAGATCACCACGTACTGTCCAGTGGTAGTCGGGGTAGCTGGGAGTTTCCCAGATGACACTGACTTTGCTGGTGTCAATTTTGCCTTCCGCCAGCTCACGCTCCCAAACCTTGAAGTTCACCGCGCCAGTGGCGTAGGCGCCGCTTTGTACCAGTGCAATGGTGCGGCTGTGGTCGCCGGAGAAACCGACTTTTTCGAACAGCGTGTCCGGCGCTTCATTGAACGTATCGCGCAGATAGAATTCCGGCATCAGGCGGCCCGAGGTGCTGCCTTTGGAACCGAAGGTAAATGACGGTTGTGCAATGAAGTCTTCACCCAGTGTCTCTACAGGCTTGAGCCCGGTGCTGCTGTTGGCGATGAAGTAAGACTTGAAGGCAGTGTCTTCCTGGCCCTGTGCAATGGCCTGGGAGCCGGGGACAAGACGACGAGCCTGAACACCGGATAAACCGCCAAACCAGGCCATTTGTACCTCATCGTTGCGAAAGGCGGTAACGGCGGCAGCGTAGGATTTCACCGGAACGTATTTCACCGGTACGCCCAGTTGGTCTTCCAGATAAAGGGCGATGGTGCCGAACCGTTTTTCCAGCTGAGACTCATCCTGGTCGGGGATGGCGGTAAAGATGAAGGTGCCGGTGTGGGGGTCATTGCAGGCAGAGAGCAGCAGGGCAGCAACCAGTGCAACAAGAAGTTTCAAACGCATCGTTGTCTCCGTTCAATAGGGAGGCTTAAGGAATGTTGGATTCGGCAAGGAACGCTTATGCAGTATAGCGGCCTGCCGGTGATATTGCTCAGCGACTGTTAAGGAAAGCACTGACTTCAGCTCGGCTGCCCTGGAACAGGATAGTGCCCGCCCGGCGCGACAACATGTAGTCGTACATGGGGTCGTAATAATCGGCGAGCAGGCTGTGGATCCATTCGCGGTGCAGCTCGGTATTGCCGCAGTTTGCTTGCACGGCCAAGGCTTCCTGAAGCTGTTGACGAAGTTGCTGGTGGCGAATGCCACCCAGGCGGCGGCGAATGCGATCCATGGACGCCAGTAATTCGTCACCGAGTTGTTTGAGAGCGTCGTGTTCACCGAAGTAGCGGGCATATTCCTGCAGTGGGCCAATGACGTAATCTTCCAGCGTTACCTGAACACGGGACTCCAGCGATTCTTCAATGATGATACGTGGTTGCGACTTGATCTGGTCTTGGAGGGAAAAAGGCAGGTGACAGCGCCCGATCAGTTTGCTTTCGTCTTCCACCAGAATGCTTACAGGCTGTGCGGCACGTTGTTTGATCAGAGCAATGGACAGGCTATTTTCGAAATCAATTTGGCTGGGCTGGCCACCTGGGCGACGACCAAAGGATGAACCGCGATGGTGGGCAAGGCCTTCCAGATCGATAGCGTTGGGTTGTTGCTCAATGACTCGTGTTTTGGCGCAGCCGGTGCGGCCACACAGGACCTCCAGCGGTAGGTTGGCGATGCAGGCTTCCATTTCATCGATCAGAAAACGGCGCAGCGCTTTGTAGCCACCAGTCACTAGCGGGGCATCGATGCCGATTTCGCGCAGCCACGCCTGGGTCGTCTGGCTACGCAGCCCGCCACGAAAGCAATATAAGTAGCCGTTGGGATTGGCTTGCCACCATTGCTGCCAAGCGTATAGGCGCCGCTCTCGCTCCTCGCCACAAACCAGCGTGTTGCCCAGATCAATCGCCGCCTGTTGACCATGCTGCTTATAGCAGATGCCTATGCGGTGGCGTTCTTCATCGTTGATCAGAGCGAGATTGGTGGTACCAGGAAAGGCGCCTTTGGCAAATTCCACGGGGGCACGCACGTCCAGCAAGGGTGTGTCATTGAGGAACAGGGACAGGTAATCACAGGTATCGTCGCGCATGGTTGGCGAGTGTAATCCAGCTACACGCTACACGCTACACGCTACACGCGAGGAAATTGGATGTGGAACCGAGGGTGGTCGCCAGTTTTCCTTTTCAACGGTTCACTCAGAACATTCAGCTGACTTTCGTGGGCAGGGCGGTCCGTGTGGCGCCGCGCCAACCCACGTTGCAGCTTGAGGGTTGTAGCTCTCTGCTACTTTACTTTGCCGGGCTGATCTGGCCGGCCAGGTGCGGCTTGATGCCGTCTTTGGCGAGCAGGCGGAAGTCGCTGCCACCGTTGGCGGGCTTGTTCTCGAACTTCACGGTGGCAGGCACGAACATAGGTAGCTTGAATTGCACATCCACGGTGAAGGCGTTTTCCGGCAGCTGGTACTGCAGCTCGGCCAAGCAGCGGGCTTTAGACCACATGCCGTGGGCGATCTGGCGTTTGAAACCGAACAGTTTGGCCGACAGCGGGTATAAATGAATCGGATTACGATCACCGGAGACAGCACCATAGCGACGACCGATATCGCCAGGCACCTTCCATTCCACGGTGTCGGTGGCCGGCTGTGGTTTGGAGGCGTTTTTCTTTTTGCTGCTGTTACCGCCACCGCTGCGGAAAAAGTTCACGGATTCACTTTCCCAGACCCGTTCGCCGCCGGTGCTAACACTGGTGAAAATGGAAAATTCGTAGCCCTTGTCCACTTTTTGCAGGTTGCCCAGGAAGCATTTCACGTTAAGTTGTTCACGCTCGGCAATGGGGCGGTATTGGGTGATGCTGTTGCGTACATGCACCAGACCCATGGCAGGGAAAGGAAAGCCATCGGTAAGAATCAGCGCCATATGTAATGGGAAGGCGTGCATGTGCGGATAGGTCACGGGCAGCTTGCCGTCGGCGGCAAACCCACACACTTTTCGGTAAGCGGCCAAATGTTTTTCATCAAGGGAGACATCATTCAGGCGTAGACCCACGTCCGGCAGGGTGGGGTTACTGCCCGGTTTAACTGTGGCACGTAATACGGCCTTGGCAAAGTTGACCACCATGGGCGGTGTATTACGTAGCTCGCGAAATTTGACCTCACTCATGACTCAATCCTTTCCCGTTGATAGCGTTGCAATGAAAGGCAACGGTGACAGTGAAAAAGAGTATAGAGCAGGGCAGCCGGGTCGCTATTGGCCGTATAGACAGGGTGGCTGGTGAGTTAAGCACAGGGTGCTCGACACAGGGCTAGAAAGGATGAAACTTGTTCAGGAACGGTTTTTGTCTGAACGCCACATGCCCACGCCGAAGTAAATAAGGCGTAGTTGCTTCTCTGCGGTAATCAGCACTTCTTGCTGGCCCGTTTCATCCGTTTCTTCCAGTTCCAACATTTCCTGTGTCAATGCGGTGACATTGTTAACAACCAGGCCTGCCATCATTTGTAGGTCTTCGGCATTAACGTGATCGAGGAAGGGGAAGCGTGCCATGTCCATCGCCAGTTCGTTGGTGAACATGCGGATTTCGCGGCGAATGGCATTGCGCATGGTGGGGGTGCCACTAGCCAGTTCCTTGGATACGAACAGGAAGTGGGCGCGGTTGTTACGCACATAGGTGAAGTAAGTTTCCATGGAGCTGCGCAACATGTGCTCGTTGGGTAATTCCTGCTGGCGTACTTGGCGCATCATCTGACGCAGAGTACGGAAGGATTCGTCCAGCAAGGTGAGGCCCATGGCACTCATGTCCGAGAAATGGCGATAAAAGGCAGTCGGTACTACCCCGGCTTTTTTGGTGACTTCCCGCAGACTCAGGGCAGAAAAGGGGGCCTTTTTGACCACCAGCTCCAACGCAGCCGTCATCAGTGCTTCCCGGGTCTGTCCCCGTTTAGGCTTGCGAGTTCTGCTGGTGCTTTCCTTTGTCATCGTTTTTTGCCTCCAAAATCAGCTGCTTATTCTCTTCTGTGCGGGCTTGTGATGCAACCAATTCCCTATGGCAAGTTATAACACCATGAAAAAAAACGACTTTATCTTTTTTGTGAACACGTGTTGACTGAAGGGCAGGGGGTGTGAATAATGCCTACAACTGTTCACTTGAAGGGCCTGACCCATGAGCTCGATAACACAAACATCCAATCGTTTTCAGCAAGGCGTTAACCGTCTTCTGCAATCCCGTGTGGCCACCATTCTGGCTACTCCTCACGGTGTGGATCGTTATCTGGAAGTATTGAATCCGATGTGGTCGGTCGATGAAGTGCGCGCTGAAGTGGAGCGCGTGGACTATCTCACCGACGACAGTGCCACCGTGACACTACGCCCCAACAGTAATTGGCAGGGGTTTATTCCCGGGCAGTTTGTGCAACTTACCGTGACAATCGATGGCAAGCGTCAAACACGTTGCTACTCCCCGGCAAACTCTGTGCACCGCGCAGATGGCCGCATTGAGTTAACGGTGAAGGCTCATGCTAACGGTTTTGTTTCGCGCTACCTGCGTGAGCAGATGTCAGTGGGGGAAGTGGTGACCTTGTCTCAGGCGGCGGGCGAATTTGCGCTCCCGGCAGAGCGACCTGAACGGGTGTTGTTGATCAGCGGTGGCAGCGGCATTACCCCGGTAATGTCCATGCTACGGACACTCTGTGATGAAGGGTTTTCTGGGCCTGTGACGTTCTTACACTATGCCAACAGCGCGGCTGACATGATCTATGCCTCCGAGCTGGAGAGCATTGCTGAGCGTCATGACAATGTGACTCTGTTGCGTTGCTTCAATGACGAAAGTGAACACGGAGAATTAACGGGCTTGTTTAGCCGTGAACATTTATTCCGTTCCGTGCCGGACTATGCCGAGGCAACGGTTTTCCTGTGTGGCCCGCCGCCGATGATGGCCGCAGTTGAAAAAATATGGGAGGAAGACGGACTTGGCGACCGGCTGCATAAAGAGCAATTCACCTTGGCCTCACCGGATCTGCAAAGCGACAACGTTGCAGGCGAAGTGCGCTTCCTACAGAGCGAACGAGTAGAAGTAAACAGTGGTGCGACTCTGCTTGAGCAAGCAGAAGAGGCCGGGCTAACTCCCCAATCCGGTTGCCGCATGGGTATCTGCCATACCTGCTCTTGCCGCAAGACAGCGGGCAAGGTCCGCGACATTCGTACTGGTGAAATCAGCGATGCCAGTGAAGAAATCATCCAAATCTGTGTGACCGTGCCGGTGGGCACGGTCACGCTGGATATCTAAATCGATCAAGGAAGGCGAGACATTATTATGAGCATTTTTAGCAACCTTACCGCCGAACAATTCGAGACGATTGGCCAGCAATTAGACGAGATCCGTAACCGCGAGCTGGCGGACTTGGGTGAGAAAGACGAAAAGTACATCCGTAGCGTAGTGAAGCGTCAGCGTCAGCTGGAAGTGGCTGGCCGTGGCTTGTTAATGTTGGGTTTCTTGCCACCAGCATGGTTGGCCGGGGTGGCTTGCCTGTCCGCCTCAAAGATCATTGATAATATGGAAGTCGGTCATAATGTGATGCATGGCCAGTATGACTGGATGGGTGACCCGAACCTGAACTCCAGGACATTCGACTGGGATAACACCTGTACTAATAAAAACTGGAAACACACGCATAACTTCGAGCACCACACTTATACCAACGTGCTCGATATGGACCACGATATTGGTTATGGCCTGCTGCGCATGTCTGAAGATCAGAAGTGGGAGCCCCGTTTTCTGTTTAACCCGGTGTTGTCGGTGATTCTTGCCGTGTTTTTCCAGCACTTTGTGGCCGTTCAAAGTCTTAAGTTAGAAGACTATTTGATCAACAAAACCAAGAGCAAAGAAGACATTAAGGCTGAGTTTAAGCCGATTTGGAAAAAAATGCGTAAGCAGTTGGCTAAGGATTATCTGCTCTTTCCCGCATTGGCAGGCCCGTTTGCGCCGCTGGTGTTTGCCGGAAACCTGGCCGCAAACGTGACGCGTAATCTATGGTCCTGCGTGGTGATTTTTAACGGTCATTTCCCTGAAGCGGTAGAGCAATTCGCCGAGTCCGTGGTGGAAAATGAAACTCGCGGCCAATGGTATGTGCGACAGATGCTAGGCTCTGCCAACTTTGAAGGTAGCCGCTTGATGCACTTGATGAGTGGTAACTTGAGCTTTCAGATTGAACACCATTTGTTCCCCGATATTCCGGCGCATCGCTATGCTCGAATTTCCCTTGAAGTACAAGCCATCTGTGAAAAACATGGGTTGCCTTACAATACGGGCTCTTTTATTGGCCAATCGATCAGTACTTGGAAGAGGATTCTCAAGCTGAGCCTGCCAGGCAAGCGCAAAAAAGATGGGCAAGGCCCTGGTTTGCTGAAAGGGTGGCAAGCCAAGGCAGAATCACTGACTTCAACGCCAGAAGCAAAAAACCGTAGCGCGGCCTGAGCCAATACGATTTCTTGGGTAGGCCGGAATGCTGTTCTGGGCCTGCGTCCTTATGCTACTCTCAGGCCCTCTGAGGCTAGTTTTTTTGTTTGGAGACAAGCAAGCGCATGGCAGAAATGACGGATTCCGGTGTGCTGTTACGAATGGCGTACAAAGCCATGGTAAAAGCCGGTATTGATGCTGATGCCGTGTTGGCGGAGGTCGGGCTGGATAAGTCCATTTTGCAGGTTCCGGACCTGCGCACTCCCCACGATGCCCAAGAATGGTTCTGGCAGGCGCTGGAAAAAGTGTCCGGTGATGAGTACGTCGGATTACATTTGGGCGAACATATTCCCGTCTACAAGGGCCAGGTGCTTGAGTACTTGTTCCTTTCCAGCCCGACCTTTGGTGAAGGGCTGAAACGGGCCTTGGACTATCAGCGCTTGCTTTCTGATGCCGCTCAGGGCGAATTGTTTGAGGAAGGTGACCGAGTTTTTCTTAAGCAAAAAATCTGGAGTGTTCGTCTCAGCCATCTCAATGAATGCATGATCATGGGTTTGATCAAGTTCTTCCGCTTCGTCACCGATGATGCATTTGAGCCATTAGAAGTGCATTTCGGCCATCCCCGCCACGCGGATCAACGTGAATACGAGCGCCTGTTTGATTGCCCGGTGAAATTCGACATGCCCAGTGTGGGTCTGTATTTCGATGCCAAACTCATGAACTTGCCTTCCGCGCATCACGAGCCAGAGCTGTTGTACTTGCACGAACAGCTTGCCAGTGAACAGGTGGCCCGGCTTGAGAAGCAGGACTTGGTGGCGCAGGTAAACCGGTTAATTGGTGAATTGCTGGAATCCGGTCATGCCAACCTAGAAGAAGTGGCGGAACGGTTGGGTATTAAGGCACGCCAACTTCGCACCCGGCTGGCGGATGCGGGCACCAACTTTAATCAGTTGGTGGCTGACTACCGTTGCCGTCTGGCAAAACGATTGTTAGCTGGTACCGACGAATCCATCGACGAAATTGTCTATCTCACTGGGTTCTCAGAACCGTCCACCTTTTATCGTGCATTCAAACGCTGGGTCGGGATGACCCCTATCGAATACCGTAAACTGAAGGCGGAAGAGGATGCGATGGGGTAAAAGCCCCCGTGTCCTTGTAAATACAAAACTGAAAAAGCGTAGCTGGCCACTACTGTTACACGGTTGGCGGCGTGATAAAGCGAATCTCATCTGAGCTTCGCTTTTTTTATGTTTGTTTAGACGCTATGGATTAAGCGTTTTTCCAGGCTTTGCGCGCCGTAAGCCGGTTGGGTGTGTAACACGCGAATGATGTTAATGATGTTCTAGAGTGCCCCGCCTTCACGGGAAAAGCGATCAGCAGGTGAGTGATTATTGCAATCCAGACGTGGGGGGCGCATTGCATGAGGTGCCCATATGATTCTTAATCTGTAGGTTCTGTTTGATCTCTTTAGAATTAAGAAGCATCCGCTCTACCGGGTAACGGAAGAGCTGACGATGGACGCTTCCGGTTGCTATTGGTCGGTGCGGTGGGATTCGCCCTCAATGGTGTCGCCGCCGGTAATGGTGCGATCATCATTGCTGGTTGGGCGTTGCTGAAATGGATTGCTTCCCCCGTTTGTATAGTGGGTGCGGGTGTAGGCAAACCCGGCGCCTTTGACGGTGGTGAAACTTTGCAAGGATCCTTTTTGAATCACCTTGTTTGCCATCCAGCGGCGTGAGGCGGGTAACAGTAGGGCAAACCCCACGGTATCGGTAATAAATCCGGGGGTGATCAGCAGTGCGCCGCCGAGTAGCAGCATCATACCTTCGACCATTTCTTGGCCGGGCATTTCACCCTGTTGCATACGCTGATTCAGTCGCACCCAAGTATCCAGCCCCTGGCGACGAAATAGATAACTACCCAGCAAGGCTGTTATCACCGTAGCGAGGATGGTAATGGGCCAGCCAATAGTGCCGGCCACCTGTGCCAGCACCAAGACTTCCAGTAGGGCGAAACCGAAGATAAAGAAGAAGACGCGACCAAAACCCATGGGGTGTCCTGTTTGCTGTTAATAATCAATATGTGGTTATGCTTAGCTCGGAATTCAAGGGGCGGGTTCTTCCGGCAGCCTTTCTTTGCGCTGCTAGAGCGAAAGCCGCGCTCTTTAGGCTATTACCCATATGAGATCAATCACAAAAAAACCGCACCCTAAGGCGCGGCTCTTTTGTTGATATGTGGCTCGGCGTCACACGGGCTGCGTGAAACGTGTCGCCTACCGCGGACGTTTACGCCCCCAAGAGCATCTGCCCACACACACGTACTACGTTGCCGGTCAGGCCTTGAGATGCCGGGCTAGCAAAGAAGGCGATGGTTTCTGCCACATCTACTGGCTGACCGCCCTGGTTCATGGCGTTCATACGACGGCCTGCTTCACGGATGGTGAAGGGGATAGCGGCGGTCATCTGAGTTTCGATGAAGCCCGGCGCCACGGCATTGATGGTGATGCCTTTCTCGGCGTACTCATCTTTAAAAGCATCGACCATGCCAATTACTGCTGCTTTGGAACAGCCGTAGTTGGTCTGGCCCAGGTTGCCGGCAATGCCTGCGATGGAGCTGATGGAGATGATGCTGGCGCCTTTGCCCAAGCCGCCGCTGGAGAGCAGGGCCTCGTTAATGCGTAGTTGGCTGGCAATATTGATGTTCAATACCATGTCCCAGAATTTTTCCGACATGTTGCCCAGCATTTTATCGCGGGTTACACCGGCATTGTGGACAATCACGTCATAGCCGCCAATGGCCTTCGCTTTTGCGGCGATGGCTGCAGGGGCTTCGTCAGCGGTGATATCCATTTCAAGGGTGTCACCACCGATCTGCGCGGCTACCGTATTTAGGTCATCGGCCATGGGAGGGATGTCCAGCACGGTGACAGAAGCGCCGTCGCGGGACAGAACTTCAGCAATGGCGGCGCCAATACCGCGGGAACCACCGGTAACCAAGGCTTTCTTGCCTGCCAATGGCTTGTCCCAGTTGAAGTTGGCGGCTTTGAAGCCTGCGTCTGAAACACGCACCACCTGGCCGGACACATAAGCAGATTTGGGTGATAGGAAGAAATGCAGTGGGGACGCCAGCTGCGCCTCAGCGCCTTCATCTACATAGATTAGCTGGGCAGTGGCGCCTTTCTTGATTTCCTTGCCCACGGAGCGAGTGAAGCCTTCTAGGGCGCGCTGGGCAACACGCACTGCGCCAGCCTGTTTTTCTGGAGTGCGACCAATAACGACAACGCGGGCGCATTTATCCAGCTTGCGGATCACCGGGTGGAAGAACTCCCACAGAGCTTTTAGCTCATCTGGGCTCTGGATGCTGGTGGCATCAAATACCAGACCTTTGAATTTAGCATTGTCTTCACGGTTAGCAGTGTAGTTGCCCGCATCAACACCCAGCTTCCCGGCTTTCTTCTGCAATTCGGTGGCGTTGGCGGTGTTGGCAAGAACGGCAACCTGCGCGTCGGGGGCACCTTTAAGGGTTTTCAGTACATTGTCGATGGCTGTGGAGCCCTGGGCGGCACCTACCAGCACGCGTCCTTTGATAAAGGATGCCTGGCCCGGCTGCCAGCGCTCCAGAATAATCGGGATCGGCAAGTTGATGGCACCGAATAGCGCCTTGCCCATGGGAGAGTTGGCAATCGTCTGATAGGTATCGCTCATGGTCCTGTCCTTTTTCCATCGAATGATGAATGTGTTCATTTACCTTAGGGTAAACGAAACGGGTTTAAAGGGGTGCCGCGCAAAGACGGGGTGAAAATACGCCGTCTTTCGTAGGGCAGGAAATCTGCCCCTATCGCACACTGGCGCGTATTGAATCACTGCAGTGTGACGGGTGTATTGACCGGCCCTGACCGTCAAACAGTCGTTTGAGCCAATGAGGCCGGCACGGTAGGGGGTAGACTGCGCCCTGTCGAGTGAATACCGTGGCTAAATTCGCCACCGTTGTCATCGTTGATGACCGTCCATCTCTAGAGGAAAAAATTATGCTGGCAGGTAAAGCCGTTCGTAAGGTCGCCATTATTGGTGGTAACCGTATCCCGTTTGCCCGTTCCAACAGCGCCTACATCGACATCAGCAACCAGGACATGCTGACCGCAGCACTGGATGGTTTGGTGGATCGCTTCAAACTGCATGGTGAGAAAATTGACGAAGTCGCCGCTGGCGCCGTGATGAAGCATGCCCGCGATTTTAACCTGGTCCGCGAATCCGTATTGGGCTCCAAGCTGGCTCCGGAAACCCCGGCCTACGATCTGCAACAAGCCTGCGGAACCGGCCTGGAAGCCGCTATCCTGGTCGCCAACAAGATCGCTTTGGGACAGATCGACTGCGCCATCGCCGGTGGTGTGGACACTACTTCTGACGCGCCGTTGGGTGTGAACGAAGATGCCCGGAAGGTGTTCATGGCGTTGAACCGCGCCAAGACCAATGGCGAACGTGCCAAGCTGGGTTTGAAGCTGCTGAATCCGAAATCTCTGATGCCCGATGTTCCTAAAAACGGCGAGCCGCGTACCGGCCTGTCCATGGGTGAGCACCAGGCAATTACTGCCGCCGAGTGGGGCATTTCCCGTGAAGCGCAGGATGAGCTGGCATGGCGCTCTCACCAGAACTTAGCCAAGTCCTATGAAGATGGCTGGCAAAATGATTTGGTCACGCCTTTCAATGGCCTGGAACGCGACAACAATATGCGTGGCGATTCTACCTTAGAAAAGCTGGCGACTCTTAAGCCTTGCTTTGGTGGTCCTAACGGCACAATGACCCCGGCCAACTCCACCCCGCTAACTGACGGAGCGTCTGTTGTTTTGTTGGCTTCTGAAGAGT
This sequence comes from Alcanivorax borkumensis SK2, assembly GCF_000009365.1. Classification (NCBI taxonomy): domain Bacteria; kingdom Pseudomonadati; phylum Pseudomonadota; class Gammaproteobacteria; order Oceanospirillales; family Alcanivoracaceae; genus Alcanivorax; species Alcanivorax borkumensis. Next base: position 1,948,999 of record NC_008260.1, on the reverse strand, counting down.
GGGCTAAAGAGCGTGGTTTGCCCGTGTTGGCTTACATGACTATCGGCGAAGCTGCAGCGGTAGACTTCATTGGTAAAAAAGAAGGCCTGTTGATGGCGCCGGCGTATGCGGTGCCAAGCATGCTAGACAAGCTTGACTTGAGCCTGCAGGACTTCGATTTCTATGAAATCCATGAAGCCTTCGCTTCTCAGGTACTGTCTACCCTGAAAGCATGGGAAGATGAAAGCTTCTGCAAAGAGCGCCTGGGCCGCAAGAAGGCATTGGGTAGTATCGATCGCAGCAAGCTGAACGTGAAAGGTTCCTCACTGGCTGCGGGCCACCCGTTCGCTGCCACCGGTGGCCGTATTATCGCCAACGCGGCCAAGTTGCTGAACGAAAAAGGCTCCGGCCGCGCACTGATCTCCGTGTGTGCTGCTGGTGGCCAGGGTGTGGTTGCGATTATCGAGAAGTAATCCTCCCTTTTGCTAATAAAAAAACCGGCCAAGTGGCCGGTTTTTTTATGCCGTTCTTTATACCGCCCTGCGGCTGCCTCAGGGTTCTCGTAACAGGAGAGTGCGATGACACTCGCCCTCTCTTTCTCTCGGCCCCGCGTTAATCCTCAATAGATTCCTCGTGTCGTTGTTTCAGGCGATCTGGCCGGTGTGGTGGTTATGTCGGGTTCTCCTCTGAGTTATTCATAGAGCGAGAGGTGTTAAGCGATAGAAGGGTATTGGTGGGTCAGGGAAGGCGTGTGCAAATCCTGCCGGTGGGTTCAGGTCGGTGTCAGCCTGCATTCAGGTTCCATTCAGCTTGGCCCGTTATGGTTCACCCGACCTCAACGAAAAGGAGAGTAAACATGACTTTGACCAAGACAACCTTGATTGCCGCCGTATTGGGTGTGGCTTCTGTCGGTGTGCTGCAAGCTGATGACGTGCCTCATAGCAAGATCGATTCGCTAGTGAAGGACGGGACTATCCAGTCGCTGGATAAACTCGATAAGGTAGCATTAGACAAGCACCCTGATGCGAAAATCACCGATACGGAGCTGGAAAACGAGTATGGCCGTTACCTCTACCAGGTTGAGCTGCGCGACCCGCAGGGCGTGGAGTGGGAACTGGACATTGATGCCAGCAACGGTGATGTGCTGGGCGAAGAGAAGGACTGAGTCCTTGCTTGTTCACACCTTGCCGGGTCAGCGGCCACGTAACAGCAGGGCGATACTTGTCGCCCTGCTTTGCGTGTGTTCATTGTCCAGTGCGGCTGATGACATTAGCCAGGATGAGGCCTTGCAGTTACGTCAGCAGGGCGAAATTGTGGCGTTTTCCTCTTTGTTGGAAACCCTGAAGCTGCGCTATCCACAAGGGCGTGTGCTGGAGGTTGAACTGGAGCGCGACGATGGCCAGTTGATCTATGAGATTGAATTACTGACCGGAGACCGGGTGGTCCGTGAGATTGAGATGGATGCCCGCACCGGCCAGGTTCTTGATGACGAGCGTGACGACTGATGCGCATCCTGTTGGTGGAAGACAGTATTGCGTTGGCGGATCAACTTATGCCCATGCTTCGCGAACATGGCTACGCGGTGGATTGGTTGGCGGATGGCCGTGATGCCTTGCCGGCACTCAATGATGATCCGTTCGATCTGGTGATTCTGGACCTGGGATTGCCGGGCCTGGATGGCCTGCAGGTGCTTGAGCAGTGGCGTGTAGAAGGGCAGGCGGTCCCTGTGCTAATTCTCACCGCCCGTGATAGCTGGGCTGAACGCATTGAAGGTTTGCAGAGCGGTGCCGATGACTACCTGGCCAAACCGTTTCATCCGGACGAGTTGTTATTACGGGTGCAGGCTTTGTTGCGACGCACTCATGGCCGCGCCAATACATCTCAGCTTACCGCGGGCACCTTTACGTTGGATGAAAATCGACACAGCGTCTGGTCAGGGGAAGAGGAAATTAGGTTGACTGGCGCGGAGTTTCGAATGCTTCGTTACTTCATGCATAACCCTGACCGGTTACTCTCGAAAGGGCAGCTGGCTTCTCACTTGTACGATAACGAAAGCGACCGCGATTCTAATGTGCTGGAAGTGCATGTGAATCGCCTGCGCCGCAAGCTGGGTAAAACTGTGATTGAAACCCGCCGTGGCCAAGGCTACGTTTTTACCGGTAAAGCACAATGAGATCCATGGGCCGCCGGCTGGGAATCAGCCTGTTCGTCAGCTTGCTGCTGGCAGGTGGTTTGATCATCCAAGGAACGCTGTGGTGGCTGGAGCGCGATCAACGCCAGACCCTGAGCCTGCAATTGCGCGATGACGCCGCTGGGGTGCTGGCGGCATTAGTGGCTGGCCCGCAAGGCCACTTGAGTTTGGATACGACACGTCTGCATCCCGCCTATCGGCGCCCCTTGTCTGGGCGTTATTTTGTGGTGTTGCTGGGCGAGCAGCGCTGGCGTTCCCGTTCGTTGTGGGATCAGCAATTGGCAGCGCCTTCGCAAGTGGGCGTACACCCTGATTTGCAACCCGGGCCGGCGGATCAGCAACTATTGCGTTTTCGTGGTGAGTACCAAAAAGAAGGGCAGGCTGTCACCGTGGTGGTGGCTCAGGATTACACGCCGGTTCTGAAAACCTATAACCAGACGCGCACCGTGGTGTTGGTGGCCTGGGTGGTAGTGTTGCTGCTGCTGGCGGGTATTCAGCAGTGGCTATTACGCCGGGGGTTGGCGCCCCTGCGCCGGGCGCGGGATGAAATCGAACAGCTGCGCGGCGGTGAACGCCATGAGTTGAACGAACAGGTAGCGCTGGAATTGCATCCTTTGGTGGTGGAGATCAATCGCCTGCAGCGCCATACAGAGCAACAGCTACAGCGCTCCCGCCATGCCCTGGGCGACTTGGGGCATGCACTGAAAACCCCGCTCGCCATTCTCAAAAACCGCTGCACACAGGAGCTGGCCGCGTCTGATCCGGCGCTATACGCCATGCTGACCGAGCAGCTGGGGCAGATGGAAGCCAATATTCGTCGTGCTCTAGGGCGCGCTCGGGTCGCGGCCGGAGTGACAACCCGTAACCGGTTTTGTCCGGCGGAGGATATTCCCTTGCTGCTTGGCACGCTGGAGCAGGCCCACCAGCGGGATCTGGACATCCATCTGGACATGGCGCCGCTGCCGGCCCAGCCGTTTGACCGTGATGACATGCTGGAAGTGTTGGGCAACCTGTTGGATAACGCCTTTAAATGGGCAAATCAACGTGTCAAGGTGATCGCGAAGAGCGACATGGGTGACGACGGACACAGACAGTTGATTCTGTGTGTGGAGGATGATGGCCCCGGCATTCAGGCGGAGCGTCAGAATCAGGTTTTGCAACGGGGGCTGCGCTTGGATGAGCACGCCGCCGGCCATGGGCTGGGGCTATCCATTGTCAGTGATACGGTGGCGGCCTATGGCGGCTCATTGGTGCTGGATGATAGTTCACTGGGCGGCTTGCGAGTTTGCTTACGCTTGCCTGCTTCGCACAGTGAAAGCACTGGTTTTCAGAGAGAACGGAAAGCGTGATGTGCATTCACCACGGGTGAATATTCATATACATATTTGAGCAGGAGAGGTCATGAAGGGGGAGTCCATGCAGCGTCAATGGAGTAGGGGGCTGGCTGTGCTGCTTTGCCTGTTGTTGAGTTGTGTGGCCTTGGCAGAGCCTGTGGCTCTGGATGCACAGCTCAGCGAGTATGCCTATCCCTACCCGGTTCAGAGGTTAACCGTTGCCGATCAGCAGCAGCGCCTGGAGATGGCCTACATGGACGTGCAGCCGCAAAAAGCCAATGGCGAAACGGTCCTGTTACTGCACGGCAAGAACTTCTCCGGGGCGTACTGGAAAAGCACCATGGATGCGTTGCTGGAACAAGGGTATCGCGTGGTGGTGCCCGACCAGATCGGGTTTGGTAAATCGTCCAAGCCGGACCGTTTTCAGTACAGCTTTCAGGTGCTGGCGGATCAGACTCGCCGGCTGCTGGATTCCCTCGAGATAGAGCGGGCCTCTGTTGTCGGTCACTCCATGGGTGGCATGCTTGCCACCCGTTTTGCGCTGATGTTTGCGCAGCGCACAGACTCGCTGACACTGGTCAATCCCATTGGCCTGGAAGACTGGAAACAAAAACAGGTACCTTGGCAGTCCGTGGATGCTTGGTATGAAGGGGAGCTGAAGAAAACCCCCGAGAAGGTTAAAGCGTACATGACGCGCAGTTATTTTGATGGTCAGTGGAAAGCGGATTACGAGCCGTTACTGGCGTTGCAGCAAGGCTGGATTCGCGGCCCTGACTATCCGTTGATTGCCTGGAACTCAGCCCTGACCTACGACATGATTTATAGCCAGCCGGTGGTGCATGAATTTGACCGCCTGGCCGTGCCAACCCTGCTGATTATTGGTAATCGTGACCGCACCGCATTGGGTAGCAATCGCGCTCCTGAAGCAATGCAGGATAAGTTGGGGTTATATGGCGCGCTGGGTCGGCAAGCGGCACAGAGCATCCCGGAGGCAAGCTTGGTGGAACTGGACGGTATTGGCCATGTGCCACAGTACGAAGCGTTCGAAGATTACATCAAGGCACTGACAACGTTCTTGGCCAGTAATCGCTGATGCCAGAACCCGGCATCGTTTGCAGGCAAGCGTTCAGTGTTGCTTTAGGGCGGAGACCCTAGAAAGGGATCTCCGCTTGGCTTCTGGGGAACTTGACTCTTTACACGCCAGAGAGAAAGACGCTCCGTTTATACCATTGCACTAATCTCGCGATAAACCTTATTTGAGCGCCGCCATAATCAGCGATACCGCCTGCTGGCTCACCGCTTCCATGTCGTCCCGGTTTACATAGACCCCATCAATGAACAACTTGCAGAGGCCGTGGATAGTCGCCCAGCTGGCCTGAGCCACCCGCAGGGGGTCTGTGTCAGTGGGCAGGCGCCCCTTAACCAGAGGCTGTAACCCTTCGGCATAGCGACGAAAGCTGCGGTAAGCCACCGCTTTCAGATCGTCTGTGGGGTTGCCGCTTTTCCAGATGGTGCGCCCGAACATCAGCTCATATTGTTCTGGGTTTTCGGTGGCGAAACGCAGGTATTCGACTACGAAAGCCTGGATGTCTGGTTTGCTGGCGGCGGCTTCTAGCTGGTGCTCAATAATGGTGTCCAGCTGCGCAAAGGCTTGGGCGGCAAGCGCGCACAGTAGTGCATTCTTGTCGCGGAAATGATGGTAGGGCGCAGTACGCGAAACCCCGGCTCGTTCGGCCAGCTTGCGCAGTGACAACCCTTCTATGCCCTGCTCATTGAGCAGGGTGTTGGCTTCCTGCAGTAGGGTGTCATGCAGGTCTCCATGGTGGTAGCGAGGGCTTTGGGTCATGCGTGTCCTGTCTTTAGGCGATATATTGACTTTGTGTCTTATGCAGACGGCATAGAGATGCTTGTAGGCTGGGTAAGGTGAATTGTCTCTCGTGCCATCTTGACACTGTCAAAATAACGCCTAAGCTTGACACTGTCCAGATTAATCAACGCGTAGCCATCTGTGGTGCAGATGCCTTTGGAGACAACACCATGACAGCCAACCGCTATTCCAATCTGCTTTCCCCGCTGGATCTGGGGCATACCCAAATCAAGAATCGGGTGATCATGGGGTCTATGCATACGGGTCTTGAAGACCGTTTTTGGCAGTTCCCCAAGCTGGCGGCCTATTTTGCCGAGCGGGCCCGCGGGGGGGTTGGCTTGATCGTGACGGGCGGTTTTAACCCCAACAAAAAAGCGTGGTTCTATCCATTTGCCGGGTTGTTCAACAGCCGCTTCGATGTACGTAATCACCGCAAGGTGACCGATGCTGTACACCAGGAAGGAGGCAAAATTGCCCTGCAAATTCTCCATGCAGGCCGTTATAGCTATCATCCATTCTCTCGTTCGGCTTCGGCGATTAAAAGCCCGATCAACCCTTTCAAGCCCAAGGCTATGTCCACCAAGGAGGTGGAGCAGACGGTCAAGGATTTTGCTCACACGGCATTGCTGGCCAAGAAAGCCGGCTATGACGGTGTGGAAATCATGGGCTCCGAAGGCTATTTGATCAATCAGTTCACTGCGCCGTGTACCAACAAACGCACTGACAAATACGGTGGCAGTGCCGAAAACCGTCGCCGTTTCCCTGTGGAAATTGTTCGTGAAGTACGCAAGCAATGCGGTGACGATTTCATTGTGATGTTCCGTATTTCCGTAGTCGATCTGGTGCCGGACGGGGCGACCCGTGAAGAAGTGTTAGCGCTGGCTAAGGAAGTGGAAGCGGCGGGTGCAAGCTTACTCAATTCCGGTATTGGCTGGCACGAAGCACGCGTGCCCACCATCGTCACGTCTGTTCCCCGCGCCGCCTTTGTGGAAGCGACACGGCAAGTGAAAGAGGTGGTCTCGATTCCGGTGGTGGCCTCCAATCGCATTAATGACCCGGATGTGGCAGAAGCGATTTTGGTCGCTGGCCAGGCAGATGCCGTGTCCATGGCGCGCCCATTGCTGGCGGACCCGGATTTCGTCAAGAAAACCGAACAAGGCAAGGCGGATGAGATCAATACCTGCATCGCCTGTAACCAAGCGTGCCTTGACCATACGTTCCAGCTTAAGCGGGCTTCCTGCCTGGTAAACCCCCGTGCCTGCCATGAAACCGAGTTGTTGTACCTTAAAACGGCAAAGCCGAAAAAAATTGCCGTCGTTGGTGCTGGCCCGGCGGGCTTGTCGTGTGCCACGGTGGCGGCAGAGCGTGGCCATGCGGTGACGTTGTTTGATCAGGCGGGGGAAATCGGTGGCCAGTTCAATATGGCCAAGGTGGTCCCAGGTAAAGAAGAATTTCACAACACCATTCGTTATTTCAGCAAAAAGTTGGAAACCACCGGTGTCACCACGAAGTTGAACACCCGGGTGGAAATCGCCGATCTTGAAGCGGCGGGCTTTGACGAAATTGTTATTGCCACCGGTGTTCTGCCGCGTACGCCGGACATTCCTGGTGTGGATCATCCCAAGGTGTTGTCCTATGTGGATGTGTTGCGTGGCAAAGCCAAAGTAGGTGAAAAAGTGGCAGTCATCGGTGCCGGCGGTATCGGTTTCGATGTGTCTGAATTTTTGGCCGAACATCCCCGTGAAGGCGAGCAGCCGTTACCGGAATGGATGAAAGAGTGGGGCGTGGACATGGCCGGCGATACCGCTGGTGGCCTGGTTGAACCCGCCCCTGAAAAGCCGGCACGCCAGATTACCCTGCTGCAGCGCAAGCCTACGCCATTGGGTAAAGATCTGGGCAAAACCTCTGGTTGGGTGCACCGTGCCACACTGAAATCCCGTAACGTGGAAATGCTGAAGAACTGCAGCTACGAAAAAATTGATGATGCGGGCCTGCACATCAAGATCGGTGAAGAAAGCCGAGTGCTCGACGTGGATAACGTCATTCTGTGTGCCGGCCAAGAATCATTGCGAGAGTTGTACAAGGAAGACAGCAGCAATTTCCACTTGATTGGTGGTGCAGATTTGGCCGCTGAACTGGATGCCAAACGCGCAATAAAGCAAGGGGCGGAAGTGGCTGCGAAGCTTTAAGCGCCCCGACAAGCTGTAAGCGAACAGGAACATAAAAAGCCCCGATATTCGGGGCTTTTTATGTCAGCGATTGATAAAAAATGTGCGCCATCCATGCGCATCATTTTCTTGCAGCTGTCCGTTCAGATGTTGGCCCGTAACCGGCGGGTCTTGAAACTGCCAACGCCCATGGTTGCGATAACCTTGAACAGGGCGAGTAATACGCTTTCGTTTGGTTTGGGCTCTTTGCCGGCACCCATGCGGTGTAGCTGACGGGTATACCAGGACACTTCCATCATGGCCATTTCATCAATGGCTTTAATGCCGGTTTTACGCGGGGTGACGCGGCTGACAACACCTTCTCGGCCAGCTTGAATGGCGTTGGGTAGGTCGGGTTCAACGGCTAGAGGACGAGCAATGCCGATGACGTCGGTCGCGCCACTATTTACGGCTTCGGCCATGGCTTTGGCCGAGCGGAAGCCTCCGGTAACCATCAGCGGAACGGAAACCCGCTTGCGAATTTCATTGGCGTAATCGAGGAAGTAGGCTTCCCGGTTGACGGTGCTTTCGCGCACGCCTTTGGCGCCTGCCATGACCGGGTTTTCGTAGTTGCCGCCGGAAATTTCCAGCAGGTCTAGGCCTTCATCCGCGAGGGTTTTGGCTACGGTCATGGATTCTTCTTCGCTGAAGCCCCCGCGCTGAAAATCGGCGGAGTTGAGCTTGATGCTTACCGGGTAGCCCTCACCCACCTCCTTACGAATAGCGCGATAGATTTCCAGTGGGAAGCGCATGCGATTTTCCAATGAGCCGCCCCATTGGTCTGTGCGACGGTTATGGTGGCCGGACAGGAATTGGCTTACCAAATAACCATGGGCACCGTGAATTTGTACGCCGGTGAAACCGGCTTTCTTACAGATGCTGGCGGTGCGGGCAAAACGTTGGATGATGTCTTGAATTTCTTCTTCAGTCAGCGCGCGGGGAGTTTTAAAGGCACTTTTCAGTTCCTTGCCAAAGGGTACGGCAGAAGGAGAGAGGGTATCGCCGCTGGCCAGCATACGAGGGATTTGCTTGCCGGGATGATTCAGTTGCACCCAGATAGCGCCGCCCTGAGATTTGCCTGCCTCTGCCCAACGCTTTAGTAGTGGCATGTCACGCTCATCTTCCACCACCACATTGTTTGGCTCACCGGTATGGCGGCGATCAATCATGATGTTTCCGGTAATATTCAGGCCGGTGCCGCCCTTTGCCCAACGGGCATAGAGACGTTCCAGCTTCGGAGTAACATGATTATCGATAGTGCCCAGTGCTTCGCTCATGGCGGATTTACCGAAGCGGTTGGGTAGGGTAACGCCGCAGGGTAGTGTCAGAGTCTGGCTCAGGGTATCAGCGTGGCTCACAGTGTTTTCTCCGGTGGTGACTAACTGTGACGGCAAGGTTTGCCGCAACGGTATAGTTTGATGGTGGTCAAACTATAAGCTAGTTTTATAATCGTCAAACTGTTTCTCGTGGGGGGTGTGGGTTTTGGCACAGGAAGACACGGTGACGGCGGATCAGCTTGCTGCAGCCTTTCGTGCACTGTCGAACCCCAATCGGTTGAGGATCTATCAGGTTATTGTGGATCATTGCCGCGAGCATGGTCAGGCGGACCTTGCCAATGTGCCGACAGGCTGTGCCTTTGGGGATTTCATGCAACGATTAAATATTGGTGCGTCAACGGTATCTCATCATGTTCGGGCATTGTCTGATGCGGGTTTAATTCGGGTTGAACGCGAAGGCCGCCGTCGGTTTTGCCATGCGGAGTCGATGATGCAAAGTCGGTTGGCGCATTTTTTTGAAATATAAGGGTACCAAGTACCAGGGGTATGTAATGGCAGTAAATCTATGGGCTCTTTACGGTTGATGACTTAATAAAGTATTTAGCTGTTATCGCTGTCTTGGAGTGACGCCACTCCCCACCCGCCATTCCCCGCCTCGTTGCTGTTTGAATAATGTCGGAGTGCAGCAAGGTTATGCCTTCTATATTCGGTTAATCAAAAAAGCCGCTTCTGACTAATATCAGAAACGGCTTTTTATCAGAAGGTATTGCTCGGGCAATGTTACTTCAATTCTTTGGAACTAAGCCCCAATATACGGCGAGCGATAACGAGTTGTTGAATTTGTTGGGTGCCTTCAAAGATATCTAGGATTTTTGAATCACGGGCCCACTTTTCTAGCAATTCATCTTCGGTGTAACCCAAACTGCCTGCTAATTCCACACAGCGTAAAGTAATGGCATTACCAACACGCCCGGCCTTGGCTTTTGAAATGGAGGCCTCCAAGGTGTTGGCTTTCTTATTGTCGGCCATCCATGCCGCCTTCACAGCAAGCCAATAGGCCGCTTCCCAGTCAGCTTCCATCTTGTAAATTTCCGCTTCTACTGCGGAGCAGTTGTCTACCGGTTTACTGTAATCGTAGTTGATGCTGTCTTTGAGCAACTCCTTGATGCGCTCTAGGGAGGCCTTGGCACAACCAATGGCCATGGCCGCCACCAGCGGGCGTGTATTGTCGAAGGTCTCCATGACACCCGCAAAGCCTTTCTTGGTGTCGATCTCCGGGGTGCCGAGCAGATTTTCTGCCGGTACCCGGCAGTCCACAAAATTAATCGCTGCGGTGTCGGAAGCACGGATGCCGAGCTTCTTCTCAAGGCGTGCCAGTTCCATGCCCGGGGTGCCCCAGTCTACGACGAAAGACTTGATGGCCGCGCGGCCCAGCTTTGGGTCCAGTGAGGCCCATACCACCACGCAGTCGGCGCGCTCTCCGGAGGTCACAAAAATTTTCTCACCATTGAGAATGTAGTGGTCGCCGTCCTGTTTAGCGGTGGTGCGAATGGCTGCGGAGTCGGAGCCGCAGCCGGGCTCGGTGATGGCCATGGCGGCCCATTTGCCTTTAAAGCGTTCCAGTTGTTCGTCGTTGGCTACGGCCGCGATGGCCGCGTTACCTAGACCCTGGCGGGGCATGGCCAACAGGAAGCCGGTATCGCCGTAGCACATTTCCATGGCACCCAAGCATACGCCCATGTTAGCGCCATTTTTGACGCTGCCGTCATCCTGCACCTTGCCGCTACCGGTGGTGGCGGCGCCAGCGGAATTGGCCGGGTCGCCTTCGTTAAAGCCATCCAATACCGAGGCGAGCATATCCAATTCTTTCGGATATTCGTGCTCACCGCGGTCATACTTGCGCGACAGCGGACGGAGAGTGCTTTGGGCTACCTGATAGGCGTTGTTAATTAGGGGTTTAAACTTCTTGGGAATTTCAATATTCATGGTTGTCTCCCTCCTTACAGGTGCAGGCCGCCGAAGGCGATACCCACAGCACGCAGATCCCGATACCAGCGTTCCACCGGGTACTCTTTAGTGAAGCCGTGGCCACCGAGCAGTTGCACGCCGTCGGTACCGATTTTCATGGCTTTATCTTTGACTAAGGTACGCGCCAGGTGGGTTTCTCGCTGGAAGCTTTTGCCCTGTTCGGCACGGCTGGCGGCGCGGTAGGTGAGCATGCGCATGGCATCTAATTCGATGGCCATATCGGCGATCATGAATGCCACAGATTGACGGTGGCTGATGGGTTCGCCAAAGGCGGTGCGTTCGTTGCAGTAGGGGCCAACGTAATCGAGTACCGCCTGGCTCGTGCCAATGGTCATGGCACACCAGGCTAGAGTGCCCAGATCTACAAAAGCGCGATAATCAAAATCGTCATTGCCCAAACGGTTGTCTGCTGGGATGCGGACCTCGTCCAGTTTCAGTGGGCGTTGGCTGCTGGCGCGGATGCCCATGGAGGGATCGTTACCGGCAGTGAGCCCGTCGTTGCCACCTTCCACAATGAACACAGCCGGGCCGCTATCGGTTTGTGCCGCTATCAGGAAGATTTCTGCTTCGGCCGCCAATGGCACCAGAGATTTCTCCCCGTTAAGAATGTAATCGTTGCCATCTTTGCGTGCGGTGGTGGCCAGCACCATTGGGTCGAACAAGGGACGCGGCTCGCATACAGCAATGGTAGCTTTGGGCGGATTTTCTTCCGCGAAGCTGCTTAGATATTTGTCTTGTTGCTGCGCGGTGCCCCACTGGGTCAGGGCATTGGCCACGCCCATGGGAGCAAGAATCGCTACCGCTTGGCCCATGTCGCCGTGGGCCAGGTCTTCTGCCAGCAGCATGCTGGTAACGGTGGATCTCTCGGTGGCTGCACCCCCGAGCGCTTCCGGTACCGCGAAGAAGTTAAGGCCCAACTCTTGAGCCTGACCAATAACCTCATCACTAGTCTGCTGTGCGGCGTCGGCGTGTTCGGCCTGCTCACGCAGCACGTCCATGGCAAAGCCTTGAACGCTGTCGCGGATCATCTGTTGTTCGTCGGTAATGCCAAGGTCGAACAGATCGCGGGTATGGCCGGGCGCGGCCAGGCGCTGGGGCTTGTTGCCTGAGCTAGCCGATTTGAACGCACGGGCGGTGGTGGTGAGTACCTGGAACCCGCTTTTGGTGAGGGTGTAGGCAAGCCGTTCGACACTTTTGCGCATGCCGATCTTGTCGAGTACTTCCGAGCAGGCCAGGCGGTTAAGCGCGGTTAGCGCATACCCCACTGCATTTCTCGCCATGGTGAAACCTCATTGTTGTGTCTATGGATTGCACTCGATTATGGCGAGATGGGGCAGAGCCACATTGACCAGTGTGACTGGCTGGCCGGGCATAGTGGCAACAGCCCGGCGCCACAGGCCTAGCCATTGGTAGGATTAGAGGGTATGGGAGGTAAGGGGCAATAGTAGCGGGCCACATTAGATGTGTTGTTTTAAAGAAAAAAGCAAAAGCCGTTTACGGCAGAGATTGCGGAATAAGCACGGCAATCTGTTTTTTTCGGAGGAAAAATGTCTCCTGCTCAATGTGTTACTTTCAATTAGATCACACGGAGAGGGCAGCTGCCGTATGGCACTCATCCCTCCCGCGTGGTCTTGTTATTGCTGCTGATGCAGTTTTTTCAAAGGTTTTCGTACCGGTTCATATCGAGAATGCCAGCCTGGGTTGGCTCGTGCTTTTCCAGATACTGGTTCAGCGCATGGAAGTATTGCCAAAACTCAGGGTGAGTGCGGCGAATACCATAGGCATCCACTAGTTCGGTAAAATCTTTCTCCGTTTTCACCGCTTCCATTTGAGTAACGAAAGCTTGCAGCTGATCTTCCTGCACCAGGAACATGAAGTTGGGATAGCTCGCCAAGACGCCGGGATACAGGGTTAAGGTGTCCAGTGGCGGTTGGTAGCGCAGAGATTCACCCATCATGAACGCGACATTGGTGTGTGCCCGGTTTCGGAATAAGGAATAGATTTCCTGTTCACCCTTGTTGCCCCTTACGTGGATCATGCTGACTTCCGGCATGAAATTGACGGCTTGCAGGTTGGCCGCGCGCCGTGAAGAGATACTGCTGAGGATGTGGTCTGCGTCCTGTTTCCAGGCAGAGACATTGGGCCGTTGGCAGTTTTCACCGTCACAACGGTTTATCGGGTCTGGGCGGGCGTTTAGTTTGGCAAATTTAATCAGCAGATTATTGTTGAACTCGTTCATTGGGGTGCTGGTATCGAACTGGATACTCGTGGGCAGATCCGTATCTACGGATTCATAACTGATCGCCAACCGCAGTTTCCCGGTGTTTTGATACCAGTTGGCCAACACGAGTTGGCGCAGTTTTGCTGGGAGGTAGCGGAGCGTGTTCTGTTCTGCGCCATTACGGATCAGATCAAAGTAGAGGCGAGTCTGCGCCTGATGGGACACGGATCCGAAAACATTAAAGTTAACCACTAGGTTGTAATAGCTGCGTTCGAATAACGGGTAATCCATCACCCAGGTCGTTAAAGGCAAGTCGCCGATCAGGCCTTTGCGTACCGAGGAGTTATCGTGGTGACGGAAGATGGTTAGTAGTGCATTGCGATTATCCCCATCGCCATCCCACAATGAATCCCAATCTGGGCCTTTGGGTTTATTGGTGCCATAGGCCTGTTTGCGAGCTTTCAGGTAGTCGTTACGTTTTTCACTGTACTTGAGCCACTGTGGCCCTAAAGCCAATAGGTCATCGTCTTGACCGGGTAAGCCCAACAGATCACTGACTTGCGCGCGGTAATTGTTATCGGTGATGTAAAGGTCCTGTTCCGGGGCCTGAAACACGGCCCAGAAATGATCGCGAATTACATCGGTGGCTACTTGCCCGCGACAAACCGGACCGCGAATGAAGGTACGAACAAAGTATTCGGCTTCATCCAGCATAAACTGGTAGCGGGCCCGGGCTGGGATAGCGGAAAAGGTAACAAAGGGATTGGCACGTTGTTCGTAGCCATAGCCTGGTAACGTTTCCACGCTCCAGTCAGTGCTGAAGAAGTGCTCTTTGGTCCTAGCCAGTTTGTCCTTGGCTAGGCCAAAGGTAATGTGTGTTTTGTGCACTAAGGTGCCGGGCACAGGTGCAATACGGTACCAGAAATTTTCCGGTGGCATGCCATTGGGGCGATCGGTGGCTACTGGCTTAATCGGCTCCCCGGGAGGGGTGCTAGAGCGATGAAGTTTAAAAAAATGTGCCGGCTTGCTGTCTTGACCTTTGTCCAGGTACAGGTGGGCAAGAAAAAGGTGTTCGTATAGCCAGCGGGCCACCAGCTGGTGTTTTAGGTCTCTTTGGTTGAGAAAAGCTTCCCAGTCGGCAATCAGTTGCTGCTCTTCGTTGGTGGGAGTAATTATTTTAGGCTCCAAAGGGGCCCCTTGCTCCAACCATTGACGGATGGTCGTAAATTCGCTGTCGGTCAGCCCTGCGACCGCCAATGGCATGCCTTCCATGGGGTGACTTTCGGCATAGTCATCGAATTCATCTGGTGCGGGGCATTCGTTCTGCCGAGCTAGGCCCAAGACAATATCGTCTGGAAGTTTCTGGTTCGGTTTAAAACTGTGTTTTTTTCCTAACGCCAGCATTTGATAAAGCAAAGAATCCTGCAGGCCAGAGGTGCTGTCGATGACAGAATAGAAGCCCTTGTCACGCCATTGTGCCGTGGTTTGTGCATCCTTGAACAAGCGCGTTGGGGAGATGGTTTGAGTACGAGCCCCATCGTAAACGTTTTTCTTGCTGGCCCCCCGGTCTAGGCCTTCTACCGCTTCAAGTTTCAATTGGCAGGGGGCGTCATAGCAGCCATGACAGGCTAAACATTTCTTTTCGAAAATAGGATGAATGTCGTCATGGTAATTGGGTGAGGTATTGGTGAGGTACTTGGGAGGGAGCGGGGCGCTGGTAACCGGTGCAGACAGAGCGCAAAGCAAAAAGAACAATATCCCTAGTGAAAAGGGGCCATGTGAATCCCAATGGTTTTTCATATTCCCGAATCTCCCTATAACGGATTGACAGTGTAGCGGGGGCGGACAGAGCCGGCCATGGCTGGCCCCCTATCAGCATCTGTTGTTTTGTAAAAAGCCGAAAATTGGCGGTTAGAAGCAATGCGCCCTTTATAGCATCCAGAACATAGTGGCAGCCCAACCGATCAGGACGGCGATAACGGCGGCGGCGGTGAGTTGATGCCTTAGGTGTCGATACCAAGTGGGGAGTGTGTCATTGAATACCATCTGTTCTGTGCCCCACACGAACATAAGCCCGGCGGCGAGCATGGGCAGCGATAGTTCCAACGGAAGTAGCAGGGAAAGCCATGCCAATAACGCCGGTAT